>CALAML010000201.1 GCA_937925845.1 uncultured Acidimicrobiales bacterium | reverse complement strand
GTTGACCTGTCGTTTCTGGCTGCGGCTGGTGGTCGGTTTCTTCGGTCTCATGCGCTCTGGAAATCGTCTCAAGCGAATCGGCGATGCGCCTGAGCTGTCTGTAGATCGCGTTCGACATCATCTCGAACTGTTCGTTGGCTTGAACCGCGTGCATACCGATGGTCTCGGCGATGTTGTGCAGCCCGTCCGACAACGCCTGCTCTTCGTTAGCTGTCAACGGTCATTTCCTTTTGGTGTTTGGATTTGTTCATCTCTTGTGACTCGGTGTCGGCGTGGTACGCCAGGTACGTCACCAACAGGCCCTGATGCCGTTTGATCAGCAGTTGGAGGGACCCGGGTACGCCGTGGGTCTGAGGTACCTCAACTTGGGCCTGATCTTCGGTGAGTCGGAGGTCGAGGCCGCTTGTCCGCTGGTAGGCCGAAACGATGTCGGCGGCCTGTTTGGCCCTTGCCGGGTCGAGCGTCCTCCTGAGAAGCAACACAGAGCGCAACTCTCGCTCGCACATGGTGACCCTGGCCTCGAAGTGGCGGTCGGGGCCGAAAGTGTCGGCTTTGAACGTGTGCAGTTGGCCGGCGTCATCGACTGCAAACCGCGCCCCCTTGGCACGGGCGACTTCTAGAAGGGCGCAAAGGGCATCAGTCATCGGACCTCCCTCTCCCCTGCCGCGGGCTCAGTACCCCCGCCAAGCACGTCGTCGAACGCGTGCTCTTCAGTCACTTCGCCCTCAGTGGCGCAATGAGCAACTGGCGAATTCAGTGCGTCTGGCGGAGAGCCGGAGCCGCCCGAGGCCCCCGACAACTCAGGCGACTTGGGGTTGTGCGGGTCAGTTGTGCTCAGTTGGTCATCCTGTGGCAGCGGGTTCGGGCCAGCGGGGCCATGACCAACTGACTCTCGAGCGGTTTTGGTCGCGTTGACCTCCTCGAAGAGGTGTTTGTCGGTAAGGTGCCACTCCCAACGCCGCTTCCCTTCGAGGTTGACCTGTTTGCTCTCGACACGGCCGGCCTTTTTCAGGCTTGCGCGGGCCCGTACAAACGTCTGCTCGGAAACAACGTCTTTATCGACGATGGCGGTCTGTAAGTCGTTCGAAGCAACCGAGCCCCCGTGTTCCATCAGGACCTCGATGATCATGTCCTCCGTTTCGGCGATGAGCGTTCGATCCGTTGACTTCTCGGCCCGAAGTTCGAGCAGCTCGTCTGCCGACACATCCGTTGGCCCACCCCACTCGATCCGCGACGTCTCGATGCCGTCGCCCACTTCTGCACCAGCGAGCTGAAAGGCGATCGACTGGGTATTCGGCGGTGCGATGTTTGACTTTCCCAGCGCAATCACACACCAGCCCGAATCGGGAGGCTTGCTTGGGTCCCGGTCAACCATCAAAAGAGACCGCGCCACCGCAGTGATCCCAATCGATCCGCCACCCTGTGTCTTCGCATCACCAGTCTGCGACTTCTTATGGTGCCGCACCAAGACGATCGCGCACCCGGTTTCGGCAGCGATGTTGCCGAGAGAGTCCAGCACATCGCGCATGTCCTGCTCGCTGTTGATGTTGTGCTGCCCGAGATAGGAACTAAGCGGGTCGATGATGATCATGCGCAGCCGATGCTCGACAATCAGCTCTCGGAGCAACTGTTGATGCTCATCGAGCCTTACGCGGTCGGTCGCTCCTTGGTCGTCCGGAGGCCCCAGACCGACCTCGAGGTCCAAATGGACTCGGTCCGTATCGGCTCCGGCGGCGATCAGTCTTGGGACCACGATCCGTGCGGTGTCATCTTCATCCGATAGGTACGCCACACTCGACGCAGTGAAAAGGTGGCCACCTACAGGCGCCTCCGCACCAGTCGTGAGCCTGGCCATGAGGTCAGCGCCCAGGGTCGACTTCCCCACTCCAGGCGGCCCCTCCAACATCGTGACCATGCCCAACGGGATGTACCCCGGCCACAGCCATTCGATAGCGAGAGGTTTGACCTCGCTGGCCAGACGGGATGTGATGCGCGCCCTCTTAGCAGGGGTAGCAGAAACCTCAATCAAGTCATCGAGGCCAAGCCCAGCGTTGAGGTGATCGCTTATGTCAGCGCCCTTTGGGATAGCGAGCGGGCTTCGGAGGACGGACGCCTTCACGCCCACTTCGGCGAGCGAGGCAGCCCAAGCGAGTGCGTGTTCGATGCCTGGCTTGTCATTGTCGGCGATTACCGTGACAGCACAGGCGCCTTTGAGTACCGCAAGATGCCCTTGGTTCGGCCTGGCGCTGGCACTTCCTATCGTCGTCGCTGTCAGCCCGAGCTCGCGCAGCGTGTCGACATCCTTCTCACCCTCGACCACGTACACCCGCTGGCCTCTTGCGATCGCGCCGAGTACCTCAGGGAGGCGAAAGAGTGGAAGGTCATCAATGCCTCCAGTGCTCGCCTGCCATTTGTCGTCTGGCCCCGGCCGCTGCCATTCAAACCGCTTACCGGGATGACGGACCTTCGCCAATACGGGGGTTCCGTTCTCGTTCTCGTAGATGTGCCGAGCGGATTCAGCACTCATTTCCGAACCATTCCGAGCGCTTCCAACACCTCATCGAAAGCGCATCCTGCGTGGCAGAAGACGAGGACAGTTCCGTCGTCTGCCTCGCCGATGCTCAGTGACGGGTTGCGGTCTTTATGTGCGGGGCACTGGGCTGTGCGGCGACCCGGAGATACAGCGCACCCATTGGCCTCCAGAGCTTGGACGAGGTCTGTGAAAGTGGAACGCTGCACGGTGTGACTAGCTCGTGCGCGCCGACCGCTGCCTCGTCCGGCTCCCCCTGATCGCAGTGTCGCTTTTGGCCGGCTTGCTACCGGCGGATGAGCGTCTGGCCGACGCGACCCAACCTCGGCTCGCTCAAGGAGTTCAACCGGCACCCGCGGCGGGAGGCACTGCCAGTCGGCTGTCAACCATTCGCACTCGCCGCTTGGGAGCTGACTCGGGGGAAACGGTACGACTCGGGGGAATCTCGGGGTGCCGGCCAGAACGGTGAGCCCGTGAGCGAGCGTCTGGCTCACTAGTTCGTAGTCACCTGGGGGGATTGCGAACAGGTGGATCACGACTTTGGAGCCAGCTCGATACGCCGACGGGCTGCGCGTAGCTGTGGAGAGCAAGTCGTCGCCGGTGTACTCCACGAGGTTCTTGGAGATTGCGATCAGGCCGGCCGAAGCCTCCGGCTTCAGTCCAACGTTATGCCCACGCGCCACCCACTCTTGAGGGGCGAGGTTCCGGAGGTGGGCTGCAGAATGCCGGCCCGGAGTCTTGCAAAGCCGTTCCGGGCAGCGGCACAGACCGCGACCGTCTAAGCCGAAGAGCGGGACCAAGCTCGGAGTGGCCCATGCAGGAGGTCGAGCGGCCATCAGACACGCCCCACCCTGCTGGCAATCCAAGCGTCGACATCTGTCTGCTGGTACCGGACGTGCCGGCCGACCTTGAGGTACGGCGGGCCCTCGGTTCGATAGCGCCAAGCTTCAAGAGTCCGGACTGGTACTCCTAGCTGGGTCGCCACCTCGTCTGGGGTAAGTAGTGCGGGGTTTTGAGTTTTCATGCTGCCGAGAATGTGGCAATGTGAAGCTTTGGGCAAGCATGTATTTTGATAGGGGTAAGTTTTGTGACGGAGCTACGCGGCGCCTGTTGGGTCAATGACGGGGAGGAACCCACGTCGGTGACCTATGTCTCCCTGCTCGACTACGGGGACTTGGATGGCTGGGCGGCGGCGACGAGGTGGGAGATCCTCGAGGGCGTGCCTCACTTGGTTGGCCTGCAGCTGTTCCGCCAAAGCGACGAGACACCCGTTGGGAGAGGCCAGGCTTTGAAAAAGCAGACTGGTGGTCTCGCCAGCGCCGTCAGAAAGCAGGCCGCCAGCCACGGAGTGGACTTGCCGAAGTCTTCCGATGTTCTAAGGACTTGCCCTACTTCAGCCACTTTTGAGGGTGGCTACGCACCTGAAGCGCAGGCCGAGGCTCGGTTTCTCACCAGCAAAATGGTGCGAATGCTCAAACTGGGAACCATCGCCGACCAGGTGCGACACGACTTGACGCACCACAACCCATACACGGCCACCGAGATCGACCGCCTCAAGCCCGACCCGGCTGTCCGGGGTCGCAAGCTTGGAAATGGTGACTTGGCGTACCTCTGCGTCGCCTACCTGATGGAGTGCGATCGGTCGTCGAAGCCGATTGTGGCCCTGGCCAACGAATCCGGACTGTCTGAGAAGACCTTGCGCTCACGAATCGACACTGCGGTTAGGAGGGGCCTAATGGCGCGTCCACCCGAAAACAGCACAAGAAAAGGTGGCCTGATGACAGAGACTGGATTGCGACTCGCAATCGAACACATGGAATCGGAGGGGTATGACATGTCCGGTCAAAGGCGGCACCATGGGCTCGATTGAAGACCGTAGATACCGCACCGATCCGACCACTGGCGAGCGGTCTCGCACGGACTTCAAGGGAGCGAAGCCGTACCGTGCTCGTTACCGGGACCCAGGTGGACGTGACCGGAACAAGAGCTTCGCCCGCAAGCGCGACGCCCAGGTCTTCCTTGACTCCATCTCGATGGACATGATCAATGGATCGTTTTGTGACCCGGCGCTAGGTCGGCGCACGGTAGGTGACTGGCATGTCGAAGGGGCCAAGACAAGGGTGGACCTGAGGGAATCAACCAGGGAGCGGGATGACTCGTACATCCGCAACCACGTTCTGCCCCGGTGGGCTACCACTCCCTTGGCGCGAGTCGACCACATCGACGTTTGTGCTTGGGTCGCCGACCTGTCTGCCTCTGGCAAGGCTCCGGCGACAGTCCACAAGATCAACCAGTTGCTGTCGAAGATGCTCGCCTCAGCCGTGCGCTCAGGTTTGATCGCTGCGAACCCCTGCGACGGCGTCCCACTGCCGCGCATCGAACGCAAGGAGCAGCGGTTCCTCGAGCCCGCCGAGGTCGATGCGTTGGCCACAGCCATCGATCAGCGATACGCCGCTCTGATCCGAGTGCTCGCTTACTGTGGGCTGCGGGCCTCTGAAGCTATCGGGCTACAGGCCGAGAACGTCGACCTAATCCGCGGTCGACTCTTCGTCGTGTCGCAACTCGTCGAAACCAAGGGAGAGTTCCGCCGACACCCGCCGAAGACCGCTGCCGGTCGACGGTCGGTGCCGATACCGAGAACCCTCTGTGACGGTCTCGCTCCCCTTCTTGCTGGCAAGGAGCCGAGCGATCTCGTCTTCACCGCGCCGAACGGTGGACCGATCCGTCTCAGCCTGTGGCGGCGACGCTTCTTCAAGCCAGCGGTGGAGGCAGCCGGCCTCAACCAGTCGCTGCGGGTCCACGACCTGCGCCACAGCGCGGTTGCCCTATGGATTGCAGCTGGCGCTTCACCGAAAGAGTTGGCGGTTCGGGCCGGCCACTCGTCCGTTTCGACGATCTTGGATGTCTATGGGCATCTGCTGCCTGAGACCGAGCAGGCGGTGACCGACCGTCTTAACCAGATGCTGTCTGAATCGACCAGTTCCGCATCTGTGGTCGACCTGCGCGATGCAGTAGCTAGGCGACGGGCGTGAGCCGCCCTGCGGACGGCGCTGACGGCATTTCCGATCATGAGCATGTCTTAATGGCAGCCGACATCGCGGGCGCCCTACCAGCGCCATTTGTCATGGCCTCCAACGCTCCCTCGATACACCACCTCATCGGGATGAGGTTAGGAATCTCGGATGTGAATATCGGGCAGGTCTCCTGGATTCTGGACCGGCTACACGCCGAGGGCTTGTTGATGCGCCTGCCCATCGGGGTCTCCGGAGCGGAGATGTTCGCCTCCATCTGGGACAGGGACAGCATCTTGAGTGAACGCAACGCCGGCAGGATGCATGCGGCGCTCTTTGGTTTCGAAGGCGTCTATTCGGCGATGAGCCACACGAACCTGGTTGGCATCGAAGGCAAGCGCCGGGCCGGCGACGACCTCGATCTCGGGTCTGGCTGTTTGATAGAGCCCGACCTAGTTCTTACTGCCCGTCACTGCCTAGAGGACGTCTACGACCATCGGGTCGTGTGGGTCCACGACAAGGGGGAGACGAGATGGCCGATATTGCAGGCGTTCACCCCGTTGAACTTGCCTGATGGCACAGATCTCGCGCTGGCAAAGCTCGGGCAAGCGGATGGAGCGCTGCAGCCGTGGCCTCGAGCCGTCCGGACCCGAGACCCACGCCCCGCCGAAGACGTACTTGCGTTGGGTTTTCCAATGCTGCACGGCATCGGTTTCACGCCAATCGGCAGCAAAGGACACATCGCCGGCCGCGGGCCGAACTACCTTTCGAAACAGGACGTTCTGATCCTCAACCTCTCGAGCCGAGGCGGAGCAAGTGGCGGCCCCGTGTTTGGCCAAGACGGGCGACTAGTCGGGGTCGTTTCTCAGTCACCCGGTTCGGAGCAGTCGAATGAGGTGGAATTCGACGCCCTGCCGGGGATCGTTTCATTGCTTGAGCGGCTTCGAAAGATGCCGCAATCGCGAGTTGCAAGCCATCTACGGCGGGCATTCCTTGGACGCCTCCTCGAAGCACTTGAAGCAGTGCGTCTGTTTGAGTCGTCCACCGCTCTTGCGAAGTCCAAGAACATCGCGCAGCCGGGCTCAACATTTTGCTTCGCGGCAATTCCGTTTGAGGTCTCCGGGGCTGCGGATCTGTTTCCGATAGCGGCTCACTGGCAGCCGCTAGATCTGTCGTGAGCAACCTCGTCCAGCGCTCGCGACGCAAGCAGCATCGGCCCAGGCGCTTACATCCTGCTTACAGCCTGGCTCCCGGCAACATCGGCTCCAATCGTTGCAAAGTACTCCTCGGCCCTGCGCTTGGCTGAGCCGAAGTCCTGGTCAAAGACTGTGACCTCGCAGACGTCCGGAGCGGTCCTAAAGACAGCAAGGCCGGGAACCGGGTCGCGATGAAATCCAGCGAGTGTTCGAGCTGCCTCTGGGGTCATGCCGGGCGTGTGAAATCTGATGAGGTAGGGAAACGGTCTGCCATTGGCCGATGCCTCGGGTGTGAAGTCTGAACTCCAGTCGATGGGTTCGGTCGTAGGGTCGGCCAAGTACTCATCTGCCGCCCTCCACGCCTCGAGAAAACTCGCGAGCGCTGTGCCGAGCTTTTCCATCACTGCCGACGAGGCGGCGCACACTTGCTCGAGGCGCTCGACTGCGGCCTCGGCCGCGTCGATAGTGCCATTCGGTCCGAGGTACGTTGCGTGAAACCGCCCCATAACTACCCCGATTACGTCACCCGTATCCACTGGTGGCAGGTGGGCCACGCCTTCTGCGCCGGAACGTTCCGCCTTATGGTGCCGAGCACCCCTGAGTCGGATCGCTGGCGCCCACTCAGGGACGTTCAGGGCCCAAAGCGCCTTGGCCAAGGCATCCATCTCGGCATCATTGGTAGATGCAGCCATTTCGGTGACCGCTTCTAGCGAGCCCGCATTGGCGTTGCACCAGTGGTCGTTTTTGCCATCTGCGTCAAGTGCGAAGCGCTGTGCGTCGGCTGACAAAGCGGTGTAGTCAACGACAAACCAACGCGGGTGTCGAGCGATGGTCTTTGCACAAAGGTTGGTAACCAGGTGCGCTACGGAAGTCAATAGATCCAGTTGGCCATCTGCGACGAACCGCAGCGAGCGATACGCAGCGGTGCGCTCTATCCCCGGGCTTTCTGCTTTCCACGCTGCGGAGAGGGATCGTTTCTCAAACTCGGCCTCGGCAAGCGTTGCAACATCTTCGGCCAGCTGTTCCATAATTCGCAGACCAGGCGCTGACTGACCAACAACATCTTCTAGGCGTGGGAAGCGGCCGACCTGTTGGAGAGCGAACGCCGCCTGCCTCAGCTCCTCCGCCCAATCAGTGTCTGACCCCAGCCCATGTTCGTGCTCACCAGCGTCTCCCGCCGGGAAGAGCCGGCACCGAACGAACTGCGAAAACGGTTCATCATTCATGGCACCACATTTCCGCAAGAAGCAACGGCTCCTCAACCGAATATCAGTCGCGCGGCACGAGGTCGCTATTATGAGCGCTCGCGCAAATCGTTCTGAGCGCTAGGCTCCCAGCTCTACCGACTCTCGGAAGGGTTCGTAGCATTCGGGTTTACCGCTGTACCCGAAGAACGCTTCGTCGTTTTTTGCAACTTCGAAACGGTATGCCGCACCGACCTCGAGCTTGTCGGGCGCTCCCCACACCGAGATCTCTCGGCCAACGCCGGATTCGTCTTGGATGAGAACTTGTGCGGCGGGCTGATCATCGGTCTGCCGAACACCGCCAACCTCGAGCACAGTCGCTTCGACAGTCTCCCACTCCGGCGGCCCAGCGCAGTCGATATGACCCTGCCCAGCGCAGCTTGCACCAAACACCAAGCCAACAAACATCGCAACGCTGATGCGGCGCATTTAGCTAGACCTGCGTTCTGGATGGTCCGAAGATAGGGCCGGAGCGAGGGCCTCATCGCCGGCTTGGCCGAGCAGCCAAAAGCCGGCGGCGAACAGAGCCATCCCAAGCACAAACAGGACGATCATCCCGTTCCGCACCTTCCGCAAGTCGACATCCGGCAAAAGCGCCTTGGCAGCCTCTTGGGCTTCGACCCTCTCGTGGTAGTTAGCTTGTCGCCGCCCCATCTATTCGCCCCGCCGGCCGATGAACGCTTGGCCAGACTCAACCAGCTGCCGGATCTCTTCAAAGGACTGCGCATCGATGTCTTCGCCGTTGACAGGCACCGGATGCATGTTGGTTTCGTTGATGTCGCCGACGAATCCGAGTGACACGCCGTCACGGTGCGGAAAGCCGTTCGGGTCGGCAACGAGCATTACCTCCACGGGCTGGTCGTCGAACTGTTGCACACTAAGCCCCACAATCTGACCGCCGTTGTAGCCCGAACTGAAGGGGGCACAAGTGTCTCCCCAACCGGCAGCCGTGCGACTGCAGAGTGCCCCACCAACCTCGGTCCAAGACAGAGGCAACCCGACAGCAAGCATGCGCCCCGAGATTCGTTGCCGCACCCGTGGCGGAACGCCAGGCTCGCCGAAGTGACGTTCAGCCACGGGTCTCGCCATCCACTCTCGGCGGAGGAGGATGCGCTGCGTTTGGTTCTCATGACCCGAGAGAACGAAGGCGGCGAGCGAATCCGCCTCTGTCGACTCCACCCTGGGAAGAAACCAACCACCGAGATCGTCACGATCCAACCGGTGAAGATCTACCCACAAGTCGACCTGCCGCTCGAGATCATGGACGGAAGTGCACTGCCAGTGATCCACATCCCGAGCGACAACACCAACATCTCCCGCTTCGTTCATCACCAGCAATGCCTTCAGCGTGCCGATATCCGGTGGCAGGACACGGCTGCTCTCAAGCGTCACTTCGGTCGGAGCGAAGTACACCACCACAGCCTGAAGGTCCGGGGTCCACGCAGATTCGAGCTCGCGGTACGTCCGTTCCTGCGAACCGCGGAGGACGACAGTGTCCACAGGCCTGGTTAGCTCCACCCCAACGTGCTGAATCGCGTCGCCCACTGCGAACCCAGCAGTAGTTTCGAAGCCATAGCTGCGGCCGTCGATCGCCTCGGCCGCCCCGACCAGTGATGGCAACTCGTCGAGCACGATCCAGCCGACTGCGCCATACCCGAGTTCTGGCTCGCCAGCCCGCTCGTCGCACTCGATGCCGAGGGATCGATTCCAGAGAACATCGAGTCCCGCTACCTGTCGAGAAGCTGCGGCTTCGTCCTGGGAGTCCGACTCCTCGGTGGCCAGCTTCGGAGACGAGTCGCCCGTCGAACCGCAGGCGGCGGCGAACATCGACAGGGCCACGGAGAACCAGAAGAGAGAACTGGCGAGGCGGGCTCCCGCCCAGTTGATCTGTTTGGTCCCCACTACTGCCTCCGAATCGGGCGCTACGGCCAACGCACCTAGGACGATCCCAGCGTCGATTGCGGTTCCCAATCTTCGCACTCGTTCGCAGCTGCCGGCGACCAGGGATCAGGCTTTCTCAAACAGCTTGTGTCCTCAGTGTGTCCTGAGAGCATCAATCGGCTCGATGACTGTCCGCTCAGAACGTACAAAACCCCCGCCAATGCGGGGGTTTCGGTGAGTGGGCGATACAAGACTTGAACTTGTGACCTCTGCCGTGTGAAGGCAGCGCTCTAGCCAGCTGAGCTAATCGCCCGGGACCCATGATCTTAGCCGGTGGGGCTGGGCTCCCCACCAGCCATTTCTTTGCTGGCTTTCTCTACTGGCCGTGGTGGCTCCGACCCGGGTTGGGTGGGCCGGGTACGGTTGGGCCATGTTGGATAATGCTGGTGTTACTCCCTCTGCTGCTCGCCTGGCCGCTTTCTGTGAAGGCTGGGAACAACTCTGCGGGCCGGGCCCGATACTGACTGCGGCCGAACGGCATTTGGTGATTCTCGCCGCCCGCCGCGCCTGGGCCGGGGCCGACTCGGTTGCTCCCGACGCCACGCTGATCGAGGAAGCGGCCCACTGGCTGGCTGCCGACGCCGGTGGCATCACCGAAGAACTGGTGGCCAACTTCGAAGCGCGGGGCCTCGACCGCTGGCGCTACCTCGAAACCGTCGGTGTGGTCGGCCGCCTCTCCCACATCGACTTCTACGCCCGTGGCCTCGGCGCCAGCCTGCCGGAGTTGGGCGAACCATCGACCGAACCGCCAACCGGCAACATCGTGGCCGACGCCACCCGCACCGACGGCTGGGTGCCCGCCACCTCCGAGCTGTTCGCACCCCACGTGCTCGATGCCATGCCCGCCGAAGGCGACGCACTCCGCAACCTGCTGGAACCCAGCTACGTCACCGTCGATGAAATCTTCAGCGACTTCGGGGTGCTCGACCACCTCGACCGCGACCAGATCGAATACATCGCCGCGCGCACCTCGTACCTCAACGACTGCTTCTACTGAATGCTCGGCCACGCCAACCTGCTCCGTGTGAGCAGCAAAAAGAACAACACCAACCTCGACATCGCCGTGGTTTCGACCGACGTCGCGCCGCCACTGAAACACGGCCCGGAGCTCGTGGCCTTGATCGACGCCATGACCAACAACACGTCCGAACCGCCCACCGCCGAACGCAACGCGTTGCTGGCGGCGGCCGGACCGGAAGCCACCGACCGGGCCATTGGGGTCTGCGCCACCTTCCAGATGATGAACCGACTCCTCGACGGAGTGGGCGCCCCAGTCGCCGAACTCCTACACCCCGTCGCCGCGACCCTCGGCTACGACCCGGCGACGCTGCCTCGTTAAAGACGCCCCGGTAGCGGGCTCCGCCGCCAGCTACCACTAACCCAGCAGCGGTTGCAGCTCCGGGTTGGGGGCTCCGTAGCTCACGATCCTCACATCGAGATCGGCCCCGGACCACGGCTCCACCGCGGCCTCGATGGCATCGAGGATCCAGGGGATCGGGTTGGCAAATACACCGCCGCCAACCAGCGTGAGAAACACCCGGTTGTTGCCGGTGGTTGCCGCGTTCACCACCGAGGTGGCAAGGGTGGCGCGATAGCTGGCGTTCAACACCATCCGAGGCAAGTTGTTCACCGACGAACCGGCCACACCGCTATACCCCAACGGGATCGCCGAGCAGTAGGCCTGGGTCACCAGATGACCCGGAGCGTCCATCGCCGTTACCTCGGTGCCGGTCTGCATCCCGATCCGCAAGGCGTCGCCACTAGCAGCCACCTGCGAGGTGGAGACGTCGACTCCGGTCAACAGCGCGTAGCCGTTCTCCATCCTCCAGTAGCGACCATCGTCGGCGTCACCGTTACCGATCAGCTCACCGATATCGGCCAGCGTGTCGATCTGATCGTCGGACGACTGATCAAACCAATTGCGATGCAACGTCCCTGCGGCACACGCCACCGCGCAGGCTGGCCCCTGCGTGTGATCGTGCACGTAGCCGGTGATCCCCTCCGCGGGAGTCACCGACGGGCCCGGCATCTCCAAGAGGTTGAACTGCGACGCCACCTGAAACAGCGCGCCCGCATTCCCGGGATCCAGGTGCAGGTCGGCGGCATCGGCCACCTCCTCACTCACGCGCAGCGTGCCGGGAATCTCCGACGCCCGGTCAGTCGCATGCTCGACCAACTCCCCGACCGTCGGCGTGGTCAGCGAACCATGGGTGAACTGGCGGCCGTTGGCCTTGGAACGAAGCGTTTGACCCCGCACCACGATGTTCTGATGAATCGCGGCCTCGGACTCGGCGAAACCGAACAGGCCTTCAAACCAACTGCTCATACCCGGAAACTACCGGACCGCCAGATTGGCCAACGAGGATTAATCGCGGCTTTCGGGGTAGGTGGTAACGGCGAGGTTCCAGGTTTCGCCCGGACCGCCACACACCCAACAGTGGCTGCTGGGAACACCCGACCAAGCCACGGCACACGAGTCGCAGCGAAGCCGCACAATCACGTTGCGAGATACGGTCACTGACGGTGACGAAGTGGACTGCTCCATACCCAAATGTTCGTCAAATACCCGAAGAACTTGAGCACTTAGAGTGACCAAATTGCTCTAGTTCGGCGGCGGGCTGGGGCCGATCCGACCGAGATTTTGAGCGAAATTCATCTCCATTAATCGTTTGCGGGCACCCCCTACCGACTGATTGGATGCCGAACATGACCTCACCAGACAGTCCGGCGCCCGCATCGCCCCGCATCAACATCTCCTCGGCCAGCCCCTTCGAAGACGTTCACGGCTACTGCCGGGCCGTTCGGGTCGGCAACCAGATTCACGTGGCCGGCACCTGCGCCGCGATGGACTGTCTCGACGGCACCACCACCTATGAACAAGCGGTCTCGGCTCTCGACATCATCAAACAGGCCCTCGAAGAAGCCGGCGCCACCATGGCCGACGTGGTGCGCACGGTGATTTTTGTGACCGACATCAACGACAACGCTGAAGTGTCACGCGCCCACCTCGCCGCGTTCGACGCCGTCCGGCCGGTGTCGACCATGGTCGAAGTGTCGAAGCTGATCGACCCGCGCATGACCGTCGAGATCGAGGTTTACGCCATCTGTGCCGAGTAGCTGGCTCGGTTCGTTAGCCGGGCCGGTCAGCTACCCCAGGGTCGCAGGCACATCCCGATATCAAGATCCCGATGATGCACCGGCACTGATCCGTTAAGGCATGCTCCGGTCGCATCCTTGGCTGCCTCAAGCGTTCCGCTCGCCTGCGGGGTACATGCGGCAAAGGCGATAACAACTCCGTCGACCACCTCAACACACTGACCGAGCACCGCCTCGATTTGGGCGCTGGCGATCCGGCGCCCAGCCACTGGTATCTCGTTCGCGGCGCTGGTCTCGGAGCTAGAACCATCGGCCGCTGCAGTACCGGCCGAGGTCGCAGCTGCAGAGCTAGAACTCTCTGAACCGGAGCTCTCCGAACCAGGACTGTCCTCCGTTGCGTCGCCAGCAGCGGTTGCGTCAAGCGAGGTGTCAGACAGCCCGGAGTCGGCGAAGGCGGTCACCACAAAGATGGCAGCCAACAGGATCAGCAGGAACACCCATGGTCCAAATTTGATCAACGGCGGCAAACCCTTGCCGTACTCCACTGGCTCGGGAAACGGCGGCGCCTTCGGGGCCGCGGTGCCACGAACCCGGCGGGCCGCGGCCGGCTGCTCGCGCACCTGACGCCAGGCGTCGTTGATCTCCTGCATCCGATTGTTGGCCGCAGCCCTTTCCGCGGCGGAAGCCCCGGCGAAACGGTCCGGATGATAGGTCCGGGCCAACTTCACATAGGAACGCCGAACTTCGTCGGGCGAAGCGTGCTCCCCAACCCCCAAAACACGGCGCGCCCGCACCGTGGAGGAGTCGTTGGCCATGGCGCCATGCTAACCCCGCAAAAACTGCTCCACTTCATCGGCCGAGGTGCCGATCACTGACAGATGTCATTGCTTTCGCCGCTTACTTCCTCGCCCCTTACCCAGGCCCCGCCGGCTCCGGCCGCACTGCGTCCAAGGTCCGCAGGCCCATGCCCCGACCTCGACGACCTCGGCTTTGCCGCCTACCCCGTTGGCGACCAGGCCCAGCTCCAGGAACTGTTCAGCACCCTGGTGACCACCGAGCCAATGTGGCGCCGTAACGCCGGCCTGCTGGCCCCCACCACCTTCGGCAGCCGCCGCCGCTAACACGGGTTTCCCACCCGTTTCGCTGCGATTTCCGCACCCCGAATACCTCTTCCAGGTCCGGACTGGCACTCTTGAAGGGCGCCCGCTGACGCGTCCGTAAACCGGTCGCCTCAAACCGCGAGCGTGCTGGCCGACAGTGGGCCCGCAGCCCTCCCCCAACCGGCCGGACCTGATGCAGCCTCACCACCACAACATCGACGATGCCCCCCGCCGCGAACGCAGCGGACATCGCCGACTTGGTCGCGCCCGCGCGCTCCTGTTGTTGGCGGCCTTCGTTGTTGCGCTCAGCGCGGCCTGTGGGGATTCGGACTCGGGAGATTCGAACTCGGCTGGATCGTCGACAGACTCGACGGAGTCGGAAGGCTCAACTGACCAGGTGGACTCGACCAGCTCGACGTCGACCGGCTCGACCTCGAGCTCTTCAACCTCCTCCCCCACTACTTCTACTCCCCCTTCTTCCTCTTCCTCTTCGACTTCTTCGAGCTCGACCAGCTCCTCGACCACCAGCTCCACTACTTCCACCACCTCCACTACTTCCACCACCACCGCCGTACCTCCGACATCGGACTCGCCTGATCCTTCGACCAGCGCTCCTGCGGACCCTGCGGCTCCCGCCGACCCTGCGGCTCCCCTGACCGCTGTTTGTCCGGCTCCCCCTTCTTCTCTGCGGGAGAAGGCGGCTCGGGTGGTGATGATCGGCGTGACGCCGGAACGTCTCGGCACCACCGGTGCGGAACTGTTGGCCCGACCCGATAGCCCCGCCGGCATCTTTGTGGCTGGCGACCTCACCACCACCTCGGCCGCGGCGCTACGGACCCTGGCCGACACCCACAAGGTGCTCTTCGCCGCCGACGAAGAAGGCGGGCGCGTCCAGGCGATCCAGAACGTCAACGGGCAGATGGAATCGGCCGCCCAAATGGCAACCCGGCCCATCCAAGAAATCGAAGCCATCGCCGCCAAACGAGGCAAAGAGCTTCTCAGCCACGGCATCAACTACGACCTGGCTCCGGTGGTCGACGTCGAACGAGCCACCGGTGACCCGATCGTGGGCGACCGGGCCTTCGGCGACGAACCGGCCCAAGTCACGGCCAAGGCCGGAGCCTTCGCCCGCGGGCTGCGCAGCGTCGGCGTACTCCCCGCCCTCAAACACTTCCCCGGCCACGGCAGCGCCAGCGGCGACTCCCACACCAACGCCGTCACCACCGACCCCATCGACCAACTCGAAGGCTGGGACATCGAACCCTTCAGAGAACTCACCAGGGAAACCCCGATCACCGTGATGATCGGTCACCTTCGGATTCCCGGCCTCAGCCCCGACCTCCCCGCATCGATCAGCCGACCGGCCTACCAGTACCTGCGCAACCAGGTTGGCTTCGACGGCATCGTCATCACCGACGACCTCTCCTCGATGCGAGGCGTCACCCAGTTCGGAACCGCCGGCGAAATCGGCAGCCGGGCTTTCGTATCGGGCGCCGACATCGTGCTCTATGTGAACTCCGCCGACTACGACCCGGTGGTAGACGCCATCGAAGCCGCGGTAGTGGCCCAGCCCGCCCTCGAAGCTCGACTCGACGCCTCAATCGCCAAAATCAGCCGAGCCGCGGCCTGCACCTAGCGAGAATTGCCACTCGCACCGGCAAGATTGGCTCCAAGCGCGATAGAACTTCTTGGAGCGAAGCGACGAGGAGCAACACACCATGGCATGGGATTTCCAGACCGACCCCGAGTTTCAGGAGAAGCTGGACTGGATTCAGGACTTCTGCGAGCGAGAGGTTGGGCCCCTCGGCCACATCTTCCCCCATGCGGTGCGTTCCCCCGACCCGAAAGTGCGCGAGTTGGTGCGCACGCTCCAACAGGAGGTCAAAGACCAGGGTCTGTGGGCCCTCTTCCTCGACGAGGAGCTGGGCGGTCCCGGTTTGGGCCAGCTCAAGCTTGGGCTGATGAACGAGATCCTCGGCCGCTACCCGGCCGCACCCCAACTATTCGGCGCCGCCGCTCCCGACACCGGCAACATGGAAATGCTGGCCGCCTACGGCACCGAGGAACAAAAGGAACGCTGGCTCACCCCGCTGCTCAACCAGGAGATGTTCTCGGCCTACTCCATGACCGAGCCCCAAGGCGGCTCCGACCCAAACCTGTTTAAGACCACCGCGGTGAAAGATGGCGACGAGTGGGTGATCAACGGCGAGAAGTGGTTCACCAGCGCCGGACGAGTGGCCGACATCCTCTTTGTGATGTGCACCAACGGCATGTACGTGGTGCCCCGCGAAACCCCGGGCGTGGAGATCATGCCCAAGCCCCGCAACCACAACCACATCATCTATAACGACGTGCGAGTACCCGCCGACCACCTCCTCGGCCCGGAAGACGGCGCCAAGGTACTGGCCCAGCGGCGACTCGGCGGTGGCCGTATTCACCATGCCATGCGCACCATCGCCCAGTGCACCCTGGCCTTCGACATGATGTGCGAGCGGGCCCTCTCACGCGAGAGCCACGGCGCCATCATCGCCGAACACCAAATGGTGCAGCAGAAGATCGCCGAGAGCTACGCCAAGCTCAAGATGCTTCGCCTGTACGTGCTCGAGACGGCCTGGAAGATCGACCAAACCTCCACCCAGGAAGCCCGCACCGACATCGCCGCAGTGAAGTTCACCATGGCCCGAGTACTGCGCGAGATCTCCTTCGATGCCCTCCACATCCACGGCTCGCTCGGAACCACCGACCTCACGCCGCTGCAGGACATGTATGCGGCCGCACCCACCATGGGCCTGGCCGACGGGGCCGACGAAGTGCACAAAGCCACCGTCGCCCGTCGACTGCTCAAGGAGTACCGCCCCCACGAGGGCTACTTCCCCACCGAGTTCATCCCCTACAAGCGCGAAGAAGCCTGGAAGAAGTTCGAGCACCACTTCGCCGCCGACCCCGGACTCCGCGAATCAGCGGAGGCCTACCGCAAGTACGTGGAGAAGCGCCGCTAGGACGCAGCCCAGTCGACGGGACCGGCGCTGACCTGCACCATTTGGGTGCGCCAGAACGTGAGTTTATCGCTGGTGTCGATGGCCCATTCGACAGTGTCCACCTGGTCCGCCACCGGCTCAACCCGATACCGCCATGGCGGGCGGCCCGCGTCGTACCGCACCTCAAACACATCACCAACATCCGCTTCGTAGGCGAAGTCGAAACAGTCCCCCTCGCGCAGCGCGGCCAGGATCGAATCGCGAGAACTCAACTCGTCGTCGGACCAGTCCAGAACCCTGACCCGGCCCTTCACCCGCTGGCCTGGGAGCGTTGGGTCATGGCGCTCAAGCACCCACATCGGCGGCGCCAACGGCTCATCATCGGCGCAGGTACAAAAGCGGAACTCCCCACCGGTTTCACACATGCGGCAAGCGTATTCGACCACCGGTTCTGGGCTCGGTCAGCCGGGCCACCCGCCGTCAGCCGGGCCATGCGCCGTCAGGCATCGCTCGCTAGCTGGTCGGCGGCGGACAACATTTGACTTCCGATCGGCTGGAGCCCGATTCTTGTCGCCACCAATCCGGTTGAGACCCGTTCGACTACACCCCACTCCCAGACCGCTTCGGCGTCGAGCCCACACCAACCGGCGAGCCGCTCGGCCCGCTCCCGGGGGTCGCCTTCGAGCAGCTCGAGCGGATCCTCCCGCATCAGGACGCCGAGGTCATACTCGGGCTCGGCCACCAAGCCGTCGGGGTCGACCAGCTTGAAGCCGCGGTCGGCCCGGAGGGCGTTCCACTCGTGGACGTCTCCATGCACCAGCACGGCCCGCTCGTCGTCGTGGGCAGCCAGTCGCCGCTCGGCGCAGGCCACCGCGTGCTCGACCGCTCGTTCCGAGCATGGCCGGTCGAGTTCATCCCACGACTTCAGGATGTGATCGATCAGCCACTGAGCTTTGTCGGCGCCGGTGGGCAGGCCAGAGCCGGGCGCCGGTCGCCACAACTGTGACGCAGCGTCGGTCAGCAGGCGTTGGCGTTCGGCGAGCGGCAGACCCAGCCGGTGCATCGACGGCCCGAGGCGCTCCATCAACAGAGCGTCCCGGTCGAGATCGTGGCGAAGGAGTTTTGCGCAGCCCCGCCCGTCGGCGAGTTGTAGGACCGTGACCTCGTTGCGGGTCGAGTGATCGTCGCGGGGCACAACCAGCTTGAGGACCGCGGGAGTGCCATCGCCAAGTTCGGCGGCCGCCACGTAGGCTTCCGTGCCTTCGTCGTACGGCGCACCGACGGTCATCGACCAATCTGTCTCGAGCTCGTGGATCAAACCCGGGAGCGCGTCGAGCCAGTCGCCGACACCGGCGGTCATCGCCTTGGCGCGGACCGCCTCCGGGATGTCAAGCATGTCGCCTCCTGTAGAAGTCGCCCTGCCCAAGATCGCACGTCGAGGGATGCCCGGGCGGGGGAATTTCTTAGGGCCATCCGCTGGAAGCCCCACCCGGTGGCCGAACCTTGCCCGGCCCCGAGCGGCACATCGTATGCTCTGGCCATGTCATCGTTCTTCACTACCGTTGCCGAACCGATCCGCTACGAGGGGCCCGACTCCGACAATCCGTTGGCCTTTCGCTGGTATGACGCGGAGCGGGTGGTGGCCGGCAAGACCATGGCTGAGCATCTTCGCTTCGCCGTTTGCTACTGGCACAGCTTCGCCTGGGACGGCGCCGACATCTTTGGCCGAGGCACCCTCGACCGACCCTGGATCAACAGCGATGCGGCGCCCCTCGACGCCGCCAAGCAGAAGATGGCGGCGGCCTTCGAGTTTTTCGAAAAGCTCGGTGCCCCCTTCTACTGCTTCCACGACGTCGACATTTCCCCCGAAGGCGACACCTTCGCCGAGACGGCCGACAACTTCGCAGTGATGATCGACGAAGCCGAAGCCCACATGGCCCGCACCGGCACCGAACTGCTCTGGGGCACCGCCAACCTGTTCTCCCACCCCCGCTACATGGGCGGCGCGGCCACCAACCCCGACCCCGAGATGTTCGCCTACGCCGCAGCCCAGGTATGCCAATGCCTCGACGCCACCAACCGACTCAACGGTGCCAACTACGTACTGTGGGGCGGCCGTGAAGGCTACGACACCATGTTGCACACCGACATGAAACGCGAACGCGACAACCTGGCCACGTTCCTGCACATGGTGGTGGAGCACAAGAAGAAAATCGGCTTCGAAGGAATGCTGCTGCTCGAACCGAAACCGATGGAACCAACAAAGCACCAGTACGACTACGACGTGGCTGCGGTGCACGCCTTCCTTCAGCACTACGACCTGCTGGGCGAACTGTTTGTGAACATCGAAGTGAACCACGCCACCCTCTCGGGCCACGACTTCGCCCACGAAATCGCGTCCGCCTTCGACGCCGGGGTGTTCGGCAGCATCGACGCCAACTCCGGCGACGACCGACTCGGATGGGACCTCGACCGTTTCCCGATGTCGACAGAAGTGATGACCCTGGGTATGTACGAGATCCTCCGGGGTGGTGGGTTCACCAGCGGCGGACTCAACTTCGACACCAAGATGCGGCGCCAGTCGATCGCCCGAGACGACCTGTTTCACGGCCACATCGGCGCCATGGACACCATGGCCAAGTCGCTGCTGGCGGCATCGGCGATGCTCGAAGACGGCGCCCTCACCAACCTGATCAGCGAGCGTTATGCCGGCTGGGACGGCGAACTCGGCACCCAGATCACCGGCCGATCCACCGACCTGGCCGCCCTTCGCGACCGCACGCTGGCCGGCGCCGACCCGGCGCCGGTCTCCGGACGCCAGGAACTACTCGAGAACCTGGTGGCCCGCTACATCGAACGCATCGCCTGATGCCCCTGGTAGTAGGGGTTGACTCCTCGACCCAATCGACCAAGGTCGAAGCCCGCGACCTGGCCACCGGCACGGTGGTGGCCACGGCCAGCGCGCCCCACCCGGCCACCACCCCACCGGTCTCAGAACAGCACCCCGAAGACTGGTGGCAGGCGCTGATCGGCGCCCTCGACCAACTCGGCGACCGCCGCGGCGACGTGGTTGCCATCTCCGTAGCGGGACAACAACACGGGCTGGTACTGCTCGACGAGCACGACGAACCGCTGCGAGCGGCACCGCTGTGGAACGACACCCGCAGTGCGGCGGCAGCCACCGCACTGGTGGAACGACTCGGCGCCGAGCACTGGGCCCGAGGCTGTGGCAGCGTGCCCGTGGCCGCCTTCACCATCGCCAAACTGGCCTGGCTGGCCGAGACCGAACCCGACCTGGTGGCCCGCACCCGGCGGGTGATGCTCCCCCACGACTACCTCACGTGGCGGCTGAGCGGAGCGCACGTGACCGACCGGGGTGACGCCTCCGGCACCGGATGGTTCGACCCGGTCACCAACACTTACCGACTCGAACTGCTCAGCGAGGCGCTACCGGGCGACGGGGCCGAACCCTGGGCCGACCGTTTACCGCAGGTGCTCGACTTCGACGCGCCCGCCGGCGCACTGACCGCAGAAGCGGCGGCGGCCACCGGACTGCCAGCCGGCATCGTGGTGGGCCCCGGCACTGGAGACAACATGGCCGCGGCCCTCGGCCTCGGCTTGGCTCCCAACGACGTGGCGCTGTCGCTCGGCACCTCCGGCACCATCTACTCGGTGTCCACCAAACCCAGCCACGACCCGAGCGGATCGGTGGCCGGGTTCGCCGATGCCAGCGGCCGCTTCCTCCCCCTGGTGTGCACCCTCAACGCCACCAAGGTGACCGACACCGTGGCCCGCTGGCTCGGCACCGACGCCCCCGGCCTCGGCGAACTGGCCCTGGCTGCGCCCGCGGATACGTCGGTCGAAACCTTCGACGGCCCCACCCTGATCCCCTACTTCGATGGCGAACGCACCCCGAACCGACCCGACGCCACCGGCGGCTTCGAAGGCCTGCGCAACACCACCACCCGTGAAGCACTGGCCCGCGCCGCCCACGACGGAGTGCTCTGCGGGCTCTTCGACGGACTCGACGCCCTCCGCCAAGCCGGGGTAGCCGCCGACGGAACGTTGCACCTGATCGGTGGGGGTTCGCGATCCTCGGCCTACCGCCAACGGGCCGCCGACCTTCACGGCGAGGCAATCGTGGTGCCCGACACCGACGAAACCGTGGCTACCGGCGCCGCACTTCAGGCCGCACTACTCGCCGACCCCTCCGGGTCCAATGGCTCGACCAACGCCCTCGCCACCCTCAGCGCCCGATGGGGCCTTGGCGCGGGCACCACCGTCGAACCGCAAGCCGACGGATCGGCGGTGCGGGCCGCCTACCGGGTAGCGGTCGACGGGGCTGCCTGAGCCGTTGCGACCGGCTCACCCCCACCAGCAGCAGGCGGGGTGACCGGGTTGATCAGGTGCACCAGCGCCGGTGCGTCGACCCGAATTCGTCCGCTGTCGTAGCGGCTCTCAACCTCGCGCAGACCCTCCGGACAACGATCGGCATAAGGACACCAGCCACACAACGGCCCCGGCGTGGGATCAAACGACTCGGCCTCCATATCGGCAGTGAGAGACCGATGGGTTTCCCCCAGGTCGCCGACCACCGTGGCCAGCCGGTCGATCGTGACCTCCACCTCAATGGTGCGCTGGGCCAGATACAACAACCGGGCCAGCCTCGGCATCTCGCCCCGCTCGGCCTGCACCGCGGCGGCGTACAACAGCACCTGCTCCAACCTCGACTCGGCAAAGCGTTCGCTCGGCGCCCGACCCGACTTGTAGTCGGCCACCACCAGCGCACCATCAGGGCCGCGGTCGACCCGATCAACGATGCCCCGAAACGGGACCCCACCCAGATCGACCGACACCTTGGCCTCGGTGGCGTCGACGTTGACCTGCGACGGATCCTCCAGCCGCCACAAACCCTCGATGGCCTTCCATGCCCGCCACCGGAACTGACGACCCTTGTCGTCGTCGAGCTCCAACGCCTGGAAATCGGGATCGTGCTCGGTTTCAGGCCACAGCTGACGGGCCAGCACCTTGGCCTGGTCGATCGACCGCTCAGCGCCGGGCAGCTGCATCAACACCTCAAGCACCCGGTGGGCGAAGGTGCCAGCCAGCGCGGCCTCGCCCGGAGGATCGGCCAGGTTGTCGACGTAGCGGAACTTCCACCGCCGAGGACAGGTGCGGTAGACGCTGGCACTCGACGGCGACAACGACCGCGGGCCGGGACGCTGGCCAACATCGGGCTCATGAAGACGGCGGGTACCGGCGTCGGCAACGATCTCCATCGGCCCCTCCACCGTGGGCAGGAGATCGATGGCGGACTCGGCAAACTCATCGTCGTCTAGGTCGAAGTCGGACACGGGCTCCACTATGACCGGCTGCGGTGACAACTTCCGCGGGCCCGGCGATTCGGGCGACCGATGAGCGGGAAGAGATCACCGAGAGGGCCCCTGACACCACGCACGGTCGGCGAGACAACGGCGGGCCCAGCGAGCGATCGGACGGTTGAGGGCCACCCAATAATTGGCCCGCAACCCTGCGACTCACCCGGCCCGCCGGGCGCTGAACCGGGCTCAGCAACGGCCGCGGGAAGATACCTCAGGTATTTCTCTCGGTGGCGCTTGACACACAAATCGTGACCCCTACAATGCAGATACCACCGATCACCAAGAGCGATACCACCATCATTTTCTGGGGGGAAAACGCTCGATGAGAACCGCTTTCGCCGGGTTCACGTCGGACGAAAATGGCAACTATCGCAATCGGAAATCGGGTACCGGCAACACCGAAGTCTCCAAAGGGGGAACCCATGACACACAGGTCGAGCGAACGGGCACCGCCCACCTAAAAGATCACGCCAGAAATGGCCTCCAGGCGGAACCGCAAAGCGAGCCAGCGGTGAAGGCTTCCAGGCAGCGGCACCGACACCCGCAAACCTGGCCTCCTAAACCCGAGGTTCTCCGCCAACAACGCGGGAGGACCCTGGTAGGTCATTCGAGAACATCCTCACTCGGATCCGGGTGAGGATGTTCTCGTTTTTCGAACCGGATCCGCTCGCTACGCCAGCAGCTTGGCGGCGAGGCGTTCGAGGCCGGCGACCCGGCTGCCCTTGAGCAGCACCGCATCGCCGTCGTTCAACTCACCCAGGCTCACCTGAGCGGCATCAAGACCATCAACATGGGTCCCGGCAAAGAGCGGGGCGTTTACCGCAATCACCTCGATGCCAAGCTCGGCGGCCAGATCCGAAACCTCGCGATGACCGGACTCGGCCTGATCACCCAACTCGGCCATCACCCCAAGAACCGCCACCTTGCGGCGAGCCTCGAGGGCACCAAGGGCCCGCAACGCGGCAGTTGTCGAGGCCGGGTTGGCGTTGTAAGCGTCGTTGATCACAACTACCCCACCGGCGGTGCGGCGCAGATCCATCCGCCACGGCGACAGCGCGGCCGTACCCAAACCGCAGGCTGCGGCATCGGGTTCGATTCCGGCGGCACAAGCGGCGGCGAAGGCGGCCAGCGCATTGTCGACCTGGTGGAGACCGGCCACCTGAAGCGCCACCTGGTGACTACCCCACGGCGAGGCGACGGTGAAACTCGGCCGCAGGTTGTCGTCGAGGCTCACACTCTCGGCCCGAACGTCGCCGGCGGCTCCAAAGGTAAGCACGCGGGCCTCGGTGCGCTCGGCCATGGCGGCAACCAAATCCACGTCGGAGTTCAGCACTGCGGTGCCGGTGGCGGGAAGCGATTCGATCAACTCGCCCTTCCCCTCGGCCACCGCTTCAACCGAACCAAACAACTCGGTGTGGGCGGCCGTCACCGTAGTGACGATACCGATCGTGGGCGCAGCGATGTCGCACAGCTGACGCACATGGCCGATGCCACGTGCGCCCATCTCCACCACCAACGCAGCCACATCATCGGGAGCGTTGCACAGGGTAAGAGGAACTCCGAGTTCGTTGTTGTGGGACTTCTCGCTGGCGTAGGTGACAACACTTGAAGCCAAGGCTGCAGCCAGAAGATCCTTGGTGCTGGTCTTGCCGACCGAGCCGGTAACACCAATCACCTCACCGGAGATGCGGCGTCGAACCGCCACACCAAGATCACTGAGCGCCTGGGCGGTGTCGGCGACCGCAATCGACGTACCCTCCCCCGGCTCCTGTGATGTGAGGTATGCGGCGGCGCCAGCCTCCAAGGCCTGAGGGATGAAGTCGTGACCGTCACGCTCGGCCACGATCGGTACAAAGAGGGCGTCGTTGGCCGCGGTGCGACTATCGATGCTCACCCCGTCAACCATGGCCGGGCTGCCGCAGAGCTTTCCGCCCGTAGCGGAGGTGAGGTCACCAGTGGAGAACTTCATCGGTATCCAGTCTGTCGGAGAAACGCGAAAGGTGGGTAACAACCCGGCAAGTGACCCCATCAGTCGGCAGCAAACGCGGTTCAGTAAGCAAGGAAATCGAAGAAATCTACGAACCTCCCAAGGTGGTGACAGCGTTGTCCGTGTCGCCGAAAGGTAGACAAGTTGCAGACAGCACCTCCGAGGTCCACCTCCGAGGTCGGCCGCCAACCGCGCCAACCCGTACCGAAGTGCGGCTCAGGCCAACGGGGCGTGGGCAAATCCGTTCTTAGGTGGAGAGCCAAACTGGCCGAAGACATAGGGAACCCTGTTCCGTTTTCTCACCGGGTCGGGGCTCAATCGGGACTCAACTCAACGTGGTGCCCCCGTAGGTATCTCCGGGGGACGCCAACAGGGAAGAAGTAGTGATGTCGGCACCATCCGCGAACAACCCAAACGACATCGGGGGTGGCTGGTTCGACGCGCCTGGCATGGACGCCGGAACGTTCGACGATCCGCTGGCCGGCATCGACGACATGGCAGCACCCCCACAAGACAACTACAGAGACTTCTCCAATTCCGACTGGGACGAGGCGGCAAAGTCCTTTGCACCGCTACACAACCGCACGCGGCCAAACCGACTCGTCCCGGCGAGCACCGTGCAACGGTTCTTTGGATTTATTCTCGACAACATCGCTATTGCCATAGCGACCTTCCTCCTCGCCGGTCTGGTCATCACCCTCGGACCGTGGGAAGTCACAGAAACAAGTGTCGGTTTGGCTATTGCGGTGGTTCAGCTTTGCGTTGTCGCCGCCTACTACGCCGGCTTTGAGAGCATGTTTGGGGCCACGCCGGCCAAGGCTCTACTCGGCCTCAAGGTGGTTTCGTCCGACGGGCAAAACATCGCCTTCAACCAATCGCTGATCCGAAACTTCTGGCGGATCGTGAGCACCATTGTCAGCATTGGAGTGTCTAACGACAGCTTCGGACTGTGGGGTTTCGTGCTGGGCATCCTGCCCTTCCTCCTGGCGCTGTCGATCGGCTTGACCATAAACGCCAGCACCAAGGGTGAGGGCTGGCACGACGCAATGGCCGGGGCCCGGGTTGTCCTCCGGCGGGGTTGGTAGCCCCGATATCTTGGTGGAACCGGCGAGGCACCCAGGGAGCCTCCCCGAAACTCCCGGTTGAAACTGAACCGCAATGCATAGCCACTAACGTGGAAACGCCAGGTGCCGACATGGGTGTCACAACTCATGACCACGACTGAGGTTTGGCTGTGTCCGGTGAACGAATTCGACTCGTAGTGCTCTTCGGCGGCCAATCGGCCGAACACGATGTTTCCTGCATCACGGCCCGCCACGTGCTGGCCGCGGTCGACCCCGATCGCTACGACGTTGTGCCGATCGGCATCGATCGCACCGGCAATTGGGCCATCGCCGACGCCGCCGCACTGGCCCTCGAAGCCGGTCCCAGCGCGCTGCCCGACCAACTCGACCCCACCGGCACCGCCATCGCCCCCACCGGTGCCGTCATGTCGCCCGACCCGACCGAACGGGTTGTGGTGCTGCCCCTGCTTCACGGGCCCAACGGCGAAGACGGCACCGTCCAGGGTCTTCTCGAACTGGCCGGCGTACCCTACGTGGGCGCCAACGTCTTGTCGTCGGCACTGTCGATGGACAAGATCAAGGCCAAGGAGATGCTCGACTACCACGGCATCCCCCAGGCCCGCTGGGCCACGCTGCAGTCGGGCAAGGTGACCGATTCCGAACTCGACGGCATCGTTGAAGATCTTGGCCTTCCGCTGTTTGTGAAGCCGGCCAACATGGGCTCATCGATCGGCGTCAGCCGAGTCGACACCCGCAGCGACCTCGACGGTGCCCTTGAGCTGGCGCTCTCCTACGACGAGTGGGTGCTGATCGAAGAAGGCATCGACGGTCGGGAAATTGAAATCGCGGTGCTCGGCAACCAGACGCCGCGAGTGTCGGTGCCCGGCGAGATCAAACCCGGCGACGACTTCTACAGCTACGAAGACAAATACTTCGACGGCGTCGCCGAGCTGTTAATCCCGGCCCCGCTGCCCGCCGACGTGCGGGACCGCATGGGCGAACTGGCCAAGCAGATCTTCGGCATCCTGCGCTGCGAAGGTATGGCGCGGGTGGACTTCTTCTATGAAGAGGAACGGGGCCTGCTGCTGAACGAGGTCAACACCATTCCCGGCTTCACCCCCATCTCGATGTACCCAAAGATGTGGGAAGCCAGCGGCCTCAGCTACCCCGAACTGATCGACGAACTGATCCGCCTCGCCCTCGAACGCCACGAGCGCCGCAGCAAGCTCCGCTGATCAAGATTGTGACGCCCAGCGCGCCTTTTTGATGCGCTAGACGTCACAGATCTTGTGTCTGCAAGACTCGTGACGCCCAGCGCTTAAGTTTTTGACGCGCCAGGCGTCACAGATCTTGATGGGTTGGAGCTTGATCGGGCGGGATGCGCGGGCTCGGGTGGGATGCGCGAGATCGCGTGGGAAACGGGCTGCCACTTTGGGTGGCATGGCTGGGTGGCGGAACACTCTTGGTGTCTTTTTGGCTCGGGCCCCTCGCAGCGCAACTCAAGGAGAACGTTGGCGGGCCAGCGAACTCCCTTCTGGCGGGGCTGGGTAATTCCTCATTTTGGGCGATTCTGCCTCTGAGGGTTTTCCTTGACCACGCGTAGAACGGAACCGACCGAGGGGATACGAAGCCGCTCACCGAGGAGAACCAATGCCTACCTGCCCACCCGCTACCCGGACGACCCACTCCCGCCTGATGCTGGCTCTCGTCGCCGCGATCGCGCTCGTAGCCAGCACCCTGGCGCTGAGCAGTCCTGGCTTCGGCAGCGCAGCCGACGCTCAGACCCGCAACTCGGGCACCAGCATCGACCTCTTCGAGATCACGGTGACTGCGGACCAGTTCGACAACTTCGGCAATGCCCTCATCCAGTTCCACGGACCGGACTTCGACCAATCCTCGCTGCCCGTCGATGACCAGGGCTACCCGATCTTCCGCAATATCACCGCGCAGCGGGCCTCTACGTTCCTTTCACCGGGGCTCCTCCTCGATCGCTCAATCGCGGTATTCACCCTCCCCTACGACGAGCGCTACCAAAGCATCAGCTACGTGATCCAGTCACGCGACGGCACCACGGTGTCCGCCGAAGGGCCCCTGGCCTGGGACGACCCAACCTCAATCGACACCATCGACGAACTCAACGCCCAGATCAGCTTCGACATCGAACGCCTCCCCGCGGGCCCAGTCGGAACCGACGACACTCAAGAACCGGCACCAACACCACCGACGAGCACGCCCCCGACCGCTGCTCCACCAACGGCTACTCCACCGGTGCCTGCTCCGCCAACCACGGACCCCAACCCCTTCGATACGCCTATCACCCCTGAGGACATCGAGCGCGTCGGTTCAGAACAGGCGGCTCAGCAAGTCATCGTGTTTCTGTTTGACAACTACGTCGACCCCAGCGCCCTCCGCGGAGTACTCCAGGACCCCGACGAGGTGGCCGGATTGATCGAAGTGTTCCGCCAGACCAACATTGCCTTCTTTGGCCCCAACGGTGGATTTGCCCCCATTCTTGGCGTTACCTTCATCGAGCCCGGGCGGGTCGATGTGGAGGTTGGAGCGGTAACGGTCCCGGTCGAACGCATCAACGACGTCTGGCAGCTTCCGACCACCAGCGTTTGCGCGCTGCTCGATTTCGACGACGGTCCAACACTATGCACCGGAGACCCCCTCACCCCGATCGCCGATCCGTGCCAGGCGGTATTCGATAGCGGCGGGAGCGTCGGCGGTCTGAACTGTGACCCGAACCAGATCGGCGTCGACCCCAGAGCGCCAGTAACGATCGAGGTCGCTGAAGCCGGCCTGGACTTCGACACCATGATCGCCTCGATCGAAGATGGTCCAGCCGCAACTGCCCCCTACCTGCAAGAATCTGACGTGGTCGCCGGACTCCTTGAGGTATTGCGTCAGTCCGGTGGATCAAACATTGGAGGCGGAGTAGCGATCGAGGTCGCCGGCGGCCAATTGAACGAAGACGGGACCGTCGACCTCCGGATAACGGTCGCCGGATTCAGCGTTGGCGAAGCCCGGATGGTGAACAACGGCACCAACTGGCAGCTGACCACCCCCGGACTCTGCACGCTGATGAACACCGGCGTCACCCTCATTGGCACGCCGGTTGAGTTCTGCACCGGCGACCCCCTGACGCCGGTCGACAACCCGTGCGAACTGGCATCGGACCCCAATGTGATCCTGACCTGCGACCCGGCCCTGATCGCCACGTAGGCGCAGCAGGCAACCGAGATCATCAACTGAGAATGCGATTGTGGCCCGCCGAACTCGGCGGGCCGCTTCGCGGTGTTACCCAGCGATTTTCTGGGATGGACCCCAGAACGTCCGATCTCACAAAATGTCGGAAGAATCCGACAAATTTTGTCGCATTCTTCCGACATTTCGGCGCCTGGTGGTGCTGCTTGGCCGAGCCTTCTCCTTAGCTGGTAGAAACTGGTCCTTGATCGATGCACAGCTTGCCGGGCGCACCATCGCCGTAACCGGGTCGACCGGGTTTCTGGGAACCGCGCTTGTGGAGCGGCTGCTGCGATCGATTCCCGATGTCCGGCTCGTCCTTATTATCCGGGCCGGTAAGCGCAGCGACGTCGAGCGGCGGGCCGCCCGCGACATCTTCAAGAACGATGCGTTCGACCAGCTTCGTGGCCGCCACGGCATGGACGGATTCAACGAGTTCATCGCCGAACGGGTCACCGTGGTTGAAGGCGATGTGGGTACCGACGGCTTGGGCCTCAACGAGGCCGGCCGAGCGGCGCTGGCCGGCTGCGACACCATCATCCACTCGGCGGCCACCGTCTCCTTCGATGCCGCGCTCGACACGGCCGTCGAGGTGAACCTGCTCGGCCCCCACCGCATCGCCATGACCCTGGCCGACCTCGGCGCAACGCCCCATCTGGTGTCGGTTTCGACCTGTTACGTGGCTGGCAACCGGCGGGGCAACGCCCCCGAGGAACTCCTGGCCGGAGGACCCTTCGCCCTCGACATCAACTGGCGAGCCGAAGTCGAGAGCGCCCGCCGCATCCGCAGCGACCTCGACGCCCAAAGCCGCACCCCCGAACGGCTGGCCGAATTCGCCAAGGCGGCCCGTCAGGAGCTGGGCGCAGCCGGTACCGGCGCCCTTGCGGCCAAGACCGAACAGCTGCGGCAGCGCTGGGCCAGCGATGCGCTGGTCGATGCCGGGCGGGCCCGCGCCGCCTCCCTCGGCTGGCCCGACGCCTACGCCTATACCAAGGCCCTCGGCGAACAGGCGCTGATCGAAACCCGCGGCGACGTGCCGGTCTCGATCGTGCGGCCGTCAATCATCGAATCGGCACTGACCGAGCCGGCGCCGGGTTGGATCCGCGGCTTCCGTATGGCCGAACCGGTCCTTATCTCCTACGCCCGCGGCCTGCTTAGCGAATTCCCCGGCGTGCCCGAAGGCGTGGTTGATGTGATCCCGGTCGACCTGGTGGTCAACGCCATCCTGGCCGTGGCCGCTCGCGGCCCCCTCGATGAACCGGATGTGACCCAGGTGGCCTCCGGCTCGGCCAACCCGCTGCGCTACCGCCAACTGGTGGAGCTGGTCAGCGGCTGGTTCAAGGAGAACCCGATCTACGACCGCGACGGCCAGCCGATCATCCCGCCCGAGTGGCGCTTCCCCCGCCGGGGTCGGGTACAGGCCCAGCTCAACCGGGCGACCACCGGCCTGCGCATCGCCGAACGCGGCCTCCAGGCCCTCCCGCTGCGCGGCAAGCAGGCCCAGCTCGGCATTGAAGTAGCCGAGAAACGGGAGATGGCCGAGCGGGCCAAAACCTACGTCGACCTCTACGGCGCCTACACCCAGTGCGAAGCGATCTACCAAGTCGATCAGCTCGACCAGCTCCGGCTCGACCTCGAGGCTGAGGGAGCAGGCCCCAGCGCGGCCGAGGTTGAACACTTTGAACTCGACCCCCGGGTTATCGACTGGGAAGACTACGTCCGCACCATCCACCTGCCGTCGGTGGTGGAGAGCGCCCGGGTGAAAACAACCCCTGGCCGCACCACCGGACCCGACCGTAGCGAACGCCGCCGCCGCCAGATCCTGTCCGAAGAACGTCATCTGGCCGCGTTCGACCTCGAGAACACCTTGATCGCCTCCAACGTGGTGGCCTCCTACGCCTGGCTAGCCACCCGCCGCCTCGGCCGCACCGAACGACTGAAGCTGGCCACGAAGCTGATCGCCGAAGGCCCGTCGCTGCTCAGCCTCGACCGCAGCGACCGAAGCGACTTCCTCCGCTTCTTCTACCGCCGCTACAACGACGCGCCGGTCGACCTGCTCGCCGAAGACGCGGCCGAACTGTTCAGTGACCTTTTGGCCAAGAGCTACCCCGACGGCATCCGGAGAGTGCGCGAACACCGCCGACTCGGCCACCGCACCGTGCTGATCACCGGCGCCCTCGACCTGGTGGTCGAACCCTTGCGGCCCCTCTTCGACGACATCATCAGCGCCGAACTGGGCATGGTGCTCGACGAAGACGACGTGGCTATCTACGACGGCGAGCTGCTCGACGTGCCCCCCACCGGCGAGTCGCGCGCCGCGGCGCTGATCGACTACGCCAAAGCCCACGACTGCGACCTGGCCGAATCGGTCGCCTACGCCGACTCCACCAGCGACCTACCCATGCTCGAAGCGGTCGGCTTCCCGGTGGCGGTCAACCCCGAAACCCGACTGGCCGCGGTAGCCCGCAAACGCGGCTGGCTGGTGGAGCAGTGGACCAAATCCCCCGGCTCACCCGGACGACTCCTCCCCATCGGCCCCCGAGCCTCCGAACTTCGCCGCCACGCCAAGCCCCAACCCTACGATCCGTCCGCCGCAGCAGGAACACCGTGACCACTACCCCACCCCGCCCGCCCCGATCGCCGATCGGTCGCCGCAAAGCCACCACCCGCACCAGCGTGGCGGGCTCGCGCACCCGGCCCCGGCCCGGTCTGGTCCTCGACGTCGACCGCTCCACCCCACCGATCCTGTTCCACCACGGCGAGAACTTCCGGCTCGAACCACTGCCCTCCGGACGCTCCCGCATCATCTACCCGCCCGACCCGCTGCCCGGCCTCACCGACCCCGACGGTTCGATTCGCGACGCTCTCGACAACCCGATTGATGCCGATCCGCTGCGGGCCCAACTGTTCGCGGGCATGAAGCTCACCATCGCCTTCGACGACATCTCGTTGCCACTGCCGCAGATGCGCAAGCCCGACATCCGCCAACGGGTGATCGAAGCGGTCCTCGACATCGCCGCCGAAGTCGGCGTGGATGACGTGCACATCATCGCCGCCCTGGCCCTGCATCGGCGCATGACCGAAGCCGAACTGCGCCACTGCCTGGGCGACCGCATCTATGACGCCTTCGCCCCCGACGGCAAGCTCTACAACCACGACGCCGAAGACCCCGACGGCATGACCCACCTCGGCACCACCGGCGCCGGCGAAGAGGTGGAGATCTCCACCCGAGCCGTCGAAAGCGACCTGGTGGTGTACGTCAACATCAACCTGGTCTCGATGGACGGCGGCCACAAAAGCACGGCCACCGGACTCTCCGGCTACCGGGCCCTGCGCCACCACCACAACCCCAAAACGATGGAGGCCTCGACCTCCTTCATGGACCAGCACAACTCCGAACTGCACTCGGCCAACTGGCGCCAGGGCGACGTGATCCGCAACGCCGGGGTGAAGATCTTCCAGATCGAAACCACGGTGAACAACAACACCTTCGGCACCACCGGCCCCATGGCAGTGCTGCAAAAGCGTGAATGGGAATGGAGCGGACGCGACCGCGCCGCCTTTATCGCCATGAAGTCGGGCCTCGACCGGATGCCGGCTCAGGGTCGCCGCCGAGTGTTCCAAAACTGGCGGGCTCCCTTCGAGATGACGTCGGTCCAGGCCGGCGAAATCGAAGCGGTCCACAAGGTGACCACCGAACACGTCTACGCCCAACAGGCGGTACCGGTGGAGGGCCAGACCGACATCGTCACCATGGGCCTGCCCTACCTGTGCCCCTACAACGTGAACTCGATCATGAACCCGATCCTGGTGATGTGTCTGGGGCTCGGCTATTTCTTCAACATGTACCGGGGCCGCCCGGTGGTGCGGGAGGGCGGCGTGCTGATCATGAGCCACCCCACGCCCTGGGAATTCCACCCGGTGCACCACCCGAGCTACATCGACTTCTTCGAACAGGTACTCACCGAAACCACCGACCCCCACAAGATGGCCCACCACTACGAGAAGCAGTTCGCCGAAGACGAGTGGTACCGCCACCTCTACCGCACCTCCCACGCCTACCACGGCGTCCACCCGCTCTACATGTGGTACTGGGGCGCCCATGCCCTCGACCACCTCGGCGGGGTCATCATCGTGGGTGGCGACACCAAAGCGGTTCGCCGGCTCGGCTTCCGCCCAGCCTCGTCGCTCAACGACGCCCTCGAAATGGCCACCGACGTGGTCGGCCCCCAACCCACCGTCACCCATGTGCACAACCCACCGGTGCTCATGGCCGACGTTTCCTGATGGCCGACCTGTTCGCGCCGCTCGATGCCGTTGGCCGTCGGCTGCGACGACGGACCTTCCCCTTCGCGCCACCGCCGATCCCCAACGGGGTTGAGCCGCCACCCCGACGATCAACCAACGGCATCGACTTCGAAACCGAATGGGCCCGAACCTCGGGCGCTCAGGTGGGCCGACGAGTGGTGCGCCAGAGCGTGATCCGTCCGGCGATCGGTGCCATCGCGGCGCCGCGAGTCCAGGGTGCCGACCGGCTCGACCGGCTGAGCAGCGGACCGTCGGCGACCAACGCCATCTTTGTGGCCAACCACCACAGCCACGCCGATGTCGCTTTGGTACTGGCGGGCCTCCCACGCCGCTGGCGCGACGAGCTCGTGGTGGCCGCGGCGGCCGACTACTTCTTCACCAACCGGTTCACGTCGACGATGTCGGCCTTTGCCCTCAACGCAGTCCCGATCGAACGTAACCGGGTGAACCGCCGCTCCGGCGACACCATGGCGGCGCTGATCGAGCAGGGGTGGTCGTTGCTCATCTTCCCCGAAGGTGGTCGCAGCCCCGACGGATGGGGCCAGGAGTTCCGCGCCGGCGCCGCCTATCT
>CALAML010000200.1 GCA_937925845.1 uncultured Acidimicrobiales bacterium | reverse complement strand
GACCAGCGGCGGTAGTCCCTCCCGGCGAGGTGACCCCGGCGCGCAGGACCGCAGGGTCTTCTCCGGACTCCACCAGGAGTGTTCCGGCTCCGAGCAGCGTCTGACCCACGAGGGTGGCGCTGACGTCGCGGGGCAGGCCCTGCAGCACGCCGGCTTCGATCATCGCTTCCGCCATCAAAAACACATAGGCCGGCCCCGAACCCGACAGGCCGGTCACCGCGTCGAGTTGGGCCTCGCTGGTCACCACCGCCGAACCAACCGATTCGAGCAGCCGACGCGCCCAGGCCACGTCATCGCCGGTTGCGCTGGTTCCTCCGGCGATCCCTGCCGCACCCTGGCCCACAAGAGCCGGTGTGTTGGGCATGGCCCGAATCACCGGCACCCCGGCACCGACTGCGGCTTCAAGGGTGTCGAGTCGAACTCCGGCGGCGATGGAAAGCACGCGGGTGGTCGGCGTCGTCGCCAGCGTGGACAGGACGGTCGGTACCACTCCCGGCTTCACGGCCACGACGGTGTCGAGGTTGTCGAGCGGTGTGTCGGCCAGGATTACACCCGGGAGGCTCTCGGCCAGTTCCGCTCGACGTTCGGCCGCCGGTTCGATGATGGCCATCGCTTCGGCCGCGCAGAATCCAGCTGCTACCAGGCCACCGGCCAGCGCCTCTCCCATCCGGCCGCCGCCGATGATCTGCAGGGTCGGCCCGTCGGGCTGGTTATCGCTGGTCGAGCTCATGGACCGAGGCTACCGAACCCCACCCGAACCGCCAGCGTGCAGGTCGTGGGGCTAGGAGTCTGGTTAGGGCAGGTAGCTACGCGGATCGTGGGCGCTGCCGTTGACGCGGATCTCAAAGTGGGTGTGTGGCCCGGTGCACGAGCCGGTGCACCCCATCCACCCGATCAACTCGCCCTTTTCGACCCATTCGCCCTCGCTCACGTTGTCGTGGGTCATGTGGCCATAGAGGGTCACGAAGCCGTTTCCGTGGTCGATCATCACCGCGTTGCCGTATCCACCAAACCAGCGGGCGGTGATCACGGTGCCGCTGTCGGAAGCGAAGATGTCGGTTCCGCTCGGGGCCGCGATATCGATGCCCTGGTGCATACGCCCCCAACGGGGGCCGTATTCACTGGTGACCCGGGGGTTCTGGACCGGCCACACCATGCCGTCGCCGCCCGACACCGGCAGGCTCGCAATCGACTCTGACGATGAGGAAGAAGATGAAGAGGAATTGGAGCTGGAGTCGGCCAGGGCCTGGGCCGCAGCCCGAGCTGCTGCGGCTTCAGCTTCTCGACGCTCGGCTTCAGCTGCGGCCAAGGCGATGATGGCCGCATCTTCCGAGCGGATCTGTTCGGTGAGGCGACCCTCTTCAACGGCGAGGGCGTCGACCTCGGCCCGGAAGTCGGCGATGCGTCCTGCGAGCTTGGCTCGAAGGGTCTCGCGTGAACGCTTGGCCTTTTCCACTTCGCGCAGGCGCTGATCCTGCGTGGCCTTGCGACCTCTGAGTTGCTCCTCAGCGTTGGTCAAGGCGTCGCGTTCGATGTTCAGGAACTCTTCTTTGATCCGCAGGTCGTCAACAACATCGGTGTGGCTTCGACGGAGGTTGGCCCCGAGGGCTTCCTTGGAGCCGAGGTCGTTCAGACTTCCAGTGCGGAACAGGTCGCTCAGTCGCACCCCACTCGATTCGATGTAGGCCACCACAGCCGAGCGGTTGGCCTCGGAACGCACCGCGGCGATCTCCGCTTCGATCTCGGCGATGCGGGCCTGGGTTGCGGCCACTTCTCGCCGGGCCGCGGCGAGCGCCCGTCCCGACGCCTGAGCCTTTTCGCGCTTGAGTTCGACGTTTGCTTCGAGTTCCTCAAGCGCGTCCTCGAGCGCCTGGTCTTCCGCGACCGCGGCATCGAGCTTCTCCGCTGCGGCCGCCGCCTCTTCGCGAACCTGCTCGCGCTGATCGCGACTGGTTGGTTCGTCTCCGGCCTCTTGAGCAAAGACCGGCAGGGTGGCGCCGAGCGCGCTGAGGAGCGCGACGGCTCCGACCGCCATCTTTTTTCTGAGGCCCATGGGCAATTCCGGGAAGGGGTTCAAGGGAAGGGGGTTCAAATGATGCACCGCAAGACTAATCGACTCACGCAACTGGCTGTGTCATCACTGGTCGGCATTGAACCAGACATAAAAGGATGCGCCCCAGCGGAGTTCCTGCCGTCACACTTCCCCGAGTGACGGCGGTTCCGCCGAGGCGCATCGTCAACCTATCAGCCTCATCGCCAAATACAATGAAAAGACCTGAGACTCGACAGGTCTAAACATCTTCCGCGGCCGCCAGCCGTGTGGCAAATCCGATCCGCAGCGCCGGCCAGAAGCACTGCTCGATGTAGGTGAACGCCGACCCCAACAGACGATCGAGTTCGGGCTCGGTGACGTGGTGGATATCGATCTGGCCCTCAAGAAAGATGGCGTCTTCGGCCCCAACGGCGAAGGCAAACCCGTAGAAGCCAAGGTTGCGCACCAGGAGATGGCGGTAGAACTCCGCCATGTTCTCCTCGGGGGCGGGCATCACGTAGCTCTCGAGGTGGAGCGTGCGCTGGCGCAGGGTGAACCACAGCGCGCTTACGTCTTTCTCCTCGCCCCGCAGCCGGACATACCACCGGTCGACGCCGCTCGGGTCGCTACCTTTGCGTTCGGCGTTGACCGCCTCGACCACCGGGTTCTCGGCTTCCTGGCGACCGAGCCAGTCGTCGATCAACGCGGCCACAGCCTTGCGGGTTGCCGGATCCGGTGGTGTCGAGTTCACGTCGTCGACCCTACAGCGCCACCTCTTGCTATTCGCAGGTCACCAGGACGCGGGTGGAGAGGTCGTTGTAGAGCCGTCGGAGTCGGCCGGCGGTGGTCGACCAGGTGTACTCGCGGGCCCGGGTCGCTCCGGCTTCGCCAAATGCTTTGGCCACCTCGGGGTCGCCGAGCAGGTGGTTGAGGCGGGCGGCATAGTCAGCGGGGTCGGCGCCTTCGACGAGGTAGCCGGTGGTGCCATGGTCCACGAGGGTGCGGAGACCACCGACGTCGGAGGCCACCACCGGGATACCGCAGGCCGCGGCCTCAAGTGCAACCAGGCCAAAGGACTCGGAGCGGCTCGGAACCACACCGACATCAGCGGCGCGGTAGTAGGTCGACAGCAGGTGATGGGGCTGGGGCGCAACATGAACGATCCGGTCGGTCACGCCGAGTTCGTCAGCGATGGCGGTGACCCGGTCGAGTTCGACCTGACCACCGGCACCGGATGGACCACCCACCACCAGCAGCTTGGTGTCGGTGCGTTCGAGTTGGGCCAGGGCTCGGACGGCAATGTCGAGCCGCTTCAGTGGCTGAATCCGACCAACAAAAAGCATGATCGGCTCGTCGCCCAAACCGAGGGCCTTGCGAGCACCGGCGCGATTCCCCGGCGAGAAGAACGCATGGTCGACACCCGGCGGCACGATCTCGATGCGGTCGCCGGGAGCGTCATAGAGCCGCTGGAGTTCGGCCAGCTCTTCAGTGGAGTTGGCCAGGATGGCATCGCTACATCGGATCACCTTCGACTCGGCCTTGATCCGGGCCTCCGGCTCGGCATCGCCGGTTTCAGCTTTCACCCGAGCCAGGGTGTGGAAGGTCACGGCCAGGGGAATGTCGAGGGGATGTTTGATCATGTGGCCGGCGACGCCGCTGAGCCAGTAGTTGGCGTGGATGACATCGACCGGGTTTTCGCGAATGTGGGCCAGTGTCCATTCGGCGAACTCGTCGACGATCCCCGGAAGGTCTTCCTTGGCCATGTCGCACTCGCCCGCAGGCACGTGCACCACGGTGAAGCCCGGTTCGACTTCCACCTCGTCCGGCAGGTCGGGGTGCCAGCGGCGCACGTAGACGGTGCAGGAGACGCCAGCCTGGGCCAGAGCTCCGACCAGCTCTCGGACATAGACGTTCATACCCCCGCTGTCACCTGAGCCCGGTTGGGCCAGAGGGGAGGTGTGTAGGGACAACACAGCAACTTTGGACACGACCTACCCTAACAACGCCGGTAGTGAGCTATTCCAATCGCGGCGAATCAGCTCGCACTCGGCCACCTGCCGGTTATTGCAGAAGACTGTCGACGCTCACTTCGCCGGAGCGGTACCGACGCATGACTTCGGCCTGCACCACATCGATCCGTTCGTGCAGCATCCGCCGCTGTTCAGAGACCTGCTGCTCGAGTCTGGCGAGGGTGTCGGAGGCGGCCGCCAACTTGGCGTCGTCCATGTCGGCGAGCGAGGAGAGGTCCTGTGGCGAGATCGCCGCCTCTACCTTGGCCGCAAGCTCATCATCGATCAGCTCTGGTTCCATGGTGCTCGGCGGCCGACCCGGCGAGTTTGCCGCTCGAGGCTCGCTGAGAATCTCGGGGAGGCGGCCAATCAGGTCATCTTCTCCAGCGGTTTCTGCGCCTTGGCGGCGACCCAGCTCGTTGCCAAGAATGTCGAGGCGACCTTGAATGATGCGACGCATCAGCGAGTGTCCAGCCTCCAGACGCTGGCAGATCGTGCGCCGGGCCCGGACGTCCTCCATCGGAAGGCCATCGAGGTCCTCGATGTAGCCGGGTGAGAGCACGAGCGAGAGCTGAGAGTCCATAGAGGTGTCCATACCTGTCGAAACGGTGAGGTTGGGTGCCAATCGGCCAAACCGGAGAACAATTCAGCCAATCCGCAGTGAATCCCGCAACTACACGCCTGTACGCGGCTGACTTCGGCTGCGTCCACGCCCCATCAATGTAGTCGCCGCTTCCAAACTTCAGTGGCTGTTGCGCCCACCCGACGTTTCCTCGCACCGAGGATCAGTGCCCTGACTCCTTGTTCGGCCCCTCCCGCTTCTACCATGGAGGCAGATGAGAATGCGCCAACGACGTACCGCGAGCGTGACTCGCCCCTCCCCCCTTGCGCAGTGCCCACCTTCCAGCGACGATCGGGACCGGCCGACGGTTCGTCTTGCCGCGGTTGCTGTTGGCCTGGCTGCGCTCGCCGCCGCCTGCGGTGGCGGCGGTGGTTCCAGTGCTGAGGCTCCACCCGGCTGTACTACCGCTGACGGTCAGACGCTGACGGTGATCGGCACTGACAAGTTGAAGTTTGACCAGGAGTGCTACACCGTCGGCTCGGGTCAGGTGACCTTCGACTACAAGCTGTCGCCTGAATCGAACCAGATCCATGATCTGCGCATCGACGGCCAGGCCGGGTTGTTCCTGGAGATCGATGCACTCACCCGCGAAGCGGTGGGTTCGGTGGGTCTGGCCCCAGGTCGCTACGACTTGTTTTGCTCCATCAGCGGGCACCGCGAGGCCGGCATGGAAGCCGAGCTGTTTATCAGCTGATGCCGGCGCCCGGGGCTGACCCTCAGGGGCGCCAGGGCGGACCTAGCGGCTCAGCTCAAGCGCAGCATCAGCAAGAAGATGGGGCCGACCACGATCAGGGTGTCGAGGCGCCGCAGCGCTGGGACTCGGTCGGTCCATCGGGCCAACATGGCTGATGCCGCCACCTGGCCGACCGGAGCGAAGATCATGACCGCGATGCCATAGATCCAGGCCACGGCCCCGACAAACGGTTCTGGGCTCATCACCTGGAGGCTGAACGAACATGCGGCCACCGCCAGCGCGCCAGCGATCGGACCTTCGATCGAGCTACGGGATCCGGCCCCAACCAGGAAGTCGCCGCAGTCGTAGGCCGCCACAAACACAAAGAGTACGAGTGCGGCCAGCTTGTCTTCGTGGAAGGCCAGGATCGGTGAAGCTGCGGCCAGCCCGACAAAGAGCGACGATTGCAGCGTGTAGGCCACCTCGCGCATCGGCAGCTCGTCCTTGTCGGTTCTCACCAGAGCAGCCGCCAGCGACCCGACCGTGAAGAGCAAAACCCAGAAGCCCGCGGTGACATGACTGAACGCCGCAGCCAGAGGAAAGCCAGCGGCAGCAACTACCGCGGTCACCACCTGCACCGGCTCCCTCTCGCGTTGCCAGGTAAGTGCAGCTTGGTGAGCTGCGAACCCGGCGACCACGGCAAAGAGCACTGCGGCGACAAAGACATTGAGTATCAGCGCGACCAACCCGAGTACGAACCACAGCAGCCCGAGCCGCACCTTTGGGCCCTCGAGGTCCTGGACGATGCCGAGCCGCCCCGATGGACGGGTGTCGATATCGACTCGGGGCCCTCGCAGGGACCGACCCCGTGACCGGCGCCGGGTCGTGCGTTCGGTGGTTGGTGTGCTCACGCGTAACCGCCCGACACCGGCGGCAGCACCGCCACCTCGACCTGTTCTCCCACGGGCGTGTCGCGTTCGCCGGGCTCGCCATCGACCCAGATCCGACAGGTAGCCAGGATCTCGGCGAAACCTTCACCGAACCGCTCCACCGCTTCGTCCAGAACGTCGGCGACGGTTTCTCCCGCGATCTCCTCGCGGCCGGTGCCAGCAGCCTCCCGGGCGCTGGCGAAGAGTCGAAGTATGGCCATATACGCCGGAACTGTAGCTCACCGGAACCGCGGCCAGAACCCGCCGACACCCCGCAGCGCCCACCAGTCTCTTCCGGGACTACTCACAAGCTTGATCGGCCACCCTGGGTCCTCGCGCCTTGGCTCTCGGCGTCGGCGTCGGTCCATGCCTCGCTGCTCCGGGTCAGCTTCCTTCGCAACCGTGTCGGGGGAAGTTTGGTCCCGCTCGATGGTCAAGACCGAGCTGGCACTATGTTGGGACGCCTTGGCTATCGACCCCTCCCCCGCCCCCGATGATCCGCCGGAGCTGTCGGCCACAGAGCATGACGACCGCTGCTCGGTGTTGTTGGTGCGCCATGGCCAGTCGGAGTGGAATGCGGTTGGCCGATGGCAGGGTCAGGCCGATCCACCTTTGACCGATCTTGGTCGGCGCCAGGCGGTCGCCGCCGCGGCCCGGCTGGGCACCTTCGATGCCATCTGGGCCTCCGACCTTCAGCGAGCCCGCGATACCGCGACCCTGCTCGCCGACCAGCTCAACCTCGACGACGTCCGCATCGATCCCCGCCTGCGTGAGCGCGACGCCGGCGAATGGTCGGGGCTGACCCGACCCGAGATCCATGAGCGCTACCCCGGCTTTCTCGACGATGGCCGCCGGCCGGATGGCTGGGAGTACAACGATCAGCTCCGCGAACGAACGCTGGCCGCGCTAGTTGACATCGTCGGGGCCCTCGGTCCGGGAGGTAAAGCGCTGGTGGCTACCCATGGCGGCGTGATCTACTGCCTTGAGGAAACCCTCGATACCGAAGGTCCCCGCATCCCCAACCTTGGTGCCCGCGAGCTGCTGGTCGGGCCAGCAGGAATCGACCTGGGCGACCGCCACGACTTGCTCGATGGCGCCATGATTACTGAGTCCGAGCATCCCTGAAGTAGAGATCAAAATCACGATGACTCCCCCCGCGCCATCCAGAACCCCCGAGCCCGCCGAACCGATGCCGTCGGTCGAAGTGCTCAGCCTGTTCGACCAGACCGACCGCCTCGAACCGGTTCTCGAGCCAGGGCCATGCTCGCGACTTCCATACTCGGCCGAGCCCTGCCCCGAGGCCGACGACGGGTCGCCGAACCTCCCGGAAGAGTTTGGCGTTCGGGTGATCCGCAGTCCCCGTCGACGCAAGAGCATCCAGGCCCGTCTGGTCGATGGAGTCATCGAACTGCGGGTGCCCCAGCGAGCCAGTCAGGCTGAAGTCGACAGCTGGACCGAGGAGATGCGCCAACGCTTCGATCGTTCGTCGGCTACTGCGGAGATCGACCTCACCGCTCGAGCGGGGGATTTGGCCAAGGCGCTCGATCTACCGGTGCCGACCTCGGTCCGCTGGGTCAGCAACCAAACCCATCGGTGGGGTTCCTGCACGGTCAACGATGGCACGATTCGGCTCTCGGACCGCCTGGTTCGGTATCCGCTTTGGGTGATCGACTATGTGTTGGCCCATGAGATGGCCCATCTGGTCCACGCCGACCATTCGCCGGCGTTCTGGGCCCTCGTGGACCGCTACCCTCAGGCCGCCGAGGCCAAGGGGTATCTCACCGCCAAGTCCGACGGGTTGTAGGCGGTCTACTCGAGACCCTTGTAGATGCGTTCGCAGTCCGGGCAGACCGGGTAGCGCTCAGGGTTCCGCGACGGCACCCACTTCTTGCCGCAAAGTGCCTCTACCGCATGGCCTTCAACGGCACTCGAAACGATCGACTTGCGTTTGACGTAGTGCGAGAACCGGTCGTGGTCGCCATCATCGAGTTGGGGTTGAACGACCACATCGGTCTTGGTCGCGCCTTCAGTACCAGACATGGTTTCCATGATACGCGACACAATTGGTTGTCGAACTTCGCTCGTCCACCGGTACTATCTGTCTGCCCCTGTGGCGCAGCCTGGTTAGCGCAGTGGACTTTTAATCCATTGGTCGTGGGTTCGAATCCCACCGGGGGCACTGTGCAATCCCATCGGCCCCGACGGTCACTGAGCAGTCGGTGACGCCTCGGTGGGTTGCTCGGCGTTCGATACTTCGATCGTCGACTCGAGAAGAAGGTGATACGGCACGTGGACCGTTTCGGCGCCGTCGGTCTCCACCTCGACCGCAACCGGGTTGAGTGCGCCGATCTCGCCTTCGACAATGCCGGCCCGCAGCGTGGCGCCGGGTACCAGCGTATTCCTGAGCGCCCGGCCAGCCGAGATGTCGCGGGCCACGGATCGGCCACCGAACCCAACGAGCAGGGCGAAACTGAGTGAGGCGGCAAACACGATGCCAGCCACCATGATGTTGATGATCGTTGTGCTCACGCCGAGTTGATCCAGAGCCAGCACAACACCAATCCCGAGAACAACACCACCCACGCCCGCTTCAAGCGCCGGGTTTCGTCGTCCTGTGGCTGCTTCGAGCGATTGTCCGACAACTACCGAGAGGATCGATCCAAGAACCCGCGCCCCGAGCACCAGGATCAGAGCCACGACAACATTGGGAATGCTGTTGATGATCTTTTCGGGCACATCGGCGACCGCATCGGGACTGGATATGGCCAGGGCGGTCCACATGCCGGCGATCAGGCAAATGTAAAAGACCAGGCTGGCCACGACGGGTGCGACCTCAACCAACTTCGGGTCTCCGCCGGGCTTACCAAGAATTCGGCGCACCAGGGCGCTCAGGATCAGCCCAAGGACAAATCCGATGACAACCGCAGCAACAACACCGATCCACTTAGCTTCCATCAGGCGACTCCGATTCCATGAGAATGACCTTAGGCGTCCGCCAACCAAGGTTGAACAGTGACGCAACCGTCATCATGGTCTCTCTATCCAGCAGGGTTTTCTTGACTGCATCATAGGTCCTGGCTTCCAGACCGGCATCGGGCTCGAGCAATTGCTCGAGCATGTCGCGTAGACCGCCAACATCCGGTTCGGTCATCGCCAACTCTCGTTCGACGGCGGCCTCGTCGAAGTTCGGGTCGTCGGGGGCAAGGTTCGCTGCGTTGTGAGAGCGATCGCCTGCAGGCTGTGGCCTATTTCGGCGCTTTCGAATCATTGGCCAGCCTCCTGTAGCGCTCCCTGCAACGTCCGTCGCGCTCGCAACAAACGGGTCTTCACGGTCGGCAGGGTGATCTCGAGTGCTTCCGCAATCTCTTCGTAGGCCAGGCCTTCAACCTCGCGCAGAACCACGATGCTTCGGCTGAGGTCATCGAGACCCTCCATCGCTTTTCCGAGCGTTACTAGATCCTCACGGCCCTCGACGGTGCGCTCCACGTTTGCCTTCCCGACACTGTCCGGCAGCGTGGCCGGATCCCAGGTTTCATCCTTGATCTTCCGCAGTTTCGACACTGCGGTGTTGTGGGCGATTCGCAGAATCCAGCCTCGGATGGGCGAGTCGCCGCGAAAACTCCCGTAGTTCTGCCAGACCCGGATCATGGTGTCCTGCACCACGTCCTCAGCGAGGGCGTTGTCGCGAACAATAAAGATTGCCACCCGATAGACCGCAGCCGAGTGTTCGCGAATCAGCTCCTCGAGCAGTTCCGGCGACGCCTGCTTCGATTCGGGTTCCGACTGCTCTGTGTCTGCGCCGGAGGCGTCTTCATCGCCGGATTCATCGTCGGAGCCGCCCGCACCCTCATCGGCGAGTTGCGGCGCAGAGTCTGCAGGGGGTTCAGGTAAAACGCCGAAATTCGATGCCGGCTCCGGAGGCGCTGGTGGCTCTCCCGGTTGGTCCGCACCGTTGTCGGTGTTCATCTTCGTTGAGGTTGCCGTAGTGGCAAGTTGGTCTCGCATTCGTGCTTGGCAGGCCGCACGGCCAACGCTATTCCAATCGTCGGTTGCCAGCGCCGATGCCTTAGCGACACCCGTACCGCTTTCGAATCGTCCGGATCTCGATTGGTTCCGGCTCATCCGATGCAGACGGTCAAAACCTTCGGTGTGGCATGCATGAGAACTGGTGGGTGACCATCACCCCGCCAGCACCGGACGTCCAACTATCTTGAAAGTCGCGAGAAACCACGCGACTTTCACACAGTCATTCGCGTCTATCTCGCAGTTATGCCATAGCGAGCAACGTTTGCCGCTGGTTCAGAGCAGGCACATCGCCTGTGGAAGGAGCCCCAATTGAACACCCCAGCTCAAATCAGATTTGCTGACGCGTTCTCGGACACGTTCAACAACATCACCAACATCGTCCCGAAGATCATTGTCGCAATTCTGATTCTGATCGTCGGTCGAATTATTGCTGGAATCGTCTCAAAGTTGGTCAAGACCGTCTTGGCAAAGATCAACTTTGACGCCTGGATCGATCGCAGTGGCCTCGGCGGCCCGATCGAACGAGCCGGATTCGCCGATTCCGGCGGCCTGGTTGCCAAGGTCCTCTACTGGTTGATCCTCCTGATCTTCATCCAGTGGGCCGTCGGCATCTTCGGTGACACCCCGATTCAAGATGTGCTCAACAGCATCATCGCCTTCATTCCAAAGCTGATCATCGCCATTGCCATCATCATCATCACCGGCATCATCGCCACCAAGGTGCGTGAGATTGTGGGTGGAGCTCTCTCCACCGAAAGCTACGGCGGGTTTGTGGCCATGGCTGCAGCGGCTGCCATCTGGTTCATCGGCGTCAGCGCTGCACTGGACACCATCGACTTCGCTGCCGACATCCTCAGCACCGTAGTCACCACCGTATTCGCCAGCCTCGGTCTCATCCTGGTCGTGAAGTTCGGCATCGGCGGTATCGACTCCGCTCGTGACCGCTTCTGGCCAAAGGTGTACGACATGTTTGAAGGCGGCAAGAATGACAGCAACGTCGGCTGACGGGTGGGCTCCCTGAGCCGCCGATAGCAATACAGAACAATGGTTGAGGGTCGGTCTTCGGACCGGCCCTCAGTCGCGTTCGGTGCGCACTACCTCGAGGTGGATCTGCCCTTCGGCATCAACGCTGTGGTTGGAGACCAGGCCGGCCACCGCCTTCGAGAAGTTCTCGAGTTCTTTCACTCCGGGGCCGGGCGCCGGAGGGTCGGATATCTCTGACCTGTCGGTGATATCGGCGAGGGTCAGGGTGAGCGACTCGTCCATCAACGCGTAGGTGACTTGAATCGGCCCGTCGAGATACGTCGTGGCCAGTTCAACAACCTGGTCGATGGCCACACGGAAGTCCTCGACCTGCTGGTAGGAGAGGCCTAGCCGAAAAGCCAGGCCCGAACCAGCCACCCTGGTCGGGCGACCCGCATCGGCGACCGCATCGATAGTGAGTCGCACGCGATCCTCCGACATCACTCCAGCGTAGAACTCGTTGGAGATGAACAGTCGCACTGGACGAAATTCGCCAATCCTGCCGTCCCGGCCGAAAAAAGGTACCCCGGATTCCTCTCTACCTACCGGTAGGTAGGTAGAGTTCCCCCTCGTGGATGATCTTGCCCTGCTCTCCGAACTCGAAACCCATGCGGAACAGCTTCTGAACCGCCATATCAGCTCCGCAAAGGAGTGGTTTCCCCACGATCTGGTTCCCTGGTCGCGGGCCGCTGATTTCCCGGATGTTGGCACCCCTCCCGGTGAAGTCGAGATGGATCCGGCGATCCGTAGCGCCCTGCTGGTCAACCTCCTCACCGAGGACAACCTGCCGTACTACTTCCGTGACATCGAGCGCATGTTTGGCCGCGATGGCGTCTTTGGCGAGTGGACCCGACGCTGGACCGCGGAGGAGGGTCGCCACGCCATCGCTCTGCGGGACTACATCACGGTGTGTCGCTTGATCGACCCGGTCGAGCTCGAACGGGCCCGCATGAGCCAGGTCAGCGGCGGGGTTGTACCTGAGCCCCCAACCGCGGCTCGAGGCATGGTGTATGTCGCCCTTCAGGAGCTCGCAACCCGGATCTCCCATCGCAACACCGGCAAGCTGATGGACGACAAGGTTGGCTATGACCTCATGGCCAAGGTCGCGTCGGATGAAAACCGCCACTACCTCTTCTACCGGGACCTCACTGAAGCGGCGATCGAAATCGACCCGTCGGCGGTAATGATCGCCATTGAGGCCGAGGTGCGAGAGTTCGCCATGCCCGGGGTAGGGATTCCCGACTTCGCCGGCCATGCGTCGGCGATCTCTCGGGCCGGCATCTACAGCATGGCGATTCACTACCGGGAAATTCTCGAGCCGGTTGTGCTGAAGCGCTGGGGTGTGGAATCGATGACCGGGTTGAGTCCTGAAGCGGAAGCGGCCCAGGTGGCACTGCTTGATCGTCTCACCCGTTTGGAAAAAATTGCCGAGCGAGATGTCGCCCGACGTGAGCGGCACCTGGCCAAGGTCTAGCGTTCGGGACCACGGGAGGTTGCAGGGTTAGCTTCCGGTTGAGCCCCATCCGGCTGCGCCGCGTTCGGAGTCGTCGAGTTTGTCCACCTCCGCGAAGCGGGTCGGGACCACTCGTTGGATCATCATCTGAGCGATCCGGTCGCCCCGCTCGATTCGGATCTCGGCTTCCGGATCGGTGTTCAGCAACAGCGCGGCGATTTCCCCCCGGTAGCCACTGTCAATCAGGCCGGGTGCGTTCGCCACGCTGAGACCCTGTCGGAGGGCAAGGCCGCTGCGGGGCAGGATCAGCGCCGCGTACCCGGGTGGCAGGGCGATAGCGAAGCCGGTGGGCATCAGCACCCGACCGCCGCTAGGGGCAATAACTGCATTGTTGCGAGCTCGAAGATCGAACCCGGCGTCACCGGGGCGAGCGTTCGTCGGACCTTCGAGGTCCGGGTCAAGTCGCAACAGCGGGATCGACACCGCCAAGTCATCCATGCCCTCGAACGTAGTGGTCGCCGGCCCGCGCTGCTGAAACCGGTTTCACCCCACCCTCGCCACACTCTACTTTTGCATCACATTCAATTCCCCGTGCTTGGATCAGCCCACCAGCGAGGTCCGAACAAACGGTTGGCCTGAGAACGGCTCCGGTCACTAGATTCAGTGATTCGGGGCGGGCTGGCCCGGGAAAACGGGCTACCGTGGGATCGACATGCTCGCTTGGATTGATTTGGAAATGACCGGCCTGGACCCTCGCCGGCACCACATTGTCGAAATCGCCACTTTGGTGACCGATGACAATCTGGAGCTGGTGGCCGAAGGCCCCGACCTGGTGATCTACCAGCCACCGGATGTTCTTGAACTCACCGACGACATTCCCCGCCAAATGCACGAATCGAGCGGGCTGATGAGCCAGATTCAAGCGTCGGAAATCTCGCTGGAAGACGCTGGGGCCCAGACCCTGGCTTTCTTGAAAGAGCACATCACGGAGCCGGGCACGGTCCCGCTCTGTGGCAACTCGATCGGCACCGACCGCCGCTTTTTGGCCACGTACCTTCCGGAGATCGAGGACTTCCTTTCCTATCGGTCGATCGACGTATCGACGCTGAAGGAACTGGCCAAGCGCTGGAATGGCCCCGTGGCCAACAAAAGTCCGCGCAAGGCCGGTGGTCACCGGGCCCTTGATGACATCCGCGAAAGCCTGGAGGAGCTCAAGCACTACCGGGATCATTTCGTGGTGCATGCCGACTCCGCGTGAGTGCCGGCCACAACCACGGATCCGCATCCTCCGACGACGTCGAGAAAGTCGGAGTAGACCCGGAGCCCGCTGAGCTCTCGAAGAAGCCGCCGCGCCAGGAGCAGCTCGACGCGGATCCGACGGTGACCGAGGTCGGCCCCGGGGTACTGCGTATGCAGCTCCCGATCGACCTGCCTGGTCTCGGGCATGTGAACTGCTACGCCTTGATCGACGACAGGGGACTCACGCTGGTGGATCCCGGCGTGGCCGACGACGAATCGTGGAGTGCACTGAAGGACCGTCTGGCCCAGGGAGGCTTTACCGTCGCCGACGTTCATTCGGTGCTGGTTACCCATTCCCACTTCGACCACTTCGGTGGCGCCTATCGGTTGCAGGCCGAGTTCGGTGCCGACGTGATTACCCACGATGACTTTGAGGTTGAGGGGCCCCGCAGCACCGAAGAACTCATGGGCGACGACCTGAGCGTGGAAGACGCCATGGACCTCATTCGCGAGCGCATGAACCGGGACTTCCCCTGGGGGACCAAGCGCGACGAGCCCACCGAAGATTGGCTGCGGATGGTCGCTATCCGGCGCCAGCAGTGGGCCTCAATCCCGACGCCGACCCAACGTGTCGGCGACAGTGCGCTGGTGAAGATGGCCGGACGTGAATGGTTCAGCCTGTTCACCCCTGGCCACACCGCTGACCATCTCTGCCTCTTTGATCCCGAGACCGGCCTGCTGCTCTCGGGCGATCATGTGTTGCCCACCATCACGCCGCACATCTCAGGCATGCTGGAAAACACCGACCCCCTCGATGACTTCTTTGCCTCGTTGGATCGGGTTCGCGAGCTAGCCGGGGTCACCCTGGCCCTGCCGGCGCATGGCCATCCGTTCGCCAACGTCGGCGAGCGGGCCGCCGATATCAAGTCGCATCACGCCGAGCGACTGTCGAAGCTGACCGAGATCGCCGACGCGATCGGCTTGGCTCCGGTCGAGGCCTATTCAAAAGAACTTTTCTCGAAGCGGGCCTGGGGCGAGATGGCCCAAAGCGAAACTTTTGCCCATCTCGAACATCTGCGGAAAAACGCCAAAATTCGCCGGGAAATCAACGAAGATGGCGAGTTCTTCTACCAGGCGAATTAATTCGCTTGACTGATTTGGAATCGACGTGTTCCATAACAGAGCCGGGAGATCCGGCGCTGGCTGACGCCGCACGTCCACGCAGAACCTTTAGGGTGGACATCGTTAGTGAAGTGTCAGCCAAATGTTCTGACCAAGCCAAGCCGCCATCCACTCACAGAAAGGGCGCATCGATGTCATCGACTTTGACCACACAAGCTTTGAACACCCAAGCCGTGTCAACCAAAGCCGTGACGACCCGCGCCCTCGCGACGAGCCTGCCCGCAGCCACCGCGGCCAGGACTCTTGGCACCGCTGCCACCGCCGTGACCGCACGTCGTGACAGCGCCCAGGTTTGTGTCGAGACCACCAATCTGATGCCGGCCGTGTCCATGGACCGTAAGTGGACCATTTCCCACGTGCCGGCAAAGGGTCTGGACTTTGGTCTCACCAAGGTCTACCGCCAGCGGCCGACGAGCCATCCTCCGGGGTAAGTAACCCCACATCTGAGGAATGCTCTACGGCCGCCGGGAACTCCCGGCGGTCTTTCGCTTTTTGTCCCCCCGCTTCACCGCTCCCCTGGCCTCGAAGCACCGTCTGAATTCATCTCACTAGATCCAAAACCCCAATGTCCTCGTGACAGACAAGGAGGGGGCTGACATGGAAGCCCTCGTCGAAACTCAGATCATGATCGATGGAAACCCCGCTTGGTGGGCTGACGCCTCCTGCAACTCGGGCGACGGTTCCGGCACCGACATCTTCTTCTCTGAAGACCTTGGCGATATCGCCAAGGCCAAGATGATCTGTGCCGAGTGCCCTGTGCTGGCTGACTGCCTTGAGGGGGCTATGGCCCGGCGTGAGCCGTGGGGTGTCTGGGGTGGACAGCTGTTCCGCAACGGAAAGATCCTCGCCAACAAGCGTCGTCGGGGTCGTCCGCCCAAGGTGGCTCGTCCCGAGGACCAGCTGCCGGTCATCCCCATTCCCGAGCACCTGCGTGCCGGGTGAACTGGCTGGTCCCGACCCGGGAACGGTTCGCTGCATCGCCAGATAGCAGCGGCCACCCGGGGACGGACCGCCGCCTCCAGTAGCAGGGCTCTCCCCCGAGCCCCGCTGCTGGGACAAACCCTCAGACACCGGTCACTAAACCAAAGTCTGAGTCCTGAGAGGGATTGGCCGGGTTGGCCGATCGTCGGTGACGCAAAGCGAGCCGTCGAGACAAGTCCAACCCGGCCGGCCGTCAGGGCTATAGCCGCCAGTACCCTCAAGCTCGTGAGTACTGCGGTTTCAACGACCTCTTCGATCGACTCATAGGCCATACCCCGCCACGCATGCTCCGGCATCTCGAGAATGCCGGTGGCGAGGCCTGGTGTGAGCGCATGTGGATCGAGGATCTCCGGGCGGTTGCCGCTTAGGAGTCTGCTAGAAAGTCCCTTGTTGCCCGTTCGAAGCGACGTTCGACCAGTACCGTTGTTTGTATGGCTCGACGTCGCCAAGACTCCACATCTGAGCCCGGGCCGCCCGTAGATGACCCCAAAGCGCCGCGGCGCGGGCGTGGTCGTCGGGAGTCGGCCCCGTCGGAGCCACCCTCAACAGCATCGTCGGCCTCGGCTTCTCCAACCAAGCGAAGTGGGTCGGGGCTGCGGGCTCCGTTGATTGCCGCGGTGGCCCTTGGGGTGCTGGTGATCGGTGTTTGGTTTGGGTTGCGGCCGTTTCAGGACGACCCGATCGACGACACCCAGAGCGAAACCCAGTTCCCGAACCAGCCGGTTCCCATCGGCTCCCGGGTGGGCAAGCCGGTCCCCCAATCGACGTTTTTGACCCTGGATGGCGACGAAACCGACCTTTCCGCCTATTTGGGCCAACCGGTGGTGGTGAACTTCTGGTCAAGCACCTGTGCCGCCTGTATCGCTGAGATGCCAGAGTTTGAAGAGGTATTTCAGCGTTATTCAAACCAGGACGATGTGGCGTTTGTGGGTATCAATATCGGTGATACCAACGACGCAACTAAAGAAATGGTGAACACCACCGGGGTTACCTACGACATTGGAAGGGATACGGCTCGTTCCGTGTTCCCTGGTTTCGGCGGTCTTGGCATGCCCACGACTGCGCTGGTGAGCGAAAACGGGGAGATCCTCGAAGTTCGCACCGGCCCAGTCTCCGGCCAGGACCTGTCGGAACTGATCACCGAAATTCTTCTTGCCTGACTTACTTGCTTTACTGAGGAACCCCCGATGTTTGATCTAGCAGCACTTGCTTTGCCGTTTGGAGCCGGCATGGTCGCCACCGTAAACCCGTGCGGCTTCGCCATGCTCCCGGCCTACCTGGCCTTCTTTGTCTCCGGTGACGATGGGAAAGCCGAACCGAGGAAAGCGATTCCCCGGGCACTGGCCGTTGGCGCCACCATGACCGCAGCCTTTGTGACGGTGTTTGGCCTCTTTGGGCTGTTCTTTGCCGGCATCAAGGGTGCCTTTGATGCAGTGTTGGGTGAGCGGGCCTTCGATCAGACCGTGCTGCCGATCTTTTCGATCGTGACCGGCGCCCTTCTGGTTGGCTTGGCCATCGCCATGTTGTTCTTCGGCTACTCGCCGAGCGTCGGTGTTCCAAAGCTCAGCAAGGGTGGTAAGACCCGTTCGATGGGCTCGATGTTTGTCTTTGGCCTCTCCTTCGCCATCGCTTCGCTCAGCTGCACGATCGGCCCGTTCCTCGGCACCGTTGGCCTCTCGACTGGTAGCGGTAGTAGCGATAAGGGCGTGTTCGAACAGACCTCCTCGTTCCTCGCCTACGGCGTGGGCATGGGTGTTGTGGTGTTGGCACTCACGGTTGCCGCCGCTGTCGCCCAGACCGGGGTGGCCACCACCCTTCGCAAGGTGCTCCCCCACGTCAACAAGATTTCGGGCATCTTCCTGCTGATTGCCGGCGCTTACGTGATGGTCTACGGCTGGTTCGAATGGCGCATCTTCCGGGGCGGCAGCTCGAACTGGCTCGATGAGCAGGGTCAGCTGATCCAGGGCCAGTGGAGTAACTGGTTCAACACCACCGGCACCGGCCGTCTCGGTTGGATCTTTGCCCTGATGATCGCCGCCTCGATTCTCTACGCCATGTGGAAGACGATCACGCCAACGGCTCGCATCGCCGCATTGGCCGGTCTCACTTTCGCCTACGTTCTCCTCGAGGGTTTCTACGGCGGCGACCTGCTGGCTCTTTCGCTCTTCAACTGGATCATCGAGTGGCCCCAGCGGGTAGCCAACTGGTTCACCAACCACAAGATCAACTTCGGCCTGCCACCGATCCGCTTCGGTGTGTTGTTTGAGGCTGCCTTCCTCGGCCTGGTCGGCTGGATCGGCTACCGAAAGCTGTCGAGCCGGCTCAACACCGACAACCGACCCGAAGCGCTCGACGACGACATCAAAGTCGAACAGACCGTCTCGGCCTAACTCCAATCCGATCCAACGGTCCGGTCCGGATCAACGGTCCGGTCCAGTCCGAAATGTCGGCGCCAAGCATGGATTATTCATGCTCAGCGCCGACATTTCGGCGTTGGTGGGCTTTGATGGGACACCGGGTGCCGATTTAGGCGACGATGGGTCGGTGTTTAAGGAGCTATTGGCCACCCCTGGTGTTGAGGAGCATCATCACCTGGCGGGGACCGTTGGCTTTATGGCCTTCCATGGCGGCAACCTGGAGCGGGTCACCGACCTGATCGCTACCGAGGCTGCCGCTGCGAGTGGGGCATCGCTCTACACGGTGTGCCAGCCCGAGGGCGTTCGTAATCACATCCCGTCGAATGAGTTTGATCCGGCGTTATCCGAGCCGTTGGCCGAGTTTCTTGACCACGTGGATCTGGCCATCGCCATCCACGGCTTTGGTCGAATCGGCTTCTTCACCACCCTGCTGCTTGGTGGCCAGAACCGACCCTTCGCGGGGCATGTGGCCCGCCATCTCCGGCCCCATCTCCCCCACTACGAGATCCTCGACACGCTCGACCAAATCCCGAAGCCGTTGCGAGGCGTACATCCGAAGAACCCGGTCAACCGCACCCGCCGCCAAGGGGTACAGATCGAGCTGCCACCCAGGATCCGGGGCCTCACCCC
>CALAML010000199.1 GCA_937925845.1 uncultured Acidimicrobiales bacterium | reverse complement strand
GGCTCAGGGCGCCGAGGCGCCCCTCACTCAAGGAGAGGTTTTCGTGGCACTCCTCGTTCGGAATGTCCGAAAACATCGACGCAGAGTGAGGGGATGCATCGGGGGTCTGAGCCCAGCATGACTTTCCGACCACCCAACTAGGCCGTGGCTCCGCCGTCGACGGTGATGGCGGCACCGTTGATGTGGGCGCCGTCGGGGCTCAACAGCATCGCGACCACCGAGGCGATGTCGTCGGGCGTGCCGAAGCCGTCGAGCGACATGGCCCGCATCAACAGGTTCATGTCGGCACCGTCGGGAAACTGCTCCATCGCCCCCGAGGTCATCTGGGTATCGATGCCGCCGGGACACACCGCATTCACCCGCACCCCTTCCTTGCCGTATTCCACCGCAAGCGATCGGGTCATGGCCAACACCCCACCCTTGCTGGCGCAGTAGCTGACGCTGTAAGGAATCCCGACGTTGGACGCAACCGACGCCATGTTCACGATGGCGCCCTTCGACGCTCGGAGGTGGGGGAGTGCTTCTCGACAGAAGACAAAGCCAGCCACCAGGTTGATCTCGAGGGTGCGACGAAACGAGTCGATATCGGTCTCGTGGCTGTTGCCCCACATCTGGATGCCCGCGATGTTGGCCAACCCGTCAAGCCGACCGAAGTGGTCGACACACTGAGTCACGGCAGCCACCACCTCGGCCTCCACGCTGATATCGGCCACGACGTGGCTTACCTCACCGCCAGCTTCGGAGATGGAGGCCACGGTGTTTGCTAGCTCATCACCGTTGATATCGACAGCAAAGACCGATGCTCCCTCGGCGGCCAACCGCTGAGCGGTGGCCCGGCCGATACCTGTGGCGGCTCCCGTCACCAACATCACCTGCTGATCCAAACGCTGCATCGTTTCCCCCTGAAGTGTTGTCCGGTCAGTTTGTCGGCGATCCGAACCGCCTGCCAAAAGAGGTGTCCGCGGCCGTGACAGATTTCAAGGCGGAGCGGGTGTACATTGAGGCCGGACCTCGGTTTGGGCGAACTTTGCCTGGCAGCGATGCGACCACCGTTGTGACTCGATGGCTGAACCGAACGGGCGGCGGGTTGGTGGACAACGGGGGTGAGCCTCCGATAAGAGCGGACTTTGCCTGATGCGATGCAACCGCCGTTGTGACTCGACGGCTGAATCGAGCCTGACGGCGGGTTGGTGGACATCGGGGTCAGGTCCCGCTGTGGCCCGACTTTGGCAGCGGATGGGAACAAAACCGGCTGGCGGTTGTTGGAACGCCGGTAGCTACCGTTGAGGCGACGGAGGAAGCAATGACTGACGAACTGGTACTGCACACCATGGAGCTTGGGCCCCAGTGGCCGACCGCCGACCCGTTCCTCTTTTGCGCCCACCATCGTGACGACTATCCGGTGGGTCAGACCCATCTCGGACCCGACCCCACCAGCCTGCGGGGCCGCAACCTGGGCATGGACTTTGCCGGGGTGGACGGTTGGAACATGTACCACGGCCAGAGCGTGCCCGGCTTCCCCAACCACCCCCACCGCGGCTTCGAAACCGTCAGCTACATGCGGACCGGCTTCATGGACCACTCCGATTCGCTCGGTGCCCAGGCCCGATTCGGCGAAGGCGACGTGCAGTGGATGACCGCCGGCGAGGGCATCACCCACTGCGAGATGTTTCCCCTCCTCAACCAGGACCGACCCAACCCGCTCGAGATGTTCCAAATCTGGATCAATCTTCCCGCGGCCAACAAGATGGTTGAGCCGCACTTCTCCATGCTGTGGAGCCACGACATCCCCACCATTGGCGGAAGTACCTCCGAGCTCACCGTCATTGCGGGCCCGATCGACGGCGCTAGCCCGCCACCCTCACCGCCACACTCCTGGGCATCACAGGCCGAACACGATGTAGCCATCTGGCATGTCCGCTTTTCCCCCAACGGCAGTCGCCAACTGCCCGCGGCCAACCACCCCGACACCGTCCGCACCATCTATGTGTTCCACGGCGGTGCGGTCCGTATCGGGTCACAAAGTGGCCCCGGCTCTGAGGCCACAGTGGTAGCCGCGGGAACCGGTGCGGTAGTGCGCAGCAACACCCCCATCACCATCGAAGACACCGGCGACGATGCCGAGGGAACCGAGTTGCTGGTGCTCCAGGGCCGCCCCATCGGCGAGCCGGTAGCCCGCTACGGACCGTTTGTGATGAACGACCGCGCCGGCATCGAACAGGCCATGAGCGACTACCAGCGCACCCAGTTCGGTGGCTGGCCGTGGCCCAGTGACGACCCGAACCATGGACCCAACCCCCGACGCTTCGCCCGACATGCCGACGGCAAGCTCGAGGAGTTCGAGGTCGCGGCCGGGTAGCGCCAAACCGGGTTGAGGATGCCGCCGGCGCAAGGTGAAAACTGTGCCGCCGCGGCTACTCGCCGGAGTCGGCTGTGACCGCGACCAGGTTGTGGCTGGTGAGCTCAGCCTCGCCCGACCAGCGGTAGGCGACGAGAGGTCCCCCTTTGACCGCGCTGAAGTCGACA
>CALAML010000198.1 GCA_937925845.1 uncultured Acidimicrobiales bacterium | reverse complement strand
CTTGAGGGGTGGCGTCCGCCCTATGACGCCACCACCGTGATTGCCGTGGCCGAGGCCGGCGGGGTTGCGGTCGGAAAGACCAACCTCGACGAGTTCGCCATGGGCTCAAGTACGGAGAACTCGGCCTTTGGCCCCACCCGTAACCCGCTTGATCCCACGAAGGTGCCGGGCGGCTCCAGTGGCGGTTCGGCCGCGGCGGTGGCCGCGGGCTTTTCGGCGCTGTCGCTGGGGAGCGATACCGGTGGTTCGATCCGCCAGCCGGCGGCGCTGTGCGGCCTGGTGGGCGTGAAGCCCACCTACGGGCAGGTGTCTCGTTATGGCTTGATCGCCTTTGGATCGTCGCTCGACCAGATTGGCCCGTTCGCCCACACCGTGGCCGATGCCGCCCTGTTGCACGAGGTGATTGCCGGCCACGACCCGCGGGATTCCACGTCGGCGCCGCTGCCGGTTCCCAACCTGTCGGAGGTGCTTGATCGGGGTGTGGATGGCCTTCGGGTTGGCGTGATTCGGGAGCTTTCGGGCTCGGCTGGCGACGCCTCCGATGACGCCGGTGGAATCGCTAGTGGCATCTCGGCCGATGTGGTCGCTCGGAGCCGTGAGGCGGCCGAGACCCTCGCCGGTTTGGGGGCCACGGTGGAAGAGGTTTCGGTGCCGGCCGCCATCTATGGTCTCACCGCCTACTACCTGGTGGCTCCGGCGGAGGCGTCGTCGAACCTGTCCCGCTACGACGGGGTGCGTTACGGGCTGCGGGTGGATGCCGGGACCACCGGGGAGATGAACGAGGCCACCCGCACCGCCGGGTTCGGCGACGAGGTGAAGCGTCGGATCATGCTTGGCACCTACGCCCTGTCGGCTGGCTACTACGACGCCTACTACGCCAAGGCTCAGAAGGTTCGCACGCTGATCGCTCGTGACTTTGCCAAGGCCTATGAGGATTTTGACGTGTTGCTCTCGCCCACGTCGCCCACGACCGCTTTCGGTTTCGGCGACAAGACGGCCGATCCGATGGTGATGTACTTCAACGACGTGTGCACAATCCCGTCCAACCTGGCCGGCCATCCGGCGATGTCGGTGCCCTTCGGTGTCGGCGACGACGGCATGCCGATCGGTGTGCAGGTGTTGGCGCCGGGCTTCGGCGAAGCGGTGATGTACCAGGTGGCCGCAGCTCTCGAAGCCGAGGCCCCGTCATGATGAGTCGTCGCTGCGGATCCAGCGCACGAACCGGCATCGTTGGGGGTCGGACCCCAAAGGAGTCCGGTTCGGGTCTGTCACGGTTCGCGGGAGCGCGTTCTTGTTGCCAGTGGTGGAGGTTGAGATGAGTTCTGCTGAGGGTTCGAGTTCCGAGATGCAGGGTTGGGAGACCGTGATCGGTCTCGAGGTGCACTGCGAGCTGTCGACAGCCACGAAGCTGTTTTGTTCGTGTCCGAATGCTTTTGGCGGCGAGCCCAACACCAACGTGTGCCCGACCTGTTTGGGGTTGCCCGGTTCGCTGCCGGTGGTGAACGGCCAAGCGGTGGACTTCGCCATGCGTTTGGGCCGAGCCCTGAATTGCACGGTGCAGGGTTCGGTGTTTGATCGCAAGAACTACTTCTATCCGGATATGCCGAAGGACTTCCAGACCACCCAGTTGGCCGCGCCGACCAACATTGATGGTTCGGTGCAGCTGCCGAGCGGCAAGGTGTGTCGCATCGATCGGGCTCACATTGAAGAGGACACCGGCAAGAGCAGTCATGTGGGTGGCGATGGCCGCATTCACGACGCTCAGTACTCTTTGGTCGACTACAACCGGGCGGGCGTACCCCTGGTGGAGATTGTGGGCGAGCCCGATCTACGGTCGGCCGAGGAAGCCCGCGACTATGTGTCGGAGCTCCGTGACATTTTGATGGCCATCGAGGTGAGCGACGCCAAGATGGAAGAGGGGTCGATGCGGGTCGACGCCAACGTGTCGGTTCGCCCTGTCGGTTCCGATGAGCTTCGAACCCGCTGCGAGATCAAGAACGTCAACTCGCTGCGGTCGCTGGTGCGGGCCATTGAGTACGAGGCCGCTCGCCATGTTGACCTCTATGACAACAACGACAAGCCCCGCCAGGAGACCCGTCATTGGGACGAAGCCGGTGGCCGCACCCGCTCGGGTCGCTCAAAAGAGGACTCCGACGACTACCGCTACTTCAGCGAGCCAGACCTGCCGAAGTTTGTGGTGACCGACGCCGATATCGCCGCCATCGATGAGGCGTTACCGCGCCTGCCGGCCCAGCGCCGGAAGGTTCTCCTCGACGCCGCCGGCGGTTCCGACAAGCTGGCCGAGAGCGCGGCCCTCGCGGTGGAGCGTGATCTCGACGGGTTGGCGCTCGACGCCATCGCTGCCGGTGCCGATGGTGACCGGGTGCTTACCCATGTGGCCAACAACCTGGCTGTTGAGGGAGCGGAGAATCTGGCGGCCGCCCTGTTTGCCGATCTGGTGAAGATGGAGACCGGTGGTGAGCTCACCGCCACCCAGGCCAAGCAGGTGTTGGCCGAGATGGTCGAGACCGGTGCGACTCCTGCCGATATCGCCGCCGCCCGCGGGTTCGAAGCGATGGACAACAGTGAACTCGACAGCACCCTCGATGGCATCATCGAGGCTAACGCCGATGCCTGGGCCGAGTTGGTGGCCAGCGACGATAAGAAGGACATCAAGAAGAAGATGGGCTTCTTCACCGGCGAGGTGATGAAAGCCACCAAGGGTCAAGCCGACGGCCGAGCTGTAAACGAAGCCCTAACCGCCCGCAGAAACGCCGCCAAATAGAGGAGCCTTGATGTACCTCTTCGCCGGCTTGGGCCATGGTGCGTTTCCTGGTGGTGTGTC
>CALAML010000197.1 GCA_937925845.1 uncultured Acidimicrobiales bacterium | reverse complement strand
TTCCCATGCTTGCGGTGGCGCTAGCGGATCAGCCATCGCCCGCGGGTTTGTGCTGATCCGCAGGAACGCCGATAGCGACAACCACGGCAGCCCAACCCGACGGGGACCGTTCAATGCCTCAACCACCCAAGTCGCAGCCCGAGCATGGAACTGGCTTGTTTCGTCGACCGAATAGAGGAGGATGTTTGCGTCGACAAGCATCAGCGGGCGTCGGGGCCCTCAAGAAGGTCCAGAGCATCGGCCACGTTGGACACGTCAATCTTGAGGCCAAGGCGATGGGTAATCGGCACGAAGGGGGCCTGGGTCTGCTCGGCCAACATGCCGCGCCGGATCAGCTCGTTCACGGCCTCGCTCGCTCCCCGCTTCCCCTCCGACCGCAGCCGACGAACCGCAGCCGCCGTGTCATCATCCAGCTCGATAGTCGTGCGCATGTAGCAATTCTAGCACTCGAGTGTGGAAGATCGTACATGCCCGTGCAAAGCCACCGACTGCATGAGTCGTCGGTTTCTCCGACTGTGAGGTCCGGCCCACCGCTTCGCCAGGCACTCGCGGTGTACTTGAACGCGGAAGGCTTCGAAAACGTTGTTGGACCCCGCACCGGGGTGCGGGGTCCAACGTGGTTTGTTAACTGTTTGAGGCCCGTTTGCTACCGGGGTTGACCTGCTGGGTCACTTTCGCGGCGGCGGCGGGTTTGGCCTGGGAGGACCAGAAGTGCTCCGGCGGCGGTGAGGATAATGCCGATTGTCCAGAGCCGTGCCGATTCTGCACCGGTGAATGCCAACCGGCCCGAGGTAACGATGATTTGGGCGATGTCATGGTCGTCCTCGTCGTTGCCGGTCCCATCGGTGATGTCGTCGGTCAACGGGTCATCATCGTTGGCATCGGGGATCGAGTCGATGTCGGCCAAGAGGCTGCCGTCGGGGTTGGTGATGGCAAGTCCGTTGGCGTCAACTGCGGTCGCTTGGGTGATCTCGGCGGTGTTGCTGAAATCGCCAACGCTATTAAGGGTCACGGTGATGTCAACGAACATCGAGGTACCTGCCAGCAATGGACCGGGCAAATCGATGGAGGCGTTTCCATCGGTTGTTGAGGTCCAGTCGCTGTCGGCCAGGGTCATCGTGTCGGGCAGATAGTCGATGATCGAAATATCGATCGCATCGACTTCGCCCTGGTTGATGATCTCGATAGTGAAGGTGACCGTATCGCCGAGGGTCACCGTGGAGGGCTGGCCCTCGGCCAGCGTCTTCTTCAACGCCAGGTCGAAGATCGGAGCCAGACCGGTGTAGTGCGACGGGTCAGCGTCGTCGACCGGACCGAGCGGCTGGCCATCGTCACCGATGGCCGGACCGTAGGCGGCCGGATCGGTGGGCCAGGTGGAGGGATCCTGCGGATCACAACCACACGTCGCGTAGTCAGGCGTGATCGGGTCGCCAACAACGCTCGAGTCGTTCATGTAGGGGCCGACCTGGGCGATTCCAGTACCTTCACAGGTCACCGAGTCGCCCGGCAACAGGAACGGAATCACATTGGTGCCGTCCATAACACCGTCGCCATCAATGTCACAAGAAACCGTGACTCCCTGGCTGTCGGTGACGGTCGAGTTGGCCAATGCGGTGATTCCGGTGTTGGTCACCACATAGGTCCAGGTGACGGGATCGCCGAACGGGATGGTCTCGCCGGGTGCTTCGTCGGACTGGACACCGTTGGTGTCCTTTTCGATATCGATGGCTGCAGTCGGTGCTTGACCGGTGTAGTGCGACGGGTCGGCATCGTCGACCGGACCCAACGGAAGGCCGTCGGGACCGGTTGCGCCACCAAAGTCCGCCGGATCGGTCGGCCAAGTGGCCGGGTCTGCGGGGTCACAGCCACAGGTGGCAAAGTCCGGAAGGACCGGGTCACCCACAACGCTGGAGTCGTTCATGTAGGGGCCGACCTGGGCGATTCCGGTGCCTTCACAGGTCACGGAGGCGCCCACGGCCAGGAACGGGATGATGTTGGTGCCATCCATAACTCCATCGCCATCGATGTCACACGAAACCGTCACCCCCTGGCTGTCGGTCACGGTCGAGTTGGCCAACGCGGTCCCACCGGTGTTGGTCACCACATAGGTCCAAGTCACCGGCGAACCGGCCGGAATCAGCTCACCAGGCGCTTCGTCGGACTGGACACCGTTGGTGTCCTTTTCGATGTCGATGGCTGGGATCAACGGCACACCGGTGTAGTGCGATGGGTCTTCGTCGTCGACCGCAGGCAGCGGCAGACCATCGGCGCCCAACGCCCGGTCATAGTCAGCCGGATCGGTCGGCCAGGTGCTGGGATCATTCGGGTCACAACCACAGGTGGCGAAGTCGGGAAGGACTGGGTCACCCACCACGGTCGAGTTGTTTTCGTACGGACCAGCCTGGGCGATGCCCTCACCTTCACAGGTCACGGATGCACCGACGGCCAGGAACGGGATGATGTTGGTGCCGTCCATGGCACCATCGCCATCGATGTCACAGGAAACCGTGACCCCTTGGCTATCGGTCACGGTCGAGTTGGCCAATGCGGTGGAACCGGTGTTGGTCACCACATAGGTCCAGGTGACCGGGTCCCCGGCCTTGATGTTCTCGCCGGGAGCCTCGTCGGACTGGACACCGTTGGTGTCCTTTTCGATGTCGATGGCCGCTTCAGGTGACTGACCGGTGTAGTGCGACGGGTCAGCATCGTCGACCGGACCCAACGGAAGGCCGTCGGGACCGGTTGCGCCGCCAAAGTCCGCCGGGTCGATCGGCCAGGTGGTCGGGTCGGCGGGGTCACAGCCACAGGTGGCGAAGTCCGGAAGGACCGGGTCGCCTACCACCGTCGAGTTGTTCTCATACGGGCCGTCCTGAGCAACGCCGTAACCTTCGCAGGTCACGGATGCACCAACGGCCAGGAACGGGATGACGTTGGTGCCGTCCATGGCACCATCGCCATCGATGTCACAAGAAACCGTGACACCCTGGCTATCGGTCACCGTCGAGTTGGCAAGTGCCGTTGCGCCGGTGTTGGTCACCACATAGGTCCAGGTGATCGGATCACCAGCAGGGATCAGCTCACCGGGAGCTTCGTCGGACTGGACACCGTTGGTGTCCTTTTCGATATCGATCGCCGGGAGCAGCGACACACCGGTGTAGTGCGACGGATCATCATCGATAACCGGATCAAGCTCTTCGCCGCTGGCGTCGAGCGCCGGGCCGAACTCGTCTGGGTCGGTGGGCCAGGTGCTCGGATCGTTCGGATCACAGCTACAGCTGTTGAAGTCCGGCGTGAGCGGGGCGCCTGATACGTCGGCCACGTTCTCATACGGGCCGACCTGAGCGATGCCCTCGCCTTCGCAGGTCACCGACTCGCCGGGCAACAGGAACGGAATCACGTTGGTGCCGTCCATGGCGCCGTCGCCATCGAGGTCACAAGAAACCGTGACTCCCTGGTTGTCGGTTACGGTGGCGTTCGCCAGCGCGGTACCACCGGTGTTGGTCACGACGTAGGTCCAGGTGACCGGGTCTCCGGCCTTGATGTTTTCGCCGGGAGCCTCGTCGGACTGGGCACCGTTGGTGTCCTTTTCGATATCGATGGCCGGGGTCGGCGGTGCGATACCGGTGTAGTGCGAGGGATCCTCATCGTCGACCGGACCATAGGCTTCACCGCTGTCGTCTACCGCTTCCACAAAGTCCGCGGGGTCGGTGGGCCAGGTGCTCGGATCGTCGGGCACACAGTCGCAGTTGAAGAAGTCCGGTACCAGCGGATCGCCAACCACGGTCGAGTTGTTTTGATACGGGCCGACCTGAGCGGTGCCCTCACCTTCACAGGTCACCGAGTCGCCGGGCAACAGGAACGGAATCACGTTGGTGCCGTCCATAACACCGTCGCCATCAATGTCACACGAAACCGTCACCCCTTGGCTGTCGGTTACCGTGGCGTTCGCCAGCGCGGTGCCACCGGTGTTGGTGACCTCATAGGTCCATTTCACCGACTCACCAGCAACGATCTCCTCGCCGGGAGCCTCGTCGGACTGAACACCGTTGGTGTCCTTTTCGATGTCGATCGCCGGAGGGTCGGTCATGCAATGCACCATGATCGACACATCGTTGGAGCGGATCGGCAACAACGTGTCCGGGTGCCGGGCGCCAAAGGTGTTCGTCCAAATGTCGTTGCACTCATGGCCCTCGCTGACGAGTTCCAAGACACCCGTTACGCTGCGGTCCGGACGAACCGGAGCCATCTGGGCGTAGATCGCAGTGATGTCGGCTGCGGCAGCCGGACATCCGTTTGCCGGAGTCGGCGGCACCGTGCTGTTCAGCTCGGTCAGGTTCTGTACCGCACCGCCGGGCCAGCTACACCACGTGGTATCGGTAATCGCGTTCTCCGGGTCACGGGACACGCCGCCAGGGGCGTCGCCTGTTACCCAGTAGCCGACCACACCACCACCGGTGAAGTCCACGAAGCTGACGTTGCCCGCGAAGTCGGACTCTGGAGCCCGACCGTCGCCGACCACACCGGTGGCCGAGGCGGTCTCGACCTCGTCGCCGAGGTGGGGGAAGACGTCGACGAACACCAGGTCTTCGATGGTTGTGTTGCCTTCGTTGAACAGTTCGAGGGTGAAGTTGAGCTCGCCGGTGTCGTAGTCGGTCAGCTCGCACCGATCCGCCCAGTCTGCCGGCTCCGGAGCGAGGGGCACGTCGACCGCTGCGGCCGGATAGTTCTCACAGTCGCCGGCGATGGTGTTCACCGCCTTGACGATGGCCGCCTCTTCGAAGGGCTGCGAGGCCCGGGAGTAGGCGAAGCTCTCCTTGCTCAGCTCCTCGCCGTCGCGGTTGGCAGTGAGTGTGGCGGTGTTGACAGTCTGGGTATTGGCCGCAGTGTTCTGTACCACCACCTCAATCTCGACGTAGTCGGACCAACCGCCGGGGTGGTCGCCGAAGGTACAGGTGATCGTCTGGCCACCGGTACAGCTGGCACCGGGTGTGCTTGGCTGCTGGGTGATCTGTACGAATCCGTACGGCGAGGGCAGGGGGTCGGTCAAGACGATGTCTTCGAGAATGTCGACGGTGGCGCCCACGGTGAAGACGTCGATCCCGAAGGTCACTGTGTCACCGTTGTCAGCGATATCGGTGAGCCCGTCGAGGTTAAACTTGTTGATACCGATGTTGGCCTCGACGATGGTGAGCTTGTCGGCATGCGACATCGTTGGAAGGCCTTGCCGGAACTTTTCGCTGGCCTCGTTGTCGTACCACAGTGCGCCTCCAGGCACACCGAAGCCGACATTTGTGTCCTCGTCGTACATGTTGTTGCACCAACCGGTGGTGGTCACGCTGTTGGCTGCGTTTTCCAGAGCATGACAGCCGGTTTCCGGCGGCCGGTTCTGGGTGGAGGGGTCCCACTCGCCGGCGGCCCGAGAGGCGTAAGCGAAGATCTCTGAGCCAGCGACGTCAACGGCGACGTCATCGAGAACCTGGAGCTGAACGCTGGCTTCGAGCGTCAACCCTCGGTTCGAGACGGTGTCGGACTCCCAGAGGCCGGACTCGAGCATGCGTACCCGGATGAGGTCGATCCCCTGGTAGCGGCCGTCGCCGTCGGCATCGAACGCCGCGGCCAGAGCCGCAGTGTCGGTTGAGTCGATCCATGTTTGCCCGACAGCATCATCGTTGTTGCAGGTCAGACCGTCTTCGGCCAGGGAGGCTGGACTGGTGACTGTGGTCGGCGTGTCGATCTGACGCACAGGTGTAGTGGCGGTGGCAAACTCCACCACGGCATAGGAGTCCGGTAGCTGATCGATACCGTGCATTGGGCCACCGCCGAAGTTGCCGAGGAACCGGGCCCGCTCCGACACGATGACGTTGGCGAACCCGTGGCTCGGCGAGTCGGTGTAGCCGCCGATGGTGCTCGAGGCGATGCTAAAGCCGGTGCCAATATCGAACACCGGGAACGTCGCCGGCATGGGAACGACGTTGATGTGGGTGTTGTCGAAGTGTACGCAGCTGTGGATCGGCTGGGTGATGTTGGCATCGGTGGTGTGCTGAGTGGTGAGGGTGACGATGTTGCCGCGTGGTGTCTCCTGGTCTCCGACCCACGGGTTGTCGCCCGCCCTGATGCCATTGAGACCGCCGCGATTCTCGCGCCGAAAGTCGATGCCTCTGCCGATGCCCCCATCGCGCATATTCTCGCGCATTTGGTAGGGGCCGGCGAGGAAGAACGCGTTGTGGTCCCGGGCCCCATCGCCGCCGCCGACTAACAGAGCGTAGGTAAACGCTGCATCGTTGTCGGCCACCGTGCTCTCAGGAACGGCTACCGCCGCCGGCGGATCTCCCGTCACAGAACCGAACTCGATCGGCGCCGCGGTGTTTCGTGCAGCCGGGGGCGTGGCCGACTGACTGATCGTGTTGACCAACACCCTCGGCGACTTCGTCTGCAGTTCGGAGAGCGGCGACCAGATGGCAACCTGCGCGGTCGAGTGGGGGCTGGGACTTCCATCGGTGTCATAGCCGGTCAGGTCGAGTTTCACTGTCCCAGGAGCCACGTCGGAGCAGGTCCAGGTGCCCGCCGTCGCGGGGGCCGGACTGGTGTCCAACGCTCCACAGGCGGCTCGCCCCGGAATGATCGACGTACCGCTGAGGTCGCCGGTGGTGGTAGCCAGAACGGTGTTGGGGGTGAAGTCCCAGTAGTGGTCGTAGAACGAGATCGGGAAACCATCGTTGAGGGGCGTACCACCGATGCCCCCCGACACCAAGGAGTTAAAGGTGATGTGCCAGATGCTCACCCAACCATCCACGCCGTTGCGTTGCATCGGGAACCACTCGTTCGCACCGAGGACCGGCGGATCGGAATTGCCTATCTCCTGGCCCTTGCGGAAGTTGGCCTGAGGGGCTGCCGAGGATTCGACCTCCGCGCTGCCTGAGCACAGGGCGTCACCGTTGCATGGTTGCTCGTTGGTGTCGAGCGTGGCGTTGAGGGTCAGCGGCTGACCGTCAAGGTCGAGCAGCAGCTGGGCTGTCGGAAGGATCGTTCCGTTGTTGCCTTCATGGTCGGCGTCGTCGACAACACACGTAAGAATGTCGTTGGTTCCGGTGACGGTGGCATCGATCGGTGCCGGGAAGGTCTTCACGATTCCACTCGAGGTGATGCTCGACCCTGGTCGACAGCCCGGGAACATCCCCAGCGGGAAGGTCGTGTCCACCGTCGCCTCAGCGGTGATCCATGTCATGTTGGGCGGCAGCGTCGCCGTGATCGTCACTCCGGTCTGGTCATCCTCGTTGACGTTGTAGTCGAGGCGGTAGCCGACCAGGTCGAAGGTGCGGACCACACCGTTGTCCCCACGCTCATCATCACCGGCGGTGTGATTTGGGGTGATCCCGCTATGGGAGTCCAACGGGTCCGGCCCGGTGAACGCCTGGCCGTCAAATGCGATTCCGACCACCAGTTCGTTCTGGGCCTGGGCGTCAGCCAACGGCGACGTGGTGGGGAGCAGCGCGGCAAGCATCGCCAAGGCCAAAAGCGAGGCGGTGACAGCGCGACGAAAAATGTGACGGAACGACATGGTGCCCTTTCAAGACAACACAACTTTCACGATCCATCGGTTTGTCGCGATCGCGATTGAGCGAAGCGCCATGCCGAAATTGGTAAAACCCTTCAGCGTCACCTACAAGAGATCTTGGGTTCTGTTCGAACGGGCCTCAATTCACTGTGTAACCCTCAGTTTCGGCCATGGCCTCGTCGCGTTTTGGGTTCGCGATCGCCCTGGACTCGCACCGTTACGTCCTGGAGGGTTCCGGCGGGGAGAAACGGATCAGGTGCCCGACGGCTCATGCCAATGGGACTGCCTGAAGGTCAGTCTGCCTCGTCGAAGCGTGGTATCAAACTGATACAATCACCCCATGGCCATGACCTTACGACTGACCGATGACGAGCAGGCGAAGCTTCAGGCCCGCGCCGAGGCCGAAGGCATTTCGATGCAGGAAGCGGCCCGTCGGGCCGTGCGCGAGTTCGTGGCCAATAGCGACCACCGCGAGCGGGTTGCTCTGTCCGCCGAACGGGTACTCCGTGAACATGCCGATGCGCTGCGCCGGCTCGGAGAATGACACGAGAATTTCAGTCGGTGGAGTATCTGAGTCTTGATGATCTGATTGAGCTCACGATTCTCCTCATGGGCGAACCAGCCCCGATACGTGACGTTGGCCTCCTGGGTGCGGCCGCTGCTCGTCCGATGGCCACTGCGTTTGGCGAGGAAGCCTATGGAAACATTCGGCTCAAGGCCGCCGCCCTGCTGCAGTCGATTGCCAAGAACCACGCGCTGATCGACGGAAACAAACGCCTGGCCTGGTTGGCCACTGCGGTATTTCTTGACCTCAACGGCGAGGATCCAACCGCACTCAGCAACGACGCCGTCTACGACCTCATCATCGGCATCGCCAGCGGGTCGTTCGAAGTTGAGGAGATCGCCGAACAACTCCGGTCAGCACTGCGGTCCACTGGTGAGTAACGCCTTGGAGTAAGTAGCAGGGTCACTTCTATGCCACCCACCTCGGAGTCGCACAATGTGCGACTATCCGAGCAGGCCGGATAGCGCATCGACTAAGGAGTTCACCTATGACCCAGATCCTGTCCCAGTTCTGCATCAACGTGAGCGATATGGATAAAGCCCTTTCGTTTTGGCACGAGGTGTGCGAGTTGCCCATCGTGAACCGGGTCGAAACCGACGACTTTGTCGAGGTGATGCTCCAGTCCGAGCACGGCGGGTCACGGCTTCAGCTGGCCCAGCACTATGCCAACACAGGCCCCATCGACATGGGCACCGCCATGTGGAAGATCTACCTGAACACCTCGGACTGCCGAAGGGTGTACGACCGAGCCATCGCCGCCGGGTGTGAGTCGGTGACCGAGCCCCAGGAAACAGAGCGTTGGCCGGTGATCCTGGCCTTTGTCAAGGACTTCGACGGCTATCTCGTCGAGTTCGTCGAGCACAAGGAAGGCACTCGGCCGGGCGTGCCCGACCCGAAGACCGTAGGGGAGTAAAAGTAGGGGACTTGGAGGCGGGCTACGCTCCGGCTGGCCATGACCAACCCATGGCGCTTCAGCTCAGAGTCAGGTTTGATCGACATACTGGACGTTGCGTCCGCAACAACCGTCTCCCCTGCCAGGTCCTCGATTTGCTGCACTTCACTACTTCTGCGCCGCTGCGACCAATCGATTCCCAAGCATCGAAGCCCGCGCCATGAAGCTGTTGATCATTGAGGACGACAAGCGGATTGCTACTGCGGTGAAACGCGGCTTGGAGGGCGAGGGCTTCTCGGTTGATGTGGTCTTTGATGGCACCGACGGTTTGCATCAGGCTTTGGAGGGCACGTACGACGCGCTGATCGTGGATCTCATGTTGCCTGGAACCAACGGCTTTAAGATCTGTGCTGCGCTGCGGGAGGCCGACGACTGGACCCCGATTCTGGTGCTGACGGCCAAGGGTGGTGAGTTCGATCAAACCGAGGCCCTCGATACCGGTGCCGATGACTATCTCTCGAAACCGTTCTCCTTTCCGGTTCTGGTGGCCCGGCTTCGGGCGCTGTTGCGTCGGGCTGGCGGTGGAGGACAGCCGGCTCCGGTGAGCGCCGGTGACCTACGCATCGATTCCCGGGCTCGGCGGGTGTGGCGTGGTGAGACCGAGATCGCTCTCACGTCGCGGCAGTTCGATGTGCTTGAGTTCTTCATGCGCCGGGCTGGAGAAGTGCTATCGCGAGACGAGGTGCTCCTCGGCGTTTGGGAATACGACTTTGATGGCGACCCGAACATCGTCGAGGTGTATGTGGGTCGGATCCGCCGCGCCATCGATACGCCATTCGAGCGAAGAGCCATCGAAACGGTCCGGGGTGCCGGCTACCGACTCAACCCGGATGGGGGCTGAGCGGCCATGGGTTCTTTGCGGATACGACTGACTGCGTTGGCAACAGCGTTTGTCCTGCTTGTGCTGGTTGTCGGGGCCGGCCTGTTGTTTCAGCTGCAGCGAAACCAGTTGACCGACAACGTCGACCGAACTCTTCGCGACCGGGCCAACACGATCGAAGCTCTCTTTACCGACAGCGACGTCCCTCTTTCCTTCAGTTCCGACGATGACGATCGGGCGGTTCAGCTGGTGAACACCGACGGCGAGGTGGTGATTGCCAGCGACAATCTTGAAGGCAACGGACCGGTCGCCGAGCTGACCGCCTCTACCAACGAGACGATTCGTACGGTTAAGGACTTTGCTCTCGATGACGATGGCTTCCGACTCCTTAGTCGGAGGATCGAGACCGACAGCGGCGACACCTTTGTGCTCCACGTCGCCGAGAGCGCCGACGACCTGGAGGAAACGACCGACTCCCTCCTGGCCACCTTGGCCATCGCGGTGCCAGGACTGTCCTTACTGTTTGCCGGGATGACCTGGTGGTTGGTAGGTAGAACGCTGCGACCGGTCGATGCCATGCGGGCCGAAGTAGACTCGATTTCGCACATGCATGAGGCCCATCAACTCGTCGATCCGGGCCGCAACGATGAAATCGGTCGGCTGGCTCGCACGCTGAATCAGATGTTGGATCGACTGCACCGGTCCGGAGAGCAGCAACGCCAGTTTGTGGCCGACGCCGCCCATGAGCTGCGCACACCCTTGACCCGGATCCGGACCACGGTCGAGGTTGATTTGGCTCAACCGGAGGCCGCGGTGCCTTCGCGCACCAATGCCGAGGTTCGCGCTGAAGCGATCGGCCTTCAGGGGTTGATCGATGATCTGCTCCATCTGGCCCGCAGCGACGACGAGGGCGGCGGAGACACCGTTCGATCGGTACTGGACTTCGATGACCTTGTGATGAGTGAGATTCAAGCCCAACGGCGGAGTACAACCGAGGTCACGATCGATGCCTCGGCCGTGTCTGGCTGTGAACTGGATGGCGACGATGCCCAGCTCCGCCGTGCCGTACAGAATCTGCTCGCCAACGCGGTCCGTCACGCCCAGTCCCGCGTAGCCGTCACCCTCCAGGAACGAAACGGGCAGGTACAGCTCACGGTGGATGACGACGGCTTCGGCGTCGAGCCCGATAAGCGTGAGGTGATCTTTGATCGCTTCAGCCGCCTCGATGAGGCCCGCAGCGCCGACCACGGCGGGGCCGGCTTGGGCTTAGCCATCACTCGCGACATCGTCACTCGTCATCGCGGTGCGATCTTCTGCGATCAGTCACCCCTCGGTGGCGCCCGATTTGTCGCCACGTTCCCCATCGAGGCCATCGAGTAGCGATCGAGCGGGCAGAGCGGTCGAACAGGCGTCGCGGCCTCTTGCCCCAAAGCAAACCCCACCTCGTGTGCCGGTCAGAAATGGCTGGCATTGCCGCGTTTTCCGGCCTCCGGCCCACCAGGGGTTGCCCAATCCTGACTCGGTGCTGACTCCCGTCTCCACAGTCAGGTCAGCGTCAGCACGGATTCGCCAGAGTGCAAACCAACAACCCCAACCCAAGGAGACACAGTCCTATGGACACCAAGCGAAAGACCCTCGTAACCATGGCCGCACTACTCGGCGTATCAGCCGGTGGTTACGGCATCGCCTCGGCAACCAACGACACCACGCCAGCCGATCCCGCGGCACAGTCCATCGTCCAAATCGACGATGGCGCCGAGGACAACAGCGACGACAAAGACGATGTTGTCGACCCGGCCCGAGCCGCCGAAGCTCAAGTCAGCGCCGCCGACGCTGAAGCCGCAGCTGTAGAGGCCGCCGGTGGCGGCACCGCCAGCCCCGCCGAACTCGAAGACGAAGACGGCGTGTTGGTCTATGACGTGGAGATCACCAACGACGGCACTGAGACCGACGTCATCGTCAACGCTGTTGACGGAACTGCCACCGTCGAGATCGACGACGATGAAGGTGAGGACGATGACGAGGGTGACGATGACGATGTGGTCGACCCGGCACGGGCCGCCGAAGCGCAGCTGAGCGCCAGCGACGCTGAATCCGCAGCCGTGGCTGCCGCCGGCGGCGGCGCAGTCGTCGAAACCGAACTTGAGGACGAGGACGGCGTGCTTGTCTATGAAGTCGAAATCACCGCCGACGACGGGACCGAAACCGAGGTCGTTGTCAACGCCATCGACGGCACCACCACCGTCGAGATCGACGACGACGAAGGCGACGATGACGACGACGAGGAAACCGAGGACACCGCCGGCTGACGCTTGAGGTTCTCAAAATCACTACGGGGCTTCAGCGATTCCTCGCTGAAGCCCCGTTCCCCGTCACCGATGGCGAGACGCCATCAGCCTCGATTCGACCGCATCCCGCCCAAGGAGAACAGAAACGTGCAACCCGACTCCCCCGCCCCTAAGAGAATGGTCCGATTCCTCTTGGGTTCCCGATCGGACTGGCATCTGACCCGTCCCCGATGGCCTCGGCTCCGATCAGGTCTCCACCTGGTTGGCCCCATCGCCGTGGCGTTGTCGACGCTGGCCTCCTACGTGGCGTTCGCCGGTGCGACTGGCGATGGCGGAAGTGTGGCCCTCGGCCTTTGGGTGGGCGCCGCCTCGATCATCCTGATGTCGTGGAGCTTCCTGCTCGCGGTCCGGCTGCGCTGGATGGAACGATTCTTCGGTGGTCTCGACTCGATCTATCGGGTTCACCGCTGGGCCGGCACGCTTGCCGTGGTGCTGATGTTCCTCCACACCAGCATCGAACCCGAGATCGAGGGCGGCATCCGTGGCGCTTCCCGCTCGGTCGCTGAAACCGCCGAGGATCTTGCCGGCACGGGAGAGCTGATGATCTACGGCCTGGTCGCCCTAAGCCTCGTCCGGATCTTCCCCTATCGGTTGTGGCGGCTGACCCACAAGCTGCTCGGAATACCGTTCGCCTTCGCCTGCTGGCACTTCTTCACCGCAGAAAAGCCCTATGCCAATGCGTCGGCCTGGGGTTGGTGGTTCGGCTTCTGGATGATCGCTGGAATCGTCGCCTATTTGGCTCGGGTCTTCGTGCGGGACATGGCCGCACGGGGCCAGGAGTTTCAGGTTGTCGCTGCAGAGCACTCCGGCTCCACCACTCGGCTGGAGCTGAAACCCTTAGGACGACCACTTGGCCATCAAACGGGACAATTTGCCTTCTTGAAGCTGAAGACCTCCGGCATGTCCGAGCCCCACCCGTTCACCATTGCCTCTAGCCCGCATCGCACCAACCTGGTGTTTTACATCCGACACCTGGGCGATTGGTCGCAACGGCTAACCACACTCCACCTGATCGGCACCAGGGCAACACTCGAAGGCCCGTACGGCCAGTTCCAACCACACTCGCCCGACCATGAACCTTCGCTCTGGATTGCTGGCGGTGTAGGGATCACCCCGTTCCTAGCGGCATTGGACACCGACGAGCCGATCCTGCAACGGCCGACTCTGCTGTACGCGGTCCGTTCGGTGGAGAATAACCCGATTGTGGATCTGCTGATGGATGCCGAACGGCAGGGCCGGGTGAAGCTGCGAATCTTCACCAGTGAGACCGGTCGTCTCACCCCAGCAGCACTCGACGAAGAGTTCCCCAACGGTCTCGCTGGTGTTCATGTAGCGCTGTGTGGGCCCAATGGTCTCGTGACGTCGATGGCCGACGCCGCTGCGGCCCGCGGTGCCGCAGCGATCGAAACCGAGGATTTCGATATCCGTCAGGGCTTCGGCCCGGAACGATCCACCGAGATCGACTCAGTCCTGAAGCGAGGACTCCAGCGAACACAAGTTGTGCTCAGCCAGGCTGACTAAGCGGCGAAGCAGCCGAGGCGATCGAGACGTTACGGTGACCACGTGCGGCCAAGGAATGCCGCGAGGCTTTCCATGGGGGTCGCTCCCGCTGGTGGATCAACCGGCGCTTCGATGATGCCCGGCTGCCGAGCCTCGGCGCCGATGTTCTGGCGGCAAAACCCGTTGACCATTTCGAAGAGCTCACCTTCCCCGGCGAAGTCGGTTCCGTTGGCCTGAGCCAGGTCCCACGCGTGTACGTACATGTCGAAGGTTGGGAACATGATCGCTGCCGCGCCTGGGATCGGTTCGGGTGAAGCAGGGTGTTCAACGAGTGCATCCATCAGACCTGGCTTCGACACTGTCTCAACTAGACGCTCTTTGGCTGCCGCGTATTGGGACACGAACTCGTCCGCCGGATAGGTGGGTGGTTGAAACGGGTCTAGACCTTCAGTGGCGCCGCCAAGCATGCCTGAGTTTCCATCGAGGGCGGCAACCATGTGGCCGACCAGTTGGGCCACGGTGAAGTCGGTGCACGGCGTGGCCGCATCCGGGTTGCCAACGGCGAGCTCCACCTGTTTCCCGGCAAGGTCACAGGCCGCAGTAAGTGCTTCGATCGGGTTCATGAGGTCCTCCATCGTGTTGTGTTCGAGCGTTGATCTGTCAGGTCGGCAACGTACACTACATTTTACGTAGTAGTCAATACACAAATTGTAGTCTCGCTGGAAAGTGTCGCCCATCAGCCGAGTTCGACCACTCGTCGGCTGCGGCCCACCCAGTAGGTTTGAGGTCCGATGGCCAACGATGATGAGCTCGAACTCCCCGGCTCCTACCAACAGCTGTGCGTGATCGCCGCGGCACTCGACGTTGTTGGATCGCGGTGGGCGTTGATCATCCTCCGCGACCTTGCCCGTACCCCCCTGCGTTTCACCGATCTCCAGAACATCAACCCGTCGATCTCGCCGACGCTGCTGTCCACCAGGCTCCGAGAGCTTGAGGCTGACGGGATCATCGAACAGCAAAAAGTGCCGGCCCCAGGGCGCGGCTCGGTGTACGCCCTTACCGAATGGGCCGCTCCTGCCGTTTCGAAGCTCATTACCGCAACCGCCGACTTTGGCGCCTCTCTACTTGAGCATCGGGGAGTCGACGACCTTGAACACCCGGAGCAGATTCTCGCCAGGCAGATGGAGCTGAACGGCACCTTTGTGGCTGCTCAGAACTCGTCGCTCCGCGGCTATTTCAAGTTCGACCTCTCCGGCATCGTCAACCACGTCGTACTCACCGACGACGGAATGGAGAGCTTCACAACCCCGCCGGGCGACGACCCGCCGGTGGCTTCGGCGTGGATCTTCCCTCCAACCGTTCTGATGCGGCTGATGGGCCGCGTGACAACGCTCGAGGCTGCCGAGGCCGACGGCCTGGTCGTCATCGAGGGCGACCGGCTTGCAATGGTCGAGTTGCTCGAACTCTTAAGCCTGACCACCGTCAACGACAGTGGCTGAGCAGCCCAACATTGAAGCTCGATGGACAAGCCGGAGGGCGACACGGCTGATGGGTGCCGCCCTCCACCACTTGGAAAAAGCTGGCCGGATCATCCGGTCAGATGCCTAGTGTCACTAGCCGCCCTCGTTTCCGCAAAGCCGGGGTGCTGAGTTCACACCGTTGCGCTGAGAAATGACTCGATAATCGAAGCGATCGAGGGTCTGTGTCCTCGACTTGCCGACGTCGCGCCATTCGGGGACTTCGCCGTCCACCAGGTCGGCGGCTTCCACCCGCGCTGCCCAGAACCACGTGCCACCATTGCGTCGGCGTTCGATCACGTAGCGATCGGCGTTGGTCGGTGCGTCGCTGCTGGTTGTTCTCGACCAGCTCACGTCGATCCCCTGACCCGGAGTGTCGTCGGCGAAACAGTTGCTGGTTGGGAGGGGTTGGGTGGTGGTGGAACCGCGAGCGATCACCGAGCCGCAGTAGAACTTCGGCGAGGTATCAAGCACGCTGTCGACCGAGTAGTGGTACCGCTGGCCTGGTATCAAATCCTGTCGAGTCGGGACGACATTAAAAGCGTCGTTCGAGTCGACCCATCGGCCGAATCCAGTCTCGACCGTGCTCGCAACGACTGCACCGTTGCGAAGCACCATGTCGCCTCCCCCACCGCGCCAAGTGATCGTGTTCGATCCATCGGCGTTAGCCACCACCGAGCAGTTGATCGACGGGAAGGTGATCGAGCCGCAGTAGCGGTAGCCCGATCCAACCGTTCCGTTCAACGCCCGCACCGAGAAGTGCTGCACGCCGGTGCGATTGAGGTCGGGGCGTTCGATGATTGCCCTCGCGCTGGGGCCGGCGAGGTAGCGCCGACCCATCCACCTGCCGTCAAGGTCTCGATTGCTTCCGTTGTTCCGAATATGGATCCGGTCGGCGCTTGGGTCCATCCCGCTGACGACAATCTGGTAGCCGGATGAAATCTGGGAAACGCTGCAGTTCGACGGGGTCGTGGGCGCGGCGTTCTGGGCGCTGGCGGTGCCGCTTCCCCAGAGGAGGCTTCCCGCCCCAGCGATCAGGAGTGCGGTGAAGCCCAGCATCAGGCTGCGCGCAACGTGTAGTGGTGGTTTCGTTTTTTGAGTGTTCTTCGATCGCGTGGCGCGATTGAAGACCGTTGATTGGTCGCTGGTCTGCATAGCGGTTGTGCCCTCCGAATAGTCAGTTGGTTTGCTCAGGCCACCACCGACACTGCACAGCATCGGCAGCGTTCACTTCGAGCAAACTGACAGTAAGTCCGCAGAGAGCGTCCGGTCTAGGTCCATCACCGGGGAGGGCTCCCCAGTGCAGTCGCGCTGGATTCGGTCTAATGACGTTCGATCGGAGGGCCCGGAGGGAACGTGTTTGTTCAGGCCGAGTTGGCGTGGCGCACCGGGCGCGCGGTTTCCAACTCGCTGCGAATGGTCTCGACGAGTGCCGTGAGCACGTCGGAGGACTCGCCCGGGACTGTCCGCAGCACCTGATGGATGTGGGGCAACTCCCCGATCTCCGTCGGAGGCTTCCACTCCACCACGTCTCCACCCACATAACTGGAGCTCATGGCGGCGATGCCGATGCCAGCCTGGACTGCAGCACGGACTGTGGCCGATGTCGCCGCCGAGAACACCGTCTTGAATTCGATGCCGGCCTCCTCAAGTACTGAATGGGTGTACTCGTTGTAGAAGCAGCAGTCGAAGTCGAGGAACGGGACGGGTTGGGTGCAGTGATCATCAGAAGCGGAGCTGACCAACACAAGCTCTTCGGTCCACAACACGACGTCCTCGGGCCGAAGCGATTCATCGCTGGTTTGGATGAGGGCCACGTCGATCTCCGCGTTATCGATGCGGGATGTGAGTGATCCAGAGTTGTCCACGTTGAACTCGACTTCGATACCGGGGTGCCGCCGCCTGAAGACACCCAGCAAGGCTGCCACTTGGGTGATATCGACCTCGCCGTTGGAACTCAGCTTGACCGTCCCCTCAAGGTCCGACCGCTCCAACCTTGCCACCGCACCATCGTGGAGCTTCACCATGGCGCGAGCATCAGGGAGCAGCTCACGGGCGGCGCGGGTTGGTCGGAGTTCGTGCCCGTCACGAATGAGGAGCGCTTGGCCGGCCCGCTCCTCTAGTCGGCTGATCTTTCTGCTAACCGCCGACTGGCTCAGATGGAGCTGGCTGGCGGCACTGGTCATCCCGCCGGTATCGAGAACGGCAAGCAGAACCCGGAGAGATTCAACGTCGAGCTGCATCTCTCAAGCGTACCCCCAGAGGTCATGACACATTGGAATAAAAACCATGCAAACTTGTCGCTTGTGCATACCAGGGCTCGGCCTGACAATGAGCTCATGGCTCACTACCCGAACATCCATCAGCCTCGCTGCCGACTTCACGACGGAACAAATGCCCAGCGCCACTACCGCAGTCCTACTCCTGCTATACAGCGTTACTCGGGGGAAGTCCCCGACGATGCTCCAGCATCAAGAGCGCTGCTCCAACGAGTGGGACTGTTCGTGAAGGCTGTGTTTCTGCCAGCAACAACGGCCACCAGCCCAGCCGAGGCCGCCAGTCTTAAGGCCGCGTCCCAGTACCGAGTCAGGCCACCGATGCCCTGATGTTCGAGTGGCCTTGGTCACAATCCGGCCCTGGTTCACGGCTGGTTTCGCTCCCGTTTTTATGGTCAACGTGTCGCTCCGACCGGGGCGCCATCAAGACCAACGGGAAGACAAACAATGGCTACCAGGCCCAACCAAACCAACAAGTCCAACAACCAACCGAACACCAACCATCCAACCGCTAGGAGAACAAAGCTCCGGTGGTGGACCCCAAGCGAATCACCTTCTGAACACACCGATCGGCTTCCGTGGTCGATCGCTTGGAAGGCACCGGGGGCCCTTGCCGCCGCTGCGGTTCTGAGCGCAACGTTCCTGGTGAGTCCGGCATCGGCGGTCAACCCCACCTTTTGCCAAAACCTAACCCCGGCCCAGCAGGCCTCGGCCATCGTTGGCACTCCCGGCGACGAAACTCTCCGCGGAACCACCGGCGATGACCTGATCCTTGCCCGAGGCGGCGACGACATCATCATCACCGGACCCGGCAATGACATCGTGTGCGGTGGTGGCGGCGACGACATCATCCTCACCGGATCCGGAAACGATGTCGTCTACGGCGGTCACGGCGACGACCACATCGAGGGCGAGGGCGGCAACGACCGCCTCTACGGCGAGGAAGGCGACGACGACATCCTCGGCGGCGCCGGCAACGACCGCCTCTACGGCGATGTCGGCAACGACGAACTCCACGGAGAACTCGGCGACGACTTCATCCGAGGCGGCGACGGCGCCGACGACATGCACGGTGGCAAAGGCCACGACAACATGACCGGCAACAACGGCGACGACCTCATGGTTGGAGGAGAAGGAAACGACACCATGGCTGGCAACCTGAACAGGGATGAGATGCGAGGCGGCTCCGGCAACGACACGATGGACGGCGGTCGGAGCCCCGACGTAGTGCACGGTGATGATGGCAACGACACCATCCGAGGTGGCGAAGGCGTCGACTATCTATTCGGTGGACTTGGAGACAACCGAGTCTTCGGCGGCGATGGTGATGACGTCTTCTACAGCGGGTCAGGGAACGACCTCATGCGGGGCGGCAATGGCGATGACCTCATGCTTGGCGGTGCCGGCAACGACAGAATGTTCGGTGATCTCGGCGACGACCATTTGTTCGGTGATGACGGCGAAAACTTCATTCGAGGCGGCGGCGGCAACGACCTCCTCGCGGGCGGAGATGACGACGATCGCCTGCTCGGCGACGCCGGCGACGACGACCTCTTCGGTCTGGGAGGTCGGGACCAACTCGCTGGCGGGGTAGGCGACGACCTGTGCAACGGGGGCCCTGGTGTCAACACCTTCTTCAGCTGCGAGACCTTGGAAACCGGGACGGTCGCCATCACCCCAACCGTCCCACCAACTCCGCCGGCGAGGAAGCTTGCACCCAAACCCTTGGCGAAAGGACTCACCCTGCCCTAGCCGCCCTGAGCCACCCAGTCCGAGAGTTGGTTCGCCTGGAACTCTCCCCAGCAACCAGGCCCGAAACCAACCAACCAGCCGGTGCGGTTCCGCTACCCGTGGAACCGCATCGGCGCGCCTCCATTAACTTGTTTTCACCGCACCGAGACGCCAACTAGCCTTGGGGTTCTGCCGAGTTATCGTCGCCGTGAGGTGTCGCTGTGGTCATGCCAGGACTGCGATCGCGTTTTGAGCCGCCCCAGGCCGACGACCGCCATGTCACCCGGCCTCGGCTGCTCGAGCTGCTAAATCGGCGTTGGGACGTCGGGGTCGTGCTCCTTGTTGCCGGCGCCGGGGGTGGAAAGACGTCGTTGCTGGCCCAGGCCATCTCCGAAAATCGACTGGCCCCAGTGGGCACCGATCATTGGCTCACCTGCGGCGCACCGCACGATGATCCGGCGTTGATCATCCGGGATCTTTGGGCCGCGCTTGGACTGTCGGGAACCGGGACCGAGCTGGGCCAGCTACTCGAAGCCATGTACGGTCTCGCCGGACCGAACACCCTACATCTTGATGACCTCCACCGCCTCGACCCCGATGGCGAAGGCATGGCCGTGCTGGCCGAGCTGATCCGTCACGCCCCGCCGAACGTTCACCTGGTGCTGTCCTCGCGCACCGAGCCCAAGTTGCCTCTCAGTCGGCTTGAGGCCCAGGGGCTGCTGGTCCGTCTCGATGGCAATACGTTTCGTTTCGATAATCACGAAACGGTGAATGCCGCCGATCGTCTATCGACCACGAGCGAGTCGATCGAGTCGGTCGGTGGCTGGCCCGCGCTTGCCGCGCTCCAGGCCCGAACCGGCAGCGACGGCACGGTCAGGTTCCTGCTAGAGGAAGTTCTTGAATCGATGGGCCCCGACGATCGCGATGAACTTGCCATGCTCATCGCCATGGGCGGCGCCAACCCAACCGAGATGAAGGGTGCGCTCAAGCGACCGTCACGGTTGGCTGAACTGGCTACCTCCGTACCCCTTCTCCAGAGCCGCTCGGATGGCACGGTGATCGCCCATGATCTGTGGGGCGAGGTGGCCGACTCGGTTGCGGTGGGCATCGACACCGACAGTGTGCGGGTGCGGGCCGCCCGTGTGGTTGCCGCCAACGGCGACTTTGCCCGTGCCTTCGATCTGTTGATCGGCTCCGATGAGCCGGCTCGGGCGGTTTCGGTGATCGTGCGAGCAGTCACGATCAGTGCGGTCGCCCCGGGGACCGCTTTGCTGCGCTCGTGGCGCGATCGGCTGCCCAAGTCGCAAAGCGAGGCTCCGGTCATCGCCCTGGTCGACGGCATGATCCGTTACAACGAACAGGACTTGGGCCCCGAGACCCGAGACCTTCTGCTGGAAGCGATCGAGGGGGCCAAGGCCGGCGACATGTATGACATTGAGGTTGCTGCGCTGATTCTCGGCATCCTCGTCACCCAGGTTCGCAACGAGAACAGTCTGCGTATCCCTCTTATTCTTCGACTCGGCGAGCTGGCCGAACAAGGAGGCGCCGCAGCCCAGTCGGCGACCAGCATGGCTGAGGCCGGAATGTGCATGCTCGGCGACGATGATCCCGGAGTTCTTGAGTGCCTCGATCGCCTCGACCCTGCTGCCATGTCGGCTCAGTGGCTGGCCCTCTCAGAGGGCATGCGTTCCCAATCACTGCTGATGCTTGGCCGCGACGACGAGGCAATGGCAGCCGCCGTCGCCCATGGTGTGATCGGGGCTGGCGATGAAACCGCCGGGGTTGTTCTGGCCCGATTTTTTGCCGGTGTCGACCGGGGTTTGATCGAACTTCTCGCCCGGATAGATGAGCGAGGCATCTCCATCGTCGCCGACCAGGTCATTCGTTGCTACGCCGACCTGGTAACCGCCTGGTGCAGCTACGAAACAACGACACCCACCGCGGGACCGGCCTTCGGTGAAGCCGATGCCCCCGAGATGATGCTCACCCTGGCCCAAACCCATGCCATCACCGACCTCAACGCGGGGCAGTCCGATGAGGCCGCCAAGAACTTGGCCCAGGCTCTTGAGGCGGCGCCCGAACGCACCGCCTGGCGGTGTGTGCGTCGCTTCGCTGGCTTCTCCTACGTCATGGTTCCATCGTGGCGTTTCCAGTTGGCCGAGGCCACGCTGCCGCCGAACCGGGCCGAGGAGCTGCAACAGGGCATCAACCTGGTTCGGCTTCGGGCCGGTGAAGCGGTCGATGGGGGTGACTGGGCTGAACCGACCCGCCTCCTCAGTTCTCTGCCCCTGGCTCTGGCCACGGAAGTGGCTCTCCGGAGGTGGGCCCTCGACGATCCCGGGGCCGGGCTTCTTGTTGAACATCTTGCGCTTGTCGCACCGGTTGCCACGTGGCGGATGATTCGAGAAATCGCCGACGCTGAACCCGACCAGGATCCGGAGTTGACGGCGACGGCGGAGAAGTTCCTGGGAGCGGTACCGGCACCGTTTCTC
>CALAML010000196.1 GCA_937925845.1 uncultured Acidimicrobiales bacterium | reverse complement strand
CGCCCCGGCCGTGGTGTCGGGACCGGCCCAGCAGACGATCCGCAAGGTCGACCTCGCCGTCGAACTCCAGATCCTCAGCTTCTACCAGCAGCGTCGCAACGGCGGGCCCGGCACACCCAGCAGCACCAGCGCTTCGTCGGCCGACACCAACGACGCGGTGGAGCCGATCGAACGCGATCCTGCGGAGGTCACAAAGTGAGCTCGACTGCGCAGGGTTGGGAAACACACAGCGGAATATCCGGTGTCGGTATGGGTTGGCATCGGGGGGATCGGTTTGCGATGCTGGAGCCAACCGATCGACCCACTCCGTCCCGTAACCCAATCGATCACTACCCCTGCCGCTTGAGGAGCTGACCCGCAATGAGCATCGTTGCCATCGGTCTGAGTCACCGCTCCACACCCCTGTCGGTCCTCGAACGCACCACCATCGCCGCCGACGACCTGCCGAAGCTTCTCGCCGACGCCATCAGCCGCGACCATCTGAGCGAAGCGGTCATCCTCTCGACTTGCAACCGCACCGAGGTCTACGCCTACGCCGAGCGCTTCCACGGCGCCTACCAGGACGTGCGAAACCTGCTGGCCGACTCCTCCGGGCTACCGCCCGAGGCATTCTCTGACCACCTCTACGCCCACTACGACGACGACGCGGTGCAGCACCTCTTTGGCGTGGCCGCCGGAATTCGTTCCGCGGTGGTTGGCGAAACCGAGATCCTGGGACAGGTCAAGGGGGCCTGGGAGCTGGCCCGCACCGAAGGCGCAGCCCAGTCCACCCTGAACCGGCTGTTCCGACAGGCCCTGGTGGTCGGCAAGCGGGCCCGCACCGAAACCGGAATCTCGCAACACATCACCTCTGCGTCGCAGGCCGCAGTGGCCATGGCGGCAGATCATCTCGGCGGCCTCGAAGATGCCAAAGTGCTGGTGCTTGGTGCCGGCGATATGGCCGAAGGCACAGCCAAGGCGCTGGTTGCCGGCGGCGTGCGCGAGCTCCTCGTGGCCAACCGCACTCCGGCCCGAGCTCAGGAAATTGCCGAGCGGCTCGGCGCCACCGCGGTGCCGATGGTGGACTTCGGCACCTCCCTCGCGGCAAGCGACGTTCTGCTCACATCCACCGCTTCACCGGGCTCGGTCATCGGCGTAGATGACCTGGCCGTGATCAACGAAGCCCGCCACGGCAACCCGCTGCTGATCGTCGACGTGGCCGTACCCCGAGATGTCGACCCGGCGGTCGGCGAACTCGACGGGGTGACCCTCTTCGACATGGAAGACATCCGGGGCTTCGTGGCCCGGGGCCTCGATGCCCGACAGGGTGAGATGACCGGTGTCGAAGCCATCGTTGGCGAAGAGGCCGATCGCTACCGCAGCGACACCAGCGTCCGAGGCGTTGCCCCGCTGGTGGCGTCGATGTGGGACAACGCGGAGACGATTCGCACCGGCGAACTCGACCGGTTCCGGAACCGCCTGGCTGATCTCGACGACGCCGAGCGAGAGGCAGTCGAAGCGCTCACCAAGGGAATCGTGGCCAAGCTCCTGCACCCGCCAACCAGCGAGCTGAAGGATTCGGCCGGCACCGCCCGCGGCGAACGGCTCAGCGACTCCCTGCGCACCCTCTTCGACCTTTAACCGCCCTCCAGGTTCCGATCAGTGCGCATCGCCACCCGAGGCTCGGCCCTCGCCCAATGGCAGGCCGACCATGTCGCGGCGCTGCTGGCGGCGAGTGGCAACGGCGTTGTTTGCGAAAAAGTGATCGTCAGCACCCACGGCGACCGTCGGACCGACCTGCCGCTGTCGGAGATCGGCGGCAAGGGTGTTTTTGTCAAAGAGGTGCAGGCTGCCCTCTTTGACGGTCGAGCCGACATCGCGGTGCACTCGGCCAAAGACCTCCCCGCCCTCACCCCCGACGGTTTGGTGATCGCCGCAGTGCCCGCTCGCGGTGACGCCGACGACGTGCTGATCGGAGGCCGACTGCACGACCTGCGCGTCGGCGCCACCATCGCCACCGGCTCGGCCCGACGCCAAGCCCAACTGGCCCATGCCCGACCCGATCTCCACTTCGTCGGGCTTCGAGGCAACATCGAGACCCGGATCGCCAAGGCGGTCGATGGCCTCACCATCGTGGCCGCGGCGGCCGCCATCGAACGGCTGGGGCTCACCCCCGATGTGGTTCATCGGCTCGACCATCGGGTGATGCTGCCCCAGGTGGGCCAAGGCACGTTGGCCATCGAGTGCCGCGCCGATGACCAACCCACCCGCGACCTGCTGGCCGCCATCACCGACCCAGCGGCGCAACGCCGACTGGTAGCCGAACGATCCTTTCTCGTTGAGATCGGCGGAGACTGCACCCTGCCGGTGGCGGCCCACGCCACCTTGACGCCCGCTGACCCGGGAGACCCCGCTGACTCCGGCGGCCCGCCCGGACCGATCAGAGTCGAAGCGTTGATCTCCTCACCCGACGGCCAGACGTTGGTTCGCGATGCCCGCACCGGTACCGATGCGGAAACGGTCGGCCGGGAGCTGGCCCGGGACCTGCTCGATGAAGCCGGTGGAGCCGAGATCCTCGCCGATCGACCATGAGCCCCTCCGGCCAGGCCGCCGCCGGGTCGAGTTCGCTGGCCGGAGTATCGGTGGTGGTGACACGAGCCACCCACCAGGCTGCACCGCTGCGCGATGGTCTGATCGCAGCCGGAGCCGCGGTGGTGTCGGCACCGGCCATCGAGATTGTCGACCCAAGCGACGGCGGGGTGGGTCTCCAGGCCGCGATCACGGCGCTGTCCGACGGAGCCTATGACTGGGTGGTGGCGACCTCAGCCAACGGCGCCGAGCGGCTGGTGGAAGCACTGACCGCTGAACGCAACGATAGAGGCGAGGGAAGCGCCGCGGCGCTGGGGTTGGATGCGATCCGCGTAGCGAGCGTTGGCCCGGCCACCACTCGAGCCCTCGAAGCTGGCGGGTTGTCGGTGGCGCTTGAGGCCCACGAAGCAATCGGCGACAGCCTGGTCGACCGGTTCGGCGCCGAGGAGTCCACGAAGCCCGGCTCCGCAGATGTCGGCGACGGCCGGGTGCTGGTGGTGCGAGCCGAGACCGGGCGACCAACGGTGCCTGACGGCCTGGCCGCCCTCGGCTGGAACGTGGACCTGGTGGCGGCCTACGCGGTGGCTCCGGTGGCCTTCAACGAGCCGACACTTGATGCCATTGCTGCCGCCGACGTCATCACCTTCGCCTCCGGGCGAACCGCGGCGTTTATCGTGGAGGCGTGCGGGGCGGACCGCCTGCCGGCCACCGTGGTGTGTATCGGACCGGTGGCGGCCAAGGCAGCCACCGAGTTGGGTTTAGTCGTGGCCGAAGTCGCCGACCCCCACACCACCGAAGGCCTTATCGAAGCAGTGATCGCCAGCCAGCAGGGCCGCTAGCCGGGCGCTTGGAGTGAGTCGAGCCAGGCGTTGAACCGGTTGGCGTTGGCTCCGCCCACCGGCAGATGACCACGTGACTCACCCAGGCTTGTGGTCTGACGGTCGACATCGACCAGGTCGATCGTGAGGTGGGGTCCGCCGGCCTCCGCCGAGGCGAAACCGGCAACAAAAAGGTTGAACCATTCGACCACCCTGTCCTGATCGCCGTGGATCAGATACCCCGGAGGTGTGTCGGGCCCGAACCGATCGGCGGGCGCGGCCCCATAGCCAGCTCCTCCATGGAGGGTGTCGGCAGCCTCGGCTGAGTCGGGACCGCCGCTCCAGCTCAACACGCCAGAGATCGAGACCCAGCCATCGATGGCCCACGTGTCGGTAGCGGCGTCGGAGGTAGCCAGAAGACCGGCGATGGTGCCGCCGGCCGAATGGCCAGCCACGACCAGCGGACCCGACACCCTGAGCCCACGCTCAGCGGCTGCCGGTGACCGAACCCAATCCATCACCGCCGCACCATCGGCAAGGATGTTGGCCCGAGAGCCAGGATTGCCGTCAGCGGCCAGTGCGTAGTTTGGAGTGACGACGGTCCAGCCCCGCTCGGTCTGAGACTTGATCAGCCCCATCAGGATGATCAACTCTTTGGCGCCGCCGTCGAAGCCGCCGCCGTGGAAGAACACGAGGGTGCCCTTCGATGGCTCGACCGAGGCATAGACATCCAGCACGCTGCGGTCACAGGTGGCGCACTCGCGGTAGACGACATTGGCGTGGGCGGGAGGCACGTCGGCGGTGGCCACGATCGAGACCGTGTCGCCGGCGCTGGGGTCGGCGGCGATGTCGATGGTCTCCAGTTCGTCGCAGGCGCTCAGCAGGACGACAAGGAGTCCGATCACCGACAGCACATGGGATCTCTTGGCACGCCGAAGGGTGCGGGGGGTTGAGCTCACCCCCTTTTGGTAGCACGAGCCAACGGGGTTTCCAGCGACCATGTCCAGAGGTGAACGACCAGCGTGGCCGGACCGTCTCAAGGCAAGCGCCACGTCGATTCCGAAACCGCGGCGAGCACGTTCCACCCGTCTCCTAAGCTGGCGCCATGACCGAACCCACCAGCCTCGACGACATCAAAACCTTCGCTTCCAAGCTCAGCCCGTGGGCCCACCTGGCCACCGTCGGCGCTGACGGTTCGCCCGACGTCACACCGGTGCACCCATGCTGGGAAGGCGACACCTGCTGGGTGATGGTCGGTGTCGAATCGGTGAAGGCCCGCAACATCGGGAACAACGCCGCAGTGGCCCTGCACTGGCAGGTCACCGAGGTGGGCGACGGGGTGGAAGTGTGGGGCCAGGCCCGCCTCGCCACCGACGTCGAAACCAAGAAACGGTTGTGGGATGACGTGTTCGACTACGACCTCAACGCCTTTGCTCCCGGTGGCCCTGAGAACTCACCCGAGACCGGTTTCCTGGCCGTCGAGCCGAGCAAGGCCATCATCTTGCACCAGTACGGCATGGGCGGCGTCGACCGCTGGAAGGCGTGACCGTCGGCGGTTCACAGCCAATACGCTTGATCCATGAGCTTTCCTGAACGGCGACTCCGGCGGACCAGACGGACCCCGGCGCTGCGTGAGTTGGTGGCCGAGACCCGTCCGCACCCCAGCGATCTGGTGGCCCCGCTCTTTGTCCGGGAGGGCATCGACGCCGAGGTACCGATCGACTCGTTGCCCGGGGTGAGCCAACACACCATCGCCTCGCTCAAGGCTGAAGTTCGGCGACTGGTCAACCTCGGCGTGCCTGGTGTGATCCTCTTTGGTGTTCCAGAGCACAAGGACGCCCAGGGCTCGGGAGCCTGGGACCCCGACGGCATCGTTCAGGTGGCGCTGCGGGAACTCCGGGACGATCTCGGCGACTCCATCGTGCTGATGGCCGACACCTGTCTCGACGAATACACCGACCACGGACACTGTGGCTTGCTCGACGCCGAGGGCAACGTCGACAACGACGCCACGATCGAACTCTACGCCCGGGCCGCAATTGCCCAGGCGGAAGCGGGCGCGGATGTCATCGCCCCCTCGGGAATGATGGACGGGCAGATCGCAGCCATCCGAGCCGCCCTCGACGGCAGCGGCCATCAAGGGGCCCTGATCCTGGCCTACGCGGCCAAGTACGCGTCGGGCCTGTACGGGCCGTTCCGTGATGCGGTCGACGTGCAGATCGCCGGCGGCGGCGACCGCAAGGCCTACCAGCAGGACTGGCGCAACGCTCGGGAGGCGGCGGAAGAGATCCGCCTCGACGTGGCTGAAGGCGCCGACATGATCATGGTCAAGCCAGCCATGCCCTATCTCGATGTGTTGGTGGCCGCCCGAGCCGAGCACGATCTACCGCTGGCGGCGTACCACGTGTCGGGGGAGTACTCGATGATCAAGGCCGCGGCCGCCAACGGCTGGATCGATGGACCAGCAGTTGCCCTCGAAACCATCACCGCCATCAAACGGGCCGGAGCCGACTTCGTACTCACGTACTTCGCCGCCGAACTCGCCGAAGCCATCGTGTAACCGGCCCCAAAAGCCGAAATGTCGGAAGAAAACGACAAAGTTTGTCGCGTTCTTCCGACATTTCGGGAGATACTTCACCCGATGTTTGCGGTGCGATCGGGTGACAGGAGTCCAAGGCGTTGGTGACCAACAGCGAACTGTTCGAACGAGGCCAAAAGGTCATGCCGGGCGGGGTGAACTCGCCGGTGCGAGCCTTCCGTTCGGTTGGCGGCATCCCCAACCACATCGCCCGGGGTCGCGGCTCGCGGGTGTGGGACGTCGAGGGCAACGAGTTCATCGACTACGTGCAGAGCTACGGGGCATCGATCCTCGGTCATGCCGAGCCGGTGATTATCGAAGCGGTTCGCGACGCCGCGGTCGACGGCACCACCTTCGGGGCCCCGACCGAACGCGAAGTGCTGCTGGCCGAAACCATGGTGGAGCGGGTGCCGGGGTTGGAAATGCTGCGGCTGGTTTCGAGCGGTACCGAGGCAGCCATGTCGGCGGTGCGGTTGGCTCGAGGCGCCACCGGACGATCCAAAATTCTGAAGTTCGCCGGCAACTACCACGGCCATACCGACGCGCTGTTGGTGGCCGGTGGATCCTCGGTAGCGGAACAGGCCACCTCCGACTCGGCCGGGGTTACCGCCGGCGCGGTGGCCGACACGGTGGTGGCGCCCTACAACGTGGTGCCCGAACTCGATGACTCGATCGCGGTGGTGTGTGTGGAGCCGGTGGCAGCCAACATGGGCCTGGTGGCACCTGAGCCCGGCTTCCTCCAAGGTCTGCGGGAGGCCTGCGACAAGGTCGGCGCGCTCCTGTTGTTCGACGAGGTGATCACCGGCTTCCGACTCGACCGAGGCGGGGCCACTTCGTTCTTCGACGTGCAGCCCGATGTATGGTGCTTCGGCAAGGTGATCGGTGGCGGTCTGCCGGTTGGCGCCTACGGCTCCAGCGCAGAGGTGATGCAGAACATCGCACCACTCGGGCCGGTCTACCAAGCCGGCACCCTGTCGGGGAACCCGCTGGCAACCGCGGCCGGGCTGGCGGCCATGAGCCAACTCGATGCCAGTGCCTATGAGATCCTGATCGAGCGGGCCACGTATCTGGCCAGCGGGCTGACCGAAGCCATCACCGGAGCCGGAGTGGACGTGCTGGTTCCTCAGGTCGGCCCCCTGCTCGGCTTGTTCTTCGGCACCGAGGCGCCGACCAACTTTGAAGAGGCCAAGGCACTGGCGGAGAACGGCCGCTACAAGCAGTTCTTCCGGGGCATGGTCGAGCGGGGCATCGCCATGGCGCCCGGTCCGTACGAGGCGTTGTTTGTGAGCCTGGCTCACACCCGCGACGACCTCGACCAAACCATCGAAGCGGCCGCCGGCGCCGCGGCCGGCGTGGGTGACGCGACAGCGTGAGCGGCATCACCCACCGGTGGACCGAGCAGCTGCTCGGCCTCACCGACACCGTCGACGAAGTGCTGGCCCAACTGGTAACCGACGACGTCGTGGACCAGCTTTGGACCGGAACGTTGGCCGATGAGGCGGGATGGGTCCACCTGCTGGCCGAAGGGGAGGCAACGGCACAAGCGGCGAGTGAGTTTGCCGCTGAAGTGGCCGATGCCAACTTCTCCCATGTGGTGGTGTTGGCCGACTCCGAGTTCTCTCCCTTTGTGCGAGCGCTGCTCGATCGTGCCGACCGAACCCGACCCGGACATGGCGCGGATGGCGATGGCGTCGACGACGGCCCAGGTGGCGCGGCCGGCTTCCGCCTCGATCGACGGGGAACGATCACGCCCGAGACCGGCCCGGTCGTTCACCTGGCTGACGTAGCCCACCCCGAGGTGGTGGCCCGAGTCGTGGACGGCTGCCCGGCTGAGACCACCCTGGTCGTGCCAGTGGTGGGCGAGGCCCATTCGGTCTCGGTGTTGTCGCTGCTGTCGATGTTTTGGGAGCGAAGCGGCGAGGACGGTTTGCGCTTTGCCGCCATCGCTCCGGCTGGTTCGTTGGTGGCGGAACTGGCTGTTGATCGGGGTTTCCGGCGAGTCTTTGAGATCCGCAGCCAGCATCGACGTGGAGCCGAGGCAGGCCCCGACCCGGTGGCGCTCGGCGGCGTGTTTGCTGCACTCTCGCCAGCGGGCATGGTTCCCGCAGCCCTGTTCGGGCTCGACCCGCTCCAGCTACTGGCCGCGGCGAGAGAGACCGCCGAGATGCTCCAGGCCACCGGAGGTCCCGCAGCCAACCTCGGGCTGCGGCTGGGCGCGGTGATCGCTGCGGCCCTGCGCAACGGTCGCAACCTGTTGACGTTTGTGGTGGAGCCCGACCATGGCGAGTTTGCTCGATGCGCGTCGGCGTTGGTGACCACCACCCTCGGCCCCGCGGGGTTGATCGCGGTTGGCGACGAAGGTGAAGCCGACAGCCTGGTCGCAGGCGAGCACCGGCTCTACGTGGGCGTCAACAGTGGCGCCGGGCTCAACCGCGTGGTGGGGGAGGGGCATCCGGCGGTTGCCATCGAGGCCTTGGGGGCCGGGTCGCTGGCCGCCCACCTGCTGACCTGGCAGTTCGCGGCGGCGGTGGCCATGCAGGCTCTCGACATCTGGCCCTGCGCCGAAGCTGATGAACCCGTCGCGCCTGCCGCAGCCGCGGGCGACACGTCGGGAGTGGTGATGATGGAAGGGGTGACCGCCTCCGAACTGGATTCGGCACCTCCTCCATCTGAAGCGGCCCCGGCGACGTCGACGAGGCCGTCGGAGCCGGTAGCTGAGCCCGAGCCTGCGCCGGAGCCGATTGCCGCTCTGACACTCAGCGAAGCCGAGGCCCACATCAACCCGGGCGACCACGTGGCGCTTGTGGTGTCGGCGGACCCCGATGGCACCGACGCTGAGACCTGGGCCCAGGAGCGACTGCGCCTCCGCGACCGCCTGGGCTTGATCACCACGCTGCACTTCATGCCCCACACCGAATTCACCCAAGCGATGGGCGCGTCGCCCACCGGCGACCAAGCCGGGCTCGTGGTGCTCCAGGTGCCGACTCACAGCGACGGCTCGAGCGCCGCCGCCGAAGCAGCGGTGCCCGGACTGATCGACACCAGCTTCGCTCAGCTCGCGGCGAAGGGCGACGACGATTTCTACCGATCGCTACAGGACCGGGGCATCAACATCATCCGTCTTCGCTAGCAGCGGCGCGTCAACCTGTGACGGGTGTCAGACACCCGTTTCACGTTGATGGTTTGTGAGAGCTTGCTTACTCTTCGATGGCGTTGAAGCCGGCTACGTCCAGCTCGTTTTGGCTGGGGTAGGGGATGCCCTCGACCGCGGCCTGGGCCTCATCGGAGAGGCGCTGGAGTTCGGCGAGGTCGATCTCTTCTTCGACGCCCTCTTCGTAGAGTTCTTCGAGGTGTTCGAGGTAGGCCTCGTCGGCTTCACCGGCTTCGGGGTCACCGTATTCTTCTCCGCCAAACTCGTGGCGCTCATGGACCACGATCAGCTCCAGCTCGACCTGGGTCAGGTTGGTGGTGCCGTTCGGTCCAAAGGCAGGCATCACGCCCCGGGCACCGGAGACGCGAGCATCGGCGCTCGCCGGGTCGCCGTAGGCTTCGCCGGCGATTGGTTCGGAACCCCGGGCGATATGGAGCATCTGCTCGTAGCGGTTGGGGAAGGTTTGCACCACCGCACCCCCGGAGAAGGCGTAGCCCGTACCGCCGCCACCTTCAGCACCGTGGCAGCTGGCGCAGTGTTCCTCGTAGAGCTCGCGGCCTTCGGCGAAGGCCACCCGTTCCTGAACCGGCGGCTTGAGCGTGCCGGCATAGACCAGACCCCAGAGCGGGAGCGCGGCCACGATGGGCATGGCCCAAACCGGGATGCGGGTTCGCTCGTTGGACGCCTTCATAAAGTGAGGCACCGGCTTGGGCGGCTCAGGCGCGGCCTCAACCACGGCTGCAGCAGGCGCAGCTGCCACAGGGGCGGCGGCCTCGGCCTTCACGACCTCGGTTCCGGCGTCGGCTGCTGGCGCCGCTGCCGCGTCACCACCGCCTCCGGTGAGCAGAGCCCGGCGGGCCTTGCTTCGATCCAAGAGATGCTGAGGGATTTCAGTCACCAGTGCCTCCGCAACGGCGTAAACAGGGTCATCAGGTTCTTCGAGTTCATCAGGTTGTCCACCACGACAGGTTCATCAACTTGGTCAGCAGGTTCATCAAGTTGTGGTGAACTTCGGCGCAAGAATAGCGAAAGCGCTCTGGTTGTCAGCGTATCGGTGTGGAAGCAGTCGGGTACAACCCCAAAGCGGCCTAATATGAATGGATGTGGCATCCGGCACGTCTAGGGTGCTGGATGTGCCCATTTCTGCGGTGTACTGGTAGACATGGGCGGTAAGGCTCTTGGTGAAGACAGACCAGATGTGTCCAAGAAGTGCATCGACACCAAGAGTGCAGATAACATTGTGAGAGAATTCACGAGCCGAGGATTGCGCTGAAAATATGGTCGCATTCATCACCTCCATCCTGGTAACGGTGGCGTTGATCATCCCCTTCTTCATCATGAAGAAGCGCCGCCCGGTGGGCACCCCGCTCACCTGGGGCGAAGCCATGGTGGCCGCCACCTGGGCCTTCTTCTTGATGTTCTGGGTCTACGGCGTGGTGCCGCACCAGTGGCTCACCATGGCTGACGCCGAATGGAACTGGCGTCCCGACATCCTGCTGTACCAGTACGACGTCTTTGGCACCCAGCCTCTCGGCTTCTTGAAGCCCACCACCGTGTGTAACCCCGACGGAACCGGCTGCGGCTGGTTTCCGCTCGACATTCACCTTGAGCACATGCGAGACGTGGTGGCGGTGCTGATCTACGGCATCTTCCTGGTTGGCCACGTAGCCGCATGGGCCATCTGGCAGGACCGGGGCGACAAGGTCAAGAAGGCCGAAGAAAAGAAAGCCCTCCCCTCCGACTTCGGACGCCCGCTCGTCCGCAAGGCCTAGGCACCCATGGTCACCACCGACGCCAACCCGCCACTCCCGGAATTCCGGGACGACTACATCCTTCAGGAAGTCGACGCGGAATGGCTCTCCAAGGCGGTCAAGCCGAAGCAGTTCATCCACATCGACCAGTCCGAATGCATCATGTGCGAAGGCTGTGTCGACATCTGCCCGTGGAAGTGCATCCATATGGTGCTGCCCTCGGCCATCGCCGAAGCCCACGGCACCGAATTGCCCGGCATCGACCCCAACGACCACGTGATCTTCACCATCGACGACGACGTGTGCACCCGCTGCGCACTTTGTGTCGACCGATGCCCAACCGGCGTGATCATCCTCGGTAAGATCGCCGACCCCGATCCCGACGGTGATTTCCACCAACGAACCAACTCTCACGGCTACGCCTACGGCATGCGCCTCGGCTAGCTACAACTGGCCTCTTTCGGGCAGACTCATCGCCCCGGCCATCCGAACCACCCAGTAACACCGAATGAAGAAGCAGTACCGCAACACCCAGCAAGTGCAGTAACAAGTCCAAGTTCTACCGATGGCCGCCGAGGCCAGCCAGACTCACAGGAAGCAGCAGCCCCGTGGCGAAGCAGATGGAACGCAAGCCCACCTCTAAGGTGGTGAGCGAAAAGGTTGGTGAGCTGACCGAAACGGTGCAGGACAGCCAAGCCTGGAACTCGATCTTCCGACCCGGCTCGGTGTTCCGGAAGGGCTACTCCGACAGCCCTCGAAACCGTAGTTACGTGATCATGAACTCGGTGCTGTACCACCTGCACCCGGTGAAGGTGAAGCGTCACGCGGTCAAGGTGAGCTACACCCTTTGCCTCGGTGGGCTGAGCTTCTTCCTCTTCATCCTGCTCACCGTTACCGGCATCTTCTTGATGTTCTTCTACCGTCCCACCGCCGCTGCGGCCTGGAGCGACATCTCTTCTCTGCAGACCTCGGTGGCCTTTGGCCTGCTGGTGCGCAACATGCACCGCTGGGGCGCTCACCTCATGGTGCTGTCGGTGTTCCTGCATATGGCCCGGGTGTTCTACCACGGTGCCTACAAGTCGCCCCGAGAGTTCAACTGGGTGATCGGCGTTATTTTGCTCACCCTCACCCTTTTGCTGTCGTTCACCGGCTACCTGCTCCCCTGGGACCAGTTGGCGCTGTGGGCGGTAACGGTGGGTACCAACATGATGGGCTTCACGCCGGTGTTCGGTTCCCAAGTGCGGTTTGTGCTGCTCGGCGGAGCCGAGATTGGCACCGACACACTCCTACGCTGGTATGTACTCCACGTGTTATTTGTGCCCTTTGTGACCGTGATCTTCATGGCCATCCACTTCTGGCGAGTCCGCAAAGACGGCGGCATCTCCGGACCCCTCTAACGCCCAACCGTTCACACTGAATCCCGTTTCTTCCGCCCACCTTTCCGTCACGATCAAAGTTTCGTTCCCAGAGAATCAGAAAGCCGATTCCCATGACTGAGATCCCAGAGCATCTCCGCAAGCGAGCCGAAGCGGCCCGCGAAAAAGCAGCATCCAAGGCCTCCGATGCTGGCGATGCGGCAGAAGCTGGCGCCGACGCGGCTGCGGCCGGCTCCAGCGAAGCGAGCAGTGAGGCGGCGTCGAAGATTCCGGCCCACCTGCTCGACCGCTCGAAGTCAGCCAAAGCCCGCAAGGCTGCTGGCGGCGGAGACAGCGATGACTCCTCCGGTGGTGGCGGTGTAGCGGTGGCGACTGCACCGGCGGCAGCTGCGGTGGCGACGGCAACCGCTCCGGTCATGACCGGTCCGGGTGGCAACACCCAGCGTCTCCTCACGGTGGTCAAGGCCGGCTCGATCCAAGACGTCAAGGCCAAGCCCCAGGACAAAGTGCATGTATGGCCCCACCTGATCGTGGTCGAGTTTGTTGCCGCCCTGGCCGTTACCGCCTTCACCCTGTTGTTCTCGGTGTTTGTGAACGCCCCGCTGTTGGAGCTGGCCAACTTCAACCAGACGCCAAACCCGTCGAAGGCGCCGTGGTACTTCCTCGGTCTGCAGGAACTGCTCACCATGTTCCACCCGATGGTGGCCGGGGTAACCATCCCCGGAATCGGCATCTTCGCCCTGATCCTGGCCCCGTACACCGATCGCAACCCGTCAAACAAACCCGAGGATCGAAAGTTCGCGGTTTCGTTATTCACCGTTCACATGATGTTTTGGGCTGTTTTGACGATGATCGGATCATTCTTCCGAGGTCCCGGGTTCAACTTTGTGTTCCCGTGGGTCGACGGCCTCTTCTTCGAGCTGTAGCCATTCGCCCCCTCAACACCCCCTGAAGGGAGTGCAATCATGACAACCGCAACCACAATCGCAATCGTCATCGCAGTCCTGGCCGTTCTGGCCTTGGTCCTGTTGGGCTCTACCGCCCGTCGCCGAGACAACGGTGATGCCACCGGTGGGCTCGACCGCGAAACCCTGAAGCGAGACAAAAAGGGTTCGCGTAACGTGCTGCGACCCGGCGCGCCTTCGAATGCCGCCACCCAGACCCGCGACCCGAAGCCGGTCGGCACCGCGCTGGAAAAGAAGGCGGCCTCGGCCCCTGTTGCCTGGACCCCACCGGATCCAGAAGCGATCGGCGTGGCCCGCCGCCAGTTCATGAACCGTGGCATCGTCGGTGGCTTTATCCTCGGTATCGGCAGCTTCGGCGGCGCCGTAGTTGCCATGCTGTGGCCCAGCGCCTCGGGTGGTTTCGGAGCCGACCTCAACATCGGCAAGGTGGCCGACGTAAAGAAGGCCATCCAGGCCAACAACGGCTTCCTCTACAACGCTGAAGGTCGCATGTGGGTTACCGAATACCCCGCTGGCGCCCTCGCCAAAGGCGAGCTGGCTTACAGTGGCCCGGAACTCAACGGTATGCGGCAGGGCCTGGTGGCGCTCTACCAGAAGTGCCCCCACCTCGGCTGTCGTGTTCCTGAGTGCGTCACCTCGCAGTGGTTCGAATGCCCCTGCCACGGTTCGCAGTACAACCAGGTAGGAGAAAAGAAAGGCGGCCCCGCCCCCCGTGGTATGGACCGCTTCGCAATGCAGGTAAACGCCGATGCCACCTTCACGGTGAAGACCGGCACCATCATCAACGGCCCGCCGATTGGTACCAACACCACGGGTCAGGAATCGGAAGGTCCGCACTGCATCGGCGCCGCGGACGGCCATTGATCGCTCCGGAGGTTTCATGAGCGTGGTTTTTGCTGACACGACCCGATCGATCGGCCTGGTTCTGGCCGTCGTTATCTTTCTCGGGTCGCTGGCAGCGATTTTCTTTAACGTCAAGCGCGGCAAGGCCGAGATTGGCAGCGAGGTAGAACTCGCGGCCAACCGCAAGCCCTACCTCCCCGACGAGGAGCTCGAAGGCCGCAAGCTTGATATTGCCCTGACCCTTGGTCTGGTGTTGCTGACCGTCTGCTCGGTCACTCTGCCGGTGTACTTCGTGGCCGAAGCGGCCCGACAAGACAACAAAGTGGCCTCGGCCCAGCAAAAGCTGGTCAACGAGGGCGAAGAGCTCTACGGCGAGCTTTGTGCACTCTGCCACGGCAGCATCGACCAAGGTGGCGTCGCCAACTTCACGCTCCAAACCGATAGTGGTCAGTTCATCCAAACCGTCGAGTGGAAAGCCCCGGCGCTCAACACCGCGGGCTGGCGCTTCTCCGAAGAAGACCTGACCGACATCTTGAACTTCGGGCGACGCTTCTCGCCGATGCCGGCCTGGGGCGCCCCCGGTGGTGGTCCCAACACCGAGCAACAAATCGAAGCGCTGATCGCCTACATCAACTCCGAAGAGGTCAAACCCACCATCGCCGAGATGCGAGAGCAGGTGGACAACCAATTGGCCAACGAAATGGCGGCTCTCACCGACGAGAACGGCGACTATGTGGCGGTGGTTGATGGCGAACCTCGACTGAACAACAACCGCGAGTGTGTCGAAGAACTTGAAGCGGACGACCCGGACGCCTCGGCTGAGGAAGTCTCAACTGCATGTGCGGTGCCCCTGGCCGATGGCGGCGGGGTGTCGTTCTACGCCAGCGAAGGCGAAGCGCTCTACAACCTTGGCGTAGAGAGTGGCTTCGCCGGTGCCGGCTACTCGTGTGCCCGCTGCCATACCCCCGGCGCGGCCTACGGAGCGGATGACCAGCTTCGCCACTTCCCGATCCCCGATCCCAACAGCCCGCTGTTTGATGATCCCGAGATCAAAGCCATCGTCTCGACCGAACCACTCGGAATTTGTGTGGAGCTGGATCGTGACGACACGACTTCGAACGAACGCTGCTTCGACGCTGAGGATGAGACCGTTGGCGCCAAGCGGCTCGGCGGTGAGCGCCTCAATGCGCCACCCCCGGCTGGTTCCGGTGCCCTCGGCAAAAGCCTGATCGGCATCGAAGACCGCTGCACCCGAGCCCAGCACATCACCCTGATCAACCTCGGCTCCGAAACCGGCGTGCGCTACTGCACCCAGGGTCAGGGCAGCGGTGGTCAGATGCCAGCGTTTGCTCAGATGCTTTCCGCCGAACACATTGAGGCCATCGTCGACTACGAACGAGGCCTCGCCGAAGAAGCAGTTGCCGAGGAGGTCCAGGCCGGATGACATCGGTACTCACCAACGCCAGCGCGCTGGCCTTTATCGACTCGATCACCTTCGACCCGTTCCTGCGGGGTTTCCTGTCGGTGATGGTGGGTGTGGTCGTGCTCTTCGGCTCGGTCTACCTGCTGCTCGCCACCAACAGCGGCCCCCGCCTTGGCATGCTCCTCGCCCTCGCCGGCCTCTTTGGCTGGTTCTTTATCATGGGCGTCATCTGGTGGATCTACGGCATCGGCTGGATCGGCAACGACTCAGTTTGGGAAACCAACGAAGTCGTGATCGGCGAGCTTGAAGGCTCAGCCAACGAGAACCTGCGCCAGCTGCCCGACCTCGACGAAAACCCGGACCTCCTCGAGCTTTCGGTGGAGGTAGTGAGCACCCCGGGCTACGACGGTCCTTTGCCCGAAACCATCGCCGACAACCTCGACTTGGGCGACTGGCGCTACCTGCCCACCAGCAACCGGGCCCGAGGCGATGCCGAAGCGGTGGCCAACGCAGCCCTCACCAGTGGTGAGAACGATCTGCTCACCGCAGAGTCATTCAACGGCGCCTTCGACTCCACCGACGGCTACAAGGTACTCGGTGCCTTCGAACGGGGCGGCAAGCCCAAACGGGCCAACGACTCGGTGATCGAGCGGGTGACCAACCGCATCACCAACACCCTTCGGGTGACCCACCCCACCAAAAACGCGGCCATCATGGTCCAGCCGGTGGCTCAGACCATCACCCCGGTTGGTGAAGCCCCGGACTTCCCGGTGCCCAACGCCGAGGAACCGGTCGTGACCGTGCTGTTGACCCGTAACCTCGGGTTTAAGCGGCTGCGCCCGGCCATCTTCACCATCTTCTCGGGCATCATCTTTGGCATCTTGGCCAACATGTTGCACCGGCGAGACAAGTTCGAGATGGAACAGCGAGCTCGCGCGGAAGCCGAAGCCGAAGAAGAGATCAAGCTGGCCAAGGCCGGCGGCAAAAAGGCCGTGACGGAAGCCAAGGAACTCACCGGAGCGAGCACCTGACATGGGCCAGTACCTGCCGCTGGTCGTTTTGTTGGGCCTCGCCATAGCGTTTGGCGCCCTCAGCCGAATGGCGTCCCAACTGCTGGCACCCCGCAACCCGTCGCCGACCAAGTCGGCCCCCTACGAGTGCGGCATCGAGGACCAAACCGCGTCACCGGAACGATTCCCGGTCCGCTTCTTCCTCATCGCCATGATCTTTATCGTCTTCGATATCGAGATCATCTTCTTCTACCCCTTTGCCGGGATCTTCCGGGAGCTTGGCGGCTACGGCATCGTGGCCATCCTCATCTTCTCGGCCGCAGTGTTTGAATCGTTTGTGTACCTGATCGGTGCCGGCGCCCTCGACTGGGGCCCCCGCAAGCAACAGCGCGAAGCGGTCAGCCCGATGAAGACAGCCGAACGAACCGCCACCACCACGGTGCGCCGAGTCGGCCTTACCGGTCGCGATCCGGTCCAGGTAGCGGCCATGATGCCCAAGGTTGCACCCGAACCGGCCCAAGCTGATCCGGTCGCCCTCGCCGACACCGCCGATAGCTACGATGACAGCGCAGAGTCCGAAGCCGAAGAAGTTGGTGTGTGATGGGTGTAGTCAACGATGTCCTCGATGACGGACTCGGTGGACTTCAGCACAACTTCCTGACCGGCAAGATCGAAGACCTGGTGTCGTGGTCGCGAGCCCGAAGCTGCTGGCCCGCCACCTTTGGCCTGGCCTGTTGCGCCATCGAGATGATGGCCACCGGTGGCCCCCACTACGACCTGGCCCGCTACGGCATGGAAGTGTTCCGGGCCTCACCCCGCCAGGCCGACCTGATGATCGTGGCCGGCCGAGTCTCCCAGAAGATGGCGCCGGTCCTTCGCCAAATCTACGACCAGATGATGGAACCCAAGTGGGTCATCTCCATGGGCGTCTGCGCTTCGAGCGGCGGCATGTTTAACAACTACGCCCTGGTCCAAGGCGTTGACCAGATCGTTCCGGTTGACGTGTACGCCCCCGGCTGCCCACCCGGGCCCGAAACACTGATGCACGC
>CALAML010000195.1 GCA_937925845.1 uncultured Acidimicrobiales bacterium | reverse complement strand
GGTCCGAGTCCGAGTCCGAGCCCAGGACTGGATCCGAGGCCGGTGACTCGAATCCAGCGGCGGGTGCTGGGCCGCTCGCTCATCGGCCTGCTGCCGTCCTGGTCGATGGACTGGCGGATGGCGCAGTTCTGGCCGCGCTCGCCGGTGTTGCTGGCGGTGTCGGTCTGGTCTTGATCCACGGCACTGCTCCGGAGTCGGGGGCGACGCCTCTGGTGGCCGCCGCGCTGATGGCCGCGGTATCGGTGCTGGCCCTGGCCACCTTCACCCGCCGCCTCGAGATGTCGACCGCGGCGCTCATCCCGGCCGTCGTCCCTGGTGTGGCCGCCGCCGCGGCCGGCGCGTTCTACCTGGAGGCGGTGGAGTCGGGTCCAACCTCGGTGGCCGCGGGGTTGACGGCCAGTTTCGCCGTCATTCTTTGGTTGGTAGGGGTGACCGTGCTGCGAGAGCGAGTGTCGGGCGATCGGTGGTTGGCGGTCGTTCTTGCCGTAGGGGCGGTGGTGTTGTTGAGCCTGGCCATCAGCCAGGATCCGGTGGCTCGCAACAGCGAAACCGACGCCGACACCGCCCACGCCCACCTGAAAAAGTCGAGTTCGTTCGGAGTCTGACTCCAAACGACCCCAACTTTTGGCGATCTTTTCGTCCCCCGATGGGGGGAGGAATTTCCCCCGGCTGTGGGTTCCGCCACCCCAAACCCGGCCTCATGATGGTTTCATGGAAGCTATGAGCGTTGATGCCGGTTCTAGCGCGGCGGGGGTTCCGCTACCTCGCGCCGCCGCGCCCGAGCCGATGCCGGCGGTGCAGATGGGCGAAACCTGGCAGGAACAGACCGCCTCCAGGCCTGCACCGACCGCACCCCGCCGCCGCCGCCCCGACACCGAGCTCACAGCTGCATCGACGCCGGCACCAGCGCCGCGGCCCTCGTCCAAGAGTTCCGGATCCGGTTCGGTGAGCGCCATGGCGGCGACGAACCCCGGCAAGTTGTTGCATCGAGCGCTAAAGCCGCTGTTCGACGCCGAGACCTACCGGGCCGCGCTGTATCTCCTGCTGTCGCTACCCGTCGGCCTCTTCTATGTGGTGATGCTGAGCACGCTCGTTTCGATCGGGATGGCGCTGCTGCCGATTCTGGTCGGGGTGCCGATCCTGCTGGGAACACTGGGCCTGGCCCGGCTGAGCGGCGGCTTCGAGCGATGGATGGTGTCGACCGTGCTCGCCCGGGGCATCAAGGAGCCACCCCGCGTCGCCCGTGCGGGCGGGTTCCTGGCTCAGATCAAAATGCTCGCTACCGATTCCGTCACCTGGCGGACGTTGCTATGGCTGCTGGTGCGGCTCCCGCTTGGCATCCTCGGTGTCACCATGGTGAGTCTGCTGGTGGCGTTGCCGGCGATGGCGATTCTGAACCCGTTTATCTCCTACTGGTCCTATGGCGAGCTTGACTTTGCCGATCTGGTGCAACAGCTGATGGTCATGGTCTTTGTTGCCCCGCTCGTTGTTGGTGGGGCTTGGGTCGTTCGTGCGTCGGGAGAACTGTTGGCCAGGCTCGCCGCTGCGTTTCTTGGGCCGTCGGTGCAGGAGCGGGCCAAGAAGCTCGAAGCCCGCACCCATGTGCTTGAGGAGCGGACTCAATTGGCCCATGAGCTGCACGACTCGGTCGGTCATGCCATGACCGCGGTGACGCTTCAGGCCGGTGCCGCTGAGCACGTCTTCGACAGGGATCCGGAGTTTGCCCGCCGGGCGTTGGGCGATATCCGCGATCGTGGCGAGCGAGCCCTCGGTGAGCTCGACCGCATCCTGGGTCAACTCAGCGACGACAACACCGCGGCTCGCGCTCCGCTGCCAGGGTTGGATCGTTTGAGCGAACTGGTCACCGAGACCCGTCGGGCCGGGCTGCCCGTCGGTGCCGTCTTTAACGGCGACCCCACGCTGGTGCCTGACGATGTTGGTCGAACCGTGTACCGGGTGGTGCAGGAGGCCCTCACCAACGTGATGAAACATGCCGGTCAGGTGGAGACGGCGGTGGTGGTCGACATCACCTCGTTCGAAGTGCATGTTGAGGTCGAGAATCAGCGCCGGGCCCAGAACGGGCCGACGGCCTTTAGCGGCGGTCGGGGTTTGATCGGTCTGCGGGAGCGGGTCCTGGCGGGCGGCGGCACCTTTAACACCGGGCCCACCGCCACCGGCGGATATCTGGTCTCGGCTCGGGTGCCGTTGAAGGCACAGTTTTGACCCCCGACTCCTCACCTTCCAGTGATAGCTCCGGGGCTACGGAGGCCACGCCGTTGCGTGTGGTGCTGGTCGACGACGACTCCCTGGTGCGGGCCGGGCTGGCCGCAGTGCTGGGAGTGGAGGACGATTTTGAGGTGGTGGGTGAGGCCGCCGACGGCCAGACCGCAGTCGACGTTGTTGGTTCCTGCGACCCCGATCTGGTGTTGATGGACATCCGCATGCCCGGCCTCGATGGCCTGGCCGCCACCGCCGAGATCCTGCGCCAGTCGGAACAAACGGCCGATCCGGATCGGCCCAAGGTGTTGGTGCTGACCACCTTCGAACTCGACGAGTACGTCTTCGAGGCGCTGCGGGTGGGGGCCAGCGGGTTCCTGCTGAAACGGGTGGCGCCCGAGGAGTTGCTGTCGGGTTTACGTCTGGTGGCCAACGGCGAGTCGTTGCTGTTTCCGGAGCTGACCCGTCGCCTGATCGAGACCCATCGCGACGCCGACCCGAATCGGGAGCCTGACGAACGTATCGCCCTGATGACCGAGCGAGAGCAGCAGGTGCTGTCGCTCATGGCCGAGGGCATGACCAACTCCGAGATCGCCCAGTCGCTGATCCTGGGCACCGAGACGATCAAGACCCACGTCACCAACGTGTTGTCGAAGCTCGGCGTGCGGGATCGCACCCAAGCGGTGATCTACGCCTACGAGCGGGGATTTGTCGTCCCCGAGGGGTAACACGGTTCTCAACCAAGATCTGTGACGCCCAGCGCGCCAAAAACGGCGCGCCAGGCGTCACAAATCTTGATTGGTTGGAGGATTGGGCGTTCTGGTGGATCGGGTCGGGACGTAAACTCGGGGGGTGACGATCTACAAAGCCCCCGTACGCGACATGGCCTTCACCCTTCGTCATGTCTGCGATTTCGACGACATCCTCGCCTATGAGAGCTTCGACGGTCTCGACCTCGAAACCGTCATGGGAGCCATCGAGGAGTTTGGCCGTTTCTCCTCCGATGTGATGGCGCCGCTCAACGCGGTGGGCGACGAGGTCGGGTCGCTCTGCGATGACGACGGCGTGGTGACTACCCCCGACGGCTTTAAAGAGGCCTATCACTCCTACGTGGAGTCGGGCTTTGGCGCCGCTCCGTTCGACCCGAATTATGGCGGCGGTGGGTTCCCGTGGGCCGCCAACATGGGGTTCCAGGAGATCTTGAACTCGGCCAACCTGTCGATGGCGATCTGTTGCCTGCTCACCCAGGGAGCCATCGATGCGCTGATGCATCACGGTTCGGAGGAACAACGCGAAACCTACCTGCCCAAGATGGTGACCGGTGAGTGGTCGGGCACCATGAACCTGACCGAGCCCGATGCCGGTTCCGATGTGGGGGCGCTGCGCACCAAGGCCGAGCCGGTGGGCGATGGCTCGTATCGAATCTTCGGCACCAAGATTTACATCAGCTGGGGCGAGCACGACATGGCCGACCAGATCGTGCATCTGGTGCTGGCCCGCACCCCCGACTCGCCTCCGGGCACCAAGGGCATCTCGTTGTTCCTGGTACCGAAGGTCTTTGTGAACGACGATGGTTCGCTCGGTGACGAAAACGACATCAAGTGTTTGTCGGTGGAACACAAGATGGGGATCAAGGCCAGCCCCACCTGCGTGTTGAGCTTCGGGGAGAAGGGGGAGGGGGCACTCGGCTGGCTGATCGGTGAAGAGCATCAGGGCATGAAGGCCATGTTCACCATGATGAACAACGCCCGCCTCAGTGTGGGCAACGAGGGCCTCGGCGTGTCGGAGCGGGCCTATCAGCAGGCGCTGCAGTACGCCCGGGAGCGGGTGCAGGGTCGGGCCGTCGGCACGCCGAAGGGCGAGACCAACACCATCATCGCTCACGCCGATGTGCGGCGGATGCTGATGACGATGAAGGCCCGGATCGAGGCCATGCGTTGCCTGGTGTACTACGAAGCCGCGGCTCTTGATCGCGAGACCCACGGCCCGGAAGACGAGCGTGAGCACTGGGGCGACATCGCCGATCTGCTTACACCGCTGGCCAAGGCCTGGTGCACCGACATGGTGAACGAGGTCACCTCGGCCAACGTGCAGATTCATGGCGGCATGGGTTTTGTTGAAGAGACAGGTGCGGCCCAGCACTTCCGTGATGCTCGAATCACCGCCATCTACGAGGGCACCAACGGCATCCAGGCCATGGATCTGGTTGGTCGCAAGCTCGGGCTCCGAGGCGGCGCGGTGATCACCGGTTTGATCGCGTCGATGCGAGCCACCGCAGCCAAGCTGGAAGCGGTGGAGTCATTGGCCGACATCGGCACCTACTTGGCCGAGTCCCTCGACGCGGTCGAGACCTCCACCAAGTGGCTGTTTGAGAATTCTGCAGCCGATATCAACAACGCGCTGGCCGGCGCCACGCCGTATCAGCGCATGTTGAGTGTGGTGGTTGGGGCCTGGTTGTTGGGTGAATCGGCGCTGGGAGCGCAGGGTCTGCTCGACGATGGTGACGCGGATGCCGATGGTTTCCTCGCCGCCAAGGTGGTGACGGCGCGCTTCTTTGCCACCCAGTTGCTGCCCGAAGCCCAGTCGCTCCAGCGGGCCGTTTCCGCCGGGCCCGACGATCTCTTTGCCATCGAAGACGAAGCCCTCTGGTTCGCCAGCTAACAACCTGTTCCTCAAAGCTAAGCAAGCTCAAGCGCCAACGGGTAGCGGGTGAAACGTGCAACGGGTGTCTGACACCCGTTGCATGTCGCGTGGCTAAAGCCGCGGGCGTAGCTGCGTTGCGGTGGGGAATGTGGGCCGGAATCTTTGGGTTCTGGGGTGACCAGGCCCTGGTGCGCTTGTTGCGCGCCCTGTTCTGTGGTCTCGCTGGTGCGGGCCTGTCGGGTGCTGGCGGTGAATCGAACCTAAGCTGGGGAATGTGATGGACCTGCTGCTCGCTTCAATCCCGAGTCCCGGGAGCAACGCTCTTGAGATCGGACCACTGTCGTTCCGGGCCTATGGCCTGATGATCGCGTTTGGCGTGATCGCTGCGGTGGCGATCGCCGGTCGTCGGTTCTCCAAGTCGGGCGGCGGTACTGCCGACGACATGATTTCGACTGCGGTCTGGGCGGTTCCAGCTGGCCTGGTTGGTGCTCGGCTCTACCACGTAATTACCGACAACCAGCTGTATCGCTCCCCGAACGGCAGCTGGACTGAAGCGTTCCAGATCTGGCGGGGCGGCCTCGGTATTCCGGGTGGTGTGTTCCTCGGAGCCCTGGTTGGGGTGTTGTTTGTTAAGAGCCGTGGCTTGTCGATACCAAAGGGGCTCGATGCTGCGGCCCCCGCGATCCCGGTGGCGCAGGCCATCGGCCGCGTGGGTAACTACTTCAACCAGGAGCTTTTTGGTCGGCCGACCGATCTACCGTGGGCGGTGGAGATCACCGATCCGGTTGCGCTTGGTTCGGTGCCGGAGGAGTACTCCGGGCAGACGCTCTTTCATCCCACGTTTCTGTATGAGGGTTTGTGGAACCTGGCTCTGGCCGGGCTGATTGTGGTGCTGACCCGTTGGGGTCGTCTCAAGACGGGCCGCCTCTTTGCCATCTACATGATTGGCTACGGCATTGGCCGCATGATCATGGAGTCGTTGCGGATCGATCCGGCCAACACCATTGCCGGGCTTCGGGTGAACACCTGGATGAGCGGGGCGTTGATTGTCTCGGGTCTGATCTGGCTGCTGTGGAAGGGTCCCTTCCGCGACACCACCGACGGCGACGTCGCTGAGGCCGACCTCGACGGCGACACCAAGAGCACCAAGGCCAAGACCGCCAAGGCTGAAGAGGCTGAGGAGCCCGCCAAAGCCGACAAGGCCAAAGCGGACAAGGCCAAGGCCGACAAGAACAAGGCCAAGGCCGACAAGAACAAGTCCGAGACAGCGAAGACTGAGACGGATAAGGCCAACAGTGCCAAGGGCGACAAGGCCAGCAAGTCCGAGACGGCCAAGCAGGACAACAGCAAGCCCAAGAACAGCAAGTCTGAGACCGGCAAAGCCAAGAAGGCGGCCGATGCCGATGCCGACGAACTTGATCTTGACGAGCTGGACGACTCAGGCAAGGCAGCCACCGACGCCATCACCAAGCCCACGGGCAAGCCCAAGTCAACGTCAAGAACCAAGTCCTAGCAGCCTCCTAGATCACCAACCGGGTCCGTTTGGGGTCAGACCCCAAAGGGTGCCGGTTTGGCTGGGTGACTGGCGGAGGCTAGTCAGTGTGGCTGGGTGAGGGCTTCTGCTAGCCGGTCGTTGAAGTCGGGCCAGGTTTCGGCGGCCCAGGGTCCGAAGTCGGTGTCGGTGAGCAGCGTGGCCGCGGTGTGGTTGATCGGATCGACCCAGAGGAAGCCTCCGGCTCGTCCGAAGTGGCCGAACGTTTCGGGATGCGAGCGGGCGCCGGTCCAGTGTGGGTTCTTGGTGCCGCGGATCTCGAAGCCGAGTCCCCAGGGGTTTGGCGCCTGACGGCCGAACCCGGGCAACACGCCGGCGAGGTCGGCGAATTGGGGCTGGCTGGCCTGGGCCAGTGTCACCGGGGCCACGAGGGTGGGGGAAAGCAGTTCCTGGGCGAAACGGGCCAGGTCGGCTGCGGTTGAGATGGCGGCGTGGGCCGGGGATCCCTGGAGCGCGGTGTTGGTCATGGCAAGCGGCGCCAGTACCGCCTCGTGAAGGTAGGTGGCCGCGTCCATGCCTGCGGCCGCGGTCAACGCTTCGCCCAGCAGCTCGAACCCGGCGTTGGAGTAGATGCGTCGGGTGCCTGGTTCAGCCATCGGCTCGGGCTCGTCGGGGCCGAGGCCTGAGGCGTGGGCCAGGAGGTGGGCCAGGGTGGCTCCCGGAGGTCCGGCGGGTTGGTCGAGGGCGAGCGTGCCTTCTTCTACTGCTACGAGCACGGCGTAGCTGAAGAGCGGCTTGGTGATCGATGCGATGGGCAGTGCCTGGTCGAGCGGGCCATGGGTCAGGGTTGATCCATCGGGAGTGATCGCCGCCGCTGCGGCGACTCCCACGGGCCATTCGTCGATTTCTCGGAGGATGTCGGAGGTGGCGGCCATCGCCTCAAACGGTACCGGAGGCTCCCGACCCTCCGCGAGTACCACAACGGTGATCACTAGGTTTAGGGCTTGATTCTGCTGCACTGGACCGGTCGGCTCCATCGATTGGGCGCCACTGCGTTTCCTGGCCGTTCCGTTCGCAGCTCCCACCTCTGAGGAACCCCCGTTGCCATCTCCAACCGAGAGCGCTCCCGGTGCCGTGGGCTCAGGCTCTGCCACCCGGGTCGCCCGAACAATTGCCTTTATCGACTTGAGCGGCTTTACCGGCCATACCGATACCGCGGGTGACGACACCGCCGTTGAGATCCTTGCCCTGTTTCGTCGGATCGTGCGTGATGTGTGCTCCCGTCACGGGGTGCGTATCGCCAAGTGGCTGGGCGATGGCGCCATGCTGATCTCGGTTGAAACCGAGCCGATCCTCTACGCCCTGCGGTCGATCGTGGACCAAACCACTGCGGCCGAGATTCCCCTCGGGCTCCGTACGGGGGTGGCGGCCGGTCAGGTCATCCTGTTTGAGGGCGATGACTACATCGGAAAGTCGGTCAACCTGGCCGCTCGGTTGTGTGATGCGGCCGATCCGGGGCAGGTGCTGGCTGAAGCATCGATCCTGGCCAAGCTTCCGCCTGGCACCGCTGCAGCCCAGCTGGGGTCGCGTGAGGTGGCTGGTTTTGGCGAACCGGTGGGCCTGGTCGATTTGGCGTTGCCGGTCTCATGATTCGGCGTCGGGCAAGGTGGTCGAGCCGATCGGTGGCCGCCGCAGTTACTCCCGCTCGCTTCCTGGTGGTACTGGGCTGGGTGATGGCCCTGCTGCTGTCGACCATCGCCATGCCGGCTGGCGCTCAGGCCCAGACCGATCCCGCCAACCAGGCCGAACCCGTCAACCCAGCCGACCCTGCGAACCCGGCCGATCCGGCAAACCCGCTGGCTGACCCCACTGCCGTTTCGGCTCAGCCCCGTCCGCAGGTGCCAGGCGGCCCGAGTGGTCGGGCCACGGCCTGGATGCTGGTCGACGCCGATACCGGCATCATCATCGCCGCCAACAACATCCACGAGCGGTTGCGTCCGGCCAGCACCATCAAGTTGCTGACCGCCCTGATCGCCCTTGAGCGGCTGCCGGAAAACGACGAGATCCTCACCAGCGTTCGGGCCGAATCCATGCCGGCCCGCAAGATGAACATGTTGGCCGGCGAGGTTTGGGATCTTGAGGATTCGCTTCACAACATGTTGATCGTGTCGGCCAACGACGCCGCGGTGGCGGTGGCCGAACGCATCGGCGGTGGCTCGCTCGACGGTTGGCAGACCATCGCCGAAGCCACCGGGGATCGCCTGGGCATGGTCGACGACCCGATTCTGGCTGACCCGTCGGGTCTCGACGACGAGTTCTCCCACAAGGGCGGGAGCCGCATCTCAGCCCACGATCTGGCGATTGCGGCCCGGGCTGCCTTCGCCCGTCCCGAGATCATTCAGATCATCGCCAAGCGCCGTCACGAGTACGAGAGCGGCGGCGATGGCGAGCCTCATTCGCTGATCAACCGCAACCTGTTGCCCGATCTCTATGAGGGGGCGATTGGGGGCAAGACCGGCTTTACCTCACGGTCGGGTCGCAGCCTGGTGGGCGTGGCCAAGCGGGGCGATCGCACCATGATCGCCCTCACCATCGATGCGGTCGACACCTACGGCACTGTTACCGCGTTGTTTGATCGTGGCTTTGCCACGAATGTCGGGGCAGAAACCCGTTGGGGCCGGCTGCCAGATGTGGTGCCGATGGCGTCGGTTGAGGCGGTGTCTGCGGCTGAGGATGCGCCGGGACCGGAGGCCGTCGACGAGGGCGATGGGCTTGATGGCGCCGAGTCGGTCGGCGAATCAGCCGAAGCCAACGATGCGGTCGATGCGGGCCCGGAGACCCAGGTTGGGGAGCTGACCGAAGCGGAGGTTGAGGCCGGGGTCGACGATACATCTGAGAGCACAAGTGAGAGTGCGGGCGACGGCCTGACCGGCGCGGTGGAAGCCGGGGGCGGCGCAAGTTCGGTGTTGAGTGGTGCCGAGGCTGGGATCGACGGTTCGGATGCTGGAGCGGGTTCGATCGATGGTGGTACCGCCACGGATTCCGGGTCTGGCACCGGTCCTGGGCTGTTGCGGCGGGTGTTGATCCTTCTGGTTGTGGGTCTGACTGCCCTGGCCGTTGCCGTGGGATTGCGCCGTCGTCACGTGGTGAAGCGGCGCCGGAAGGCTCGGATGGCCCGCCAGGCGGCCCATCGACGTCGCGCTGGAGCGGCTCAGCGGCCAACTCGGCCGCACACGGGCGATTCGGCCTCTGTGCGTCTCCTCGGTGCTGCTCCAACGGGATCGAAAGGCTCGGTCGACGATGTTGACTTCCTGAGCCCGGCCGACATCGCCGATACCGAAATCGGCCGCGAGATCGACAGCGAGATCGGCGCCAGGATCGAGCCCGACACCGAAATTGACCAGGTGGATTCGGTCCGGCCCGGGCCACAGGTGGAGCGACCGGTCTCTCGACGAGCGGAGCGGATGCGGGTTCGTGAAGAGCGTCGCCGGGAGTTGATTGAGAACCGGGCCCGGGCTCGGGCCAGCCGGGCCGCAGCCAGCCGTGCCGCTTCCGATGTGGATGAACAGGATCTCGGTGAGGTCGAGGGTGGGGCTGACAACGAAGGCCTTAGTGATGAGGACGTCGAAGGTCGCGACGCCGGCACCAACGACCGGTTGGATCGGGGCAGCGATCGCAGTGGGCGTTCAGGCGGCAAGGGCCCCAGGCGCGGCAGCAGCGGCCGTCGGGGTCGGGTGTCGCGTCGGGAACAGCTGACCCGTTCGATCGCCAGCCGTCAGGGGCTTGATCGTCCCTTCCGGCTCAAGCCTCAACAGCTCGACTGAGCCCTCAACCGGCTCAACCCCACCTGCCGCCGTGGTGCCGAAACCTGCGGCATGGACGTCGTCGGGGCCTAACAAACCCAGTCGGTCGACGGTGGCTCGGGGGAGTCCGCGGCGATTCACGCGGCGGCGGGCAGTGCCGACCGACCATCATCGGGGTCGTCGGTACGCGCCTCGGGTGAGTCATCCGGAGCACGAAGCCGCATGAATCCGGAGCTGGTGGCGGTAGATCGGCCCAAAAAGTAAAGTGCCCGGGTGTGAACGGCATCGCCCAGGGACCGATCACACCCGAGCACGACCTTCCGCCACAATGGGCGGAGAGAACACTCGGTTTTATCCGACATCACAAGTTTGCATGAGAGTAGTTCTCATGTCCTTGTGTTCATCTACCTAATCGCGCGGAGAGTGAGTTTGTCAAGCCGGCCGGACGAACTTTTAGATCGCTCCTTTGAGCGTTATTCGGGCGCGGTCGCATCGGGGCCGGTCAGGACGTGGCCATAGTGGCCCGCACCGACCCTTCTGGAGGGACTGACAACGGGCCCGATGATGCTGGGGGCCAAGAGATCGACTTTGCCTCCGCGGTGGCTCAGGTGGTGAGTAACACCGAGCCCGGAGACGTGCTCACCTATGGCGATGTCGCCGATTCGGCTGGATTTCCAGGGGCGGCCCGGGCGGTGGGGCGGGCGTTGGGGGCCAGTGAGGGTCTTCCCTGGTGGCGGGTGGTCACCGCATCTGGCCGGCTGGTGCCGGGGCTCGAGGACACCCACGCCGCCCATCTTCGCCGTGAGGGTGTGGAGCTGCGAAACGGCCGCGTCCGTCCCGCCTAGAGCGCGTTCGCGCCAAATTCATGGCTGAAGAGCTATCGTGACCAGAGCGAGCGAGAACCGTATTCAATCCCGACGGTCGCTCGCGGGCTAGAAATCATCTCCGGATGGATGGTCTGGCCCGGTATCGAGGCCGCCCGAGGGGGCGCCAACCATCTGCCGCCAATGGGCGGCGAGGAGACAACACAACTTCATGGCAACCTTCCGAGAACTCGGAGTGTCGGACAGCCTGGTAGATGCGCTCGAAGAGCGTGGTATCACCGATGCATTCGCCATCCAGGAGCAGTCGATTCCCGACGCGCTGGCTGGCAAGGACGTATGCGGAAAGGCCAAGACCGGGTCGGGAAAGACCCTCGCCTTTGGCCTTCCGATTCTTCAGCTGATGGAACAGGCCGAGCCTCGCCGGCCGCGGGCTCTGGCTCTGGTTCCCACCCGTGAGTTGGCCACGCAGGTGCGCGATGAACTCGCCCCGCTGGGCAAGTCCAGGGATCTGCGGATCGAGGCGATCTACGGTGGCTCATCGATGCCGGCTCAGATCGACGCCCTGGAGAGCGGGGTCGACTTTGTGGTCGCTACCCCGGGTCGCATGATCGATCTGCTGCAACAGAAAGAGGTTTCGGTTGCCGACGTCGATCACGTGATCGTCGACGAGGCCGACCGCATGGCCGATATGGGGTTCCTGCCTCAGGTCGAGTGGATTCTGCGCCAGGTCGAGGGCGACCATCAGACCCTGCTTTTCTCCGCCACCCTCGACGGTGCCGTTGATGCGTTGGTGCGGCGCTATCAGACCGATCCCGTCACCCATGAGGTTGAATCACCAACCACCACGGTTGACCAGATGCAACACCGCTTCCTGGCCGTGCATCAGATGGATAAGGCGAAGGTGGTGCAGTCGATCAGCGACTCTTCCCATCGCACGCTGGCCTTTGTGCGTACCAAGCGGGCCGCCGATCGGTTGGCGGAGACACTCAACAAGGAAGGCTGCAAGTCCGCGGCCATTCATGGCGACCTCCGTCAGACGTCGCGGGAGCGGGCCTTGAAGGATTTCTCCAACGGCAAGCTCGGGCTGCTCGTGGCTACCGATGTGGCTGCTCGCGGCATCCACGTCGATGATGTCGATGTCGTCATCCACTTCGATCCGCCGGAAGATCACAAGACCTACCTGCACCGCTCGGGCCGCACCGCGCGCGCCGGCCAGGACGGGTTGGTGATCACTCTGGTGCTTTGGGATCAGGAGCTGGAGGTGCGTCGGTTACAGAAGCGCCTTGGTCTCGACATCCCGATCGTAGAGATGTTCAGCAACGACGATCGTCTGACCGACCTTGCCAGCTGGGATCCGCTGGCCGACGCGTCGTAGTTCGAGATGCTGGCGGAGCGTTCCTCGACCGCCATCACCGAAACGGTCTCCATGGTCTCCATGGTGGGCGTCGTTGGGCGTGCCCGCGGGTCAGCTTCAGAGCGCAACCACAGCCAAAGTGGTGATTGTTGTTCTCCGAGAGGAAGCGGTAGGAGCGTAGAGTTCGATTCGGCCGAGGGGGAGTGGGCCGCTTTCGGTGACTCCGGGTGGACGCTGCCTATCGTCGCTTTCGGGGTGGCTGAAGCTACTGGAGTTCGTGGCGCCGACAAGATGCGGCGCGGCTGCCAGTCGACCTACAGGAACGAAAGAGCAGCGATGAGGAGTGAAGCCCACAGCACAATGCTGAGTAGCGATGCTGTTACCAGGCCTCTTGCCGCTCCAGCGGTGCTCCGGCTCTTCTCCGATCGAGGGCCAGCAAAGGCCTGTTCGTCGGTGGTCTTCGGCTCAAACGCTATAACTGCCATTGTTCCCCCTGAACACCCATGGACTCGGTTGTTCCCTGCGGTGTCACAAATTGAACGTAGCGCAACCTCAACCCTGTTCGGGAGTCACAAGCGATGACAATATGCTTCATGAAGAGGCTTACATTGTTATTTCATGAAGGCGTCTTCATGTTTAAATGGCGCTCAAATATTGATCCGAATACGCGTGCCTAAAACCGTGGCTGATGGTCGATAAAGCGGACGTAGCGACCCTGGTGAACCGGGTGACCGCGGAGGCTTCGCAAGCTGGCTTGTCGCTGTCGGCGGTTGCCCCACGTCTGCTAGAGATGGCTCGCCTGGCCGGTATCGATCCCGAGCAGGCCGAAACACCAGCAGCAGCCGCTGAAGCGGTCGCCGCGGAGTCGATCGACTCCATTGCCGACCCTGCGCCGGGTCCGTTAGATGCGGTGGGCTCGGCCGATGGTGGCCCTGACGTATCGGAAGCTGGCCGGGCACCCGACTCGTTGGGGGGTGCCTATGAGGAGGGCCTCGACGCGGCGAGTCGGCGACGGTTCGGAACGTTCTACACCCCAAATGACGTTGCCTCAGGTTTGGCTGAGTTGGCTCTCGATGGGTTGCTTGAGCCGGCCCGGGCATCGGCTTCGATTCCTCGGGTGCTCGACCCGTCATGTGGTTCCGGCTTCTTCCTTTTGGCCACCGGAGTGGAGTTGCACCGGGCCGGCTGGCCGGCGGCCGACGTGCTGAAGACTTTGCACGGTGTCGATATCGACCCGCTCGCCTTGGCTCTGTGCGAGGCAACCCTCCGGCTTTGGGCTGTCGAGCACGGCGCCGTCCTCGAGGCCGACAGCGGTCCAGTCCTGGTGGAGGCCAACTATCTGATCGACCATCCCGCCACCGCGCTGGGTGATCCCGCGCTTGGTAGCAACGCGGTGGGTGCCACCAAGGATGATCCTGGCGCGAATGGTGGCCCGGTCGCCTGGTTTGATGCCCCGTTCGACGTGGTGGTGGGCAACCCACCGTTTCTTAACCAGCTCGAAGCGGCGACGGTCCGTACCAATGAGGAGGTGGCTCTGCTCAAGCAGCGGTTTGGCAAAGCGGCCTCGGGTTATGGGGACACCTCTGCGCTCTTTGTGCTCGCCGGTCTTGATGATCTGGTTGACGGTGGCCGGCTGGTGCTGGTCCAGCCTGACTCGTTTGTGTCTGCCGCGGGAGCTGCGGCGATCCGGGGCGAGGTGTTGGCCCGCAGCGCCTTGATCGCGTTCTGGGATGCCGACACCCGGGTGTTCGATGCCTCGGTCTATGTCTGTGCACCGGTGCTGGTGCGGGGGGAAACAACCGCTTCGGTCCGGCGGGTGAGCGGTGTGGATTTTCTGGATCGGAGTCCGGTCGATTGGTCCGGGCCGGTTCCCGATGCCTGGGCCGAACTGCTGGTGGGCGGCGGGGCGCCGGATGTCGATCTCAGCGGGAGTGTGGAGCTGGGGACCATCGCCACCGCCACCGCGGGATTCCGTGATCAGTTCTATGGCCTGGTGCCCCATATTGTGGAGTTTGTTGCCGCTCCTGATGACACCGATGACGCTGACAACACCGACGTTGACAACACCGACGTTGACAATACCGACGACACCAACGCCGTCTCCGGTGTAGCGGAATTTCTGGCCCTGGCTGGCGCTGGCGGTGCGAACGGGCTCGACGATGGTGGCCGCTCGGGCCGGGTTCCTCTGATCACATCGGGGCTGATCGAACCGCTGGAGTGTGGTTGGGGTGATCGCCCGGCCCGCTTTGCCGGCGAGGTGCGAACCGCACCGATGGTGGATCTCGCCAGCCTGGCCACCGACGAGAAGTTGCATCGTTGGGTCAGTGAGCGGCTGGTGCCCAAAGTCTTGGTGGCCACCCAGACCAAGGTGGTGGAGTGTTTCCCCGACCCCGAGGGCTTGCTGGTGCCGTCGGTCCCGGTGGTGGCCGTTGAGTGTGATCCGGCCGATGTGTATCGGATCGCCGCGGCGCTGAGCTCACCACCGGTATCGGCGTGGGCCATGCGTCGCGCCGCGGGGTCGGCGTTGTCGAACAATGCGTTGAAGCTGTCGGCCAAGCAGGTGTTGGCGGTGCCCCTTCCCATCGTTGAAGCCGAGTGGGTCAAGGGCGCCGAACTGGTCGCTCGGTTTGTGAACGGGGATGGCCCGCTCCCGCACGATCAGCGTCGCACTCGGCTGGTGGAGATCGGTCGGACCATGACCAAGGCGTACGGGCTGGCGCCGGACGACCCGGTCTTTGGGTGGTGGCAGGGTCGACTGGCTTCTAGGAAGAAGCGAGCCGCTCGTCGAGGCGGGTGACGGCCACTCGGGCCGTTTCTACCAGGGCTTCGAATTGTGGTGAGCCCGGTTCGATGTCGAGGAAGAGGGCACTCAGGGTCAGGGTGTTGTCGCCGCGCACCACGGCGACGGAGTTGATGTCGTCGCTCACGTTGACAGGGATGGTCGCCCAGGCGACGTCGCCGAGGCCATCGATGGGGATGATCTCACTGAAGCTCGATGCCAGAAAGCGCTCGAAGTCGGCGGCCTCGGTTCCGTGAACGCTGAGCGGGTCGACCTCGAGGGTGATGCCGACGCCGTCTTGAAGCTCGTTGTCGGTCAGCTTCCAATCACAGTTGGCCCCGACCGTGCGTTGGCCGTCCTCCAGGTCTCGGCCCGCGAGCACCTCCACGTCTTCGGAAGTCAGCAGGCCGCAAACGCCACCTTCGATGTCCACGACCCGTTCGTCGCCGAACTGGGTTGGTCCCTCACCGCTTTCCGCGGTTCCACCGCAGGCGCTGGCGAGCAGTGCGAGGGTCAGGAGGATCAGCAGCAGGTTTGCGGGTTGTCGGGCCGGCACCATCGGGCCAGCGTACCGTTGCCACCGCGACGTCGATGGGTCAGCGATCGTAAGCTGGCAACGGTTCGGCAGAAACGGTTCCGCAGAATTGGATCGGATCAGATCGGACCCGATCGGTTTAGTCAGGTCGGAACCACAGCGGATCCGCATTGCGGCGATCACCAAATTGCTGATCGGGGACGGTCGGGAATGATCCGGCCCTAGGGGTCGTTGTTCGAATCCCGCTTTTGAGAATCCTGTTGCGTCACTACGCTTGGTTGCAATCAGCGCAGTCAACACCACCCATCGCTGTCTCTGAGTATTCATGGCCATTGTCCCAAACCCAGCTCCAGATCCCGATCCGGTTACCGTCGCCGAACTCTCGGCCGGTAGTGCGGCTCTGCCGGTAACCGGCGCATGGCAGCCGGGCGATCCCGCTGGCAATCGGCAGTTCTTCGACTACGCCGGTAATCGCCCGTTTGCCCTTGAGGGCGGTGGGGTGCTGCACAACGTCACCGTGGCCTATGAGACCTGGGGCGAGCTGAACGCCACCGCATCGAATGCGGTTCTGGTCTGTCATGCCCTCACCGGGGATAGTCACGCCGCCGGCCGGATGGGTCGGGGTCACGCCACTTCGGGATGGTGGGATGGTTTGATCGGTCCGGGTCGGGCCCTCGACACCAACCGATTCTTTGTGGTGTGTGTGAACGTGCTCGGTGGCTGTCAGGGGTCGACCGGTCCGGCATCGATCGATCCGGCTACGGGCCGACCTTACGGTTCGTCGTTTCCGGTGGTGTCGATTCGCGACATGGTTCGGGCTCAGCGTCGCCTCAGCAACCATCTCGGCATTGACCGCTGGCTGAGTGTGGTCGGCGGGTCGATGGGAGGCATGCAGGCGTTGGAGTGGGCGGTGATGTTCCCTGAACGCTCGCAGAGCCTGGTGCTGTTGGCTACCGCGGCGTCGGCCAGCGCCTTCCAGATTGCTTGGAGTGCGGTGGGGCGTCGGGCCATCGTGGTTGATCCCCGCTGGAACAACGGCGACTACTACGACGCCCTTCCTGGTGAGGGTCCCCATGAGGGGCTTGGCACCGCCCGGGCCATCGCCCAGATTCACTATCGTTCGGGTCCGGTCTACGAGGAGCGCTTCGGCCGCGAGGTGGCCGACAAGCTCGACGAGTTCTCGATGGGTCAACGGTTCGCAGTGGAGAGCTACCTCGACTATCAGGGGCAGAAGCTGGTTCGTCGTTTTGATGCCAACAGCTATCTGGTGCTGAATAAGGCCATGGATCTTCACGATGTTGGCCGGGGCCGCGGTGGCATCGGTCGAGCGCTGCGGCGGGTGTCGGTTCCGGTGCTGACCATGAGCGTGGATTCCGATTGGCTGTATCCGCCCGACCAGCAGGTGGTGTTGCACGAGGCGTTTGAGGCCAACGGTCTGCGGGCCGAGTACGAGACGGTCTCCTCGCCGCATGGCCACGATGGTTTCCTGTTGGAGATCGAAGGTGTCGGGGGCCCGCTGGCCGACTTCCTCAACAGCATCGAGAAGGACACCCACTAGCTGGGGTCCACTGCAGATGCCTGAATTGATTGAGGTAGAGATCTATCGCCAGCTCGGTGAGGCGGCACTCGGTCGGCCGATCGCTGAGGTGCATGCTCCCGACGACTGGTTTCTGAAGGGCACCTCGGCCGAAGAGGTGACGGCGCTGTGTGAAGGCGCGGTGCTGACGGCGGCCCGTCGGCGCGGCAAGCTGATGATCTTTGATACCGACACCACGCTTGAGCCTGGCTCCGATGGCGACACGAACGTCAACGCCGCCGCCGGGGCCGACGAGCCCGGGGGCGTGCTTCGTTTGGGTTTGCGCTTTGGCATGACCGGTCGGCTGTTGGTCGATGACCGCGCCGCCATCGACCAGCTTGAGTATTCGTCTGACCGAAATGACCCGGCCTGGGATCGTTTCGGATTCACCTTTGCCGATGGTGGCAGCCTGGTGATGCGCGATCCGCGACGCCTCGGGGGAGTGGAGCTGAACCCAAACGAGGATGCCCTCGGCTTTGATGCCGATTCGCTCACACTGAAGCAGTTGCGCGAGGTGCTGGCCCGCACCGGGCGTCCGCTGAAGGCGACGTTGCTCGACCAGGCCCGCATCGCCGGTCTCGGCAATCTTTTGGTTGACGAAACCTTGTGGCGTGCGGGTCTGCATCCCGAGCGGGCCTCCGACGAGTTGCTCGATGATGAGCTGCGCTCACTCCACCGGTTTGTTCGTTCGACGGTGCGGGCGTTGTCTGGGCGGGGCGGTTCCCACACCGGCGATCTCCAGTCCGAACGCAATCCCGGCGGACGATGCCCGCGCGATGGCGCCGCGCTGGCCCGGGCCGAGGTCGGTGGTCGAACCACCTGGTTCTGTCCGCAGCATCAGAGCTAAGGGTCAGACCTGAGCATCCGGCTGGAGCCCGCGCCGCAGTCCCGAGCCATGAGAGCCAAAACGCCGAAATGTCGGAGGAAAACGACAAACGTTGTCGCCTTCTTCCGACATTTCGGGCTGGGTTGGACGGCGCCGGCCGAACCACGTGTCACTTGGGACGGAATTACACTGGGAGGTTCGGTGGCTCGAGCCTCATCTTTGGGGTGCGACCGCCGACCAAGCCAAACACAAGCGTGATGTTGTGCGGTCAGGGCGTTGGAACCACACTGAGTGGCAACACTTGGTGCGCGGATCCCGCGGGTTCGGCCACTAATGTCGTCAGGCGGCCGATGGTCACCCATCGGCTCCGAAGGTTTCAGGAGGCAAGCGAGAGCGTGGTTGGTTCGGCGTCACAAGAGCTGCCGCGTGCTGCGTCCAGTCTCAGCCCCAACGCAGTAAGCGGGGCTCGGCTGTGGACGGCCAAACCACTTTCTGTGGCTGCCTTGGCACTTTCTTTGGTGCTTGGTTCGATCGTCGTGCCCCCTGCGGTTGGAGCCCAGGATGCCGAAACCGAAGCGCCGGCCCTAGAAGTTCCTGCCGAGGCCGACGGCTCAGAAGAAGTTGAGGTGCCGGAGGAAGCTGAACCAGCAACCGCCGAAACCGAGGTTGACTCCGGGGGAGTTCTGGTGCCCGGCAGCCCAACGACCGAAGCCGATCCAGAGGCGGAGGCGGAGGGCACTGGCGATGGCATCAGCGTCGACCGTGAGCAGAGCCGCAACGGCATCAGGCCGTCGTCGGTCGTGACGCTGATCATTGTGGCGTTGCTGGTGGTGGGCCTGGCTCTTGCCTTGCTCACGCTGGCCTACTGGTTCCGAACCCGTCCTTCCAGAAACCAGCCATCCAAGAATGGCTCGGCGTCAAAAAAGCGTGGCGCAAAGAAGGGCAAGACAGGAAAGCGCGGCGCCAAAGCGAGCAAAGCTGAGCTGCCACCGTCGGAGAATCCGCGGCGTCGCGAGGCTGGGGAGACCAACGGTGTGGCCGAAGGCACCGGCGCCCACGCGGTGTCGCCATCGCCGTCGCCAACCCCATCCGCTTCGGCACCGCCCCGCCCTGCTGCGGCCGATCCCACGATCTCGGTTCCTGCGGTCGATGTCGATTCCGGCGCGCCATCGGAGTCGGCCCAGATCCCGATCGCCAGGTCCCGTCCGAAGCGCTCGGAGAAGGCGGATCGGGCCGCGCTGGTGCAGCGGGTCCGAGAAGACAGCCCAGGGTCGAGGACTGGCGCTGCAACTACCGGTTCGAACGGCGCCCCGGTGAACCAGACCACGAGCACAACAGAGTCGAAGGGTGCGCCCGCAACTGGCAAGGTTTCGGCCGCTCAGGCGACCACGGGTGCGGCGGGCGGAAATGGGGCGAAGCCCAAGTCGGATTCCTTCGCCGCCGGTCCCGAGGATCCGTTGGTGGAGTTGAGCCTCGAAGACTGACCCTCCGCTCTCGGCGGAGGAGTCCAGCCCAACTAGTCTCGGGGGTATGAGTGACTCCCTCGACATCAATGCCATGATCCAGCGGTTTCAGGACCGGGCCCGTGCCGTCAAGAAGCGCAACCTGCCACCGGTGGGTGGCGATGAGCGCGCCGCCTTCTTGAAGCAGGCCCAACTCGACTTTCAGGACTTCGCCATCATCGGCGATGCCACAGCCACACTCGAGGACGGCGTGCTGGTCCTCAGGGTCGATCTGAATCCGGCATCATCTTGAATCCAGCATCATCTTGAGTCCGCATCGTCGTAAATCCGACCCTGCGAAGGGGTGGCGGGCTGCGGCACTGGGCACTGCGGGTCCTCGGTTGAGCCGGCCTGGGAAATTCGCTGTTTGAGTACCGGCGAAACTTGTTAGGATGAGCGTTCTACGCGGACGTAGCTCAGTTGGTAGAGCATCACCTTGCCAAGGTGAGGGTCGCGGGTTCGAATCTCGTCGTCCGCTCCACGTAGTTGCGAAGGAGGCCCGTCTTTTCGGGCCTCTTTCGCCGTTTTGGCGGTTTGTTGTTCTGCAGCCTCTAAGGGGCGGAGGCAGGGAAGAAACGACAAACGAGAGGCCCACCGTGGTGGACCTCTCGTTTGATAAGTCCAGCTGCGGGAGAGATCAGCCGAACCTGGGTCGGGGGTGACCGGGGATCAGGCGGCGAGGAGTGCCGCCGGGTCATGGTAGGTGAGATCGAGTGCTTCGGCCACGGCGACGTCGGTTATCTTTCCGTCGTAGACGTTGAGGCCCGCCATCAGGTGGGGGTCGGCCTGCATCGCCGCGACCGGACCCTTGTTGGCGAGGGCCACGGTGAAGGGCAGGGTGGCGTTGTTCAGAGCGAAGGTGGAGGTGCGGGGGACTGCTCCGGGCATGTTGGCCACGCAGTAGTGCACGACTTCGTCGACGAGGTAGGTCGGTTCGGTGTGGGTGGTGGCCCGGGTGGTTTCGAAGCAGCCGCCCTGGTCAACGGCTACATCAACCACTACGGAGCCGGGTCGCATGTTGGCGATCATTTCTTTGGTGACCAGCTTCGGGGCTGCCGCTCCGGGGATGAGCACGGCGCCGATGACGAGGTCGGCACAGCAAACCCACTCTTGCAGTGTGGCTGCGTTCGAGTAGATGGTGCGGACTCGTGATTCGAAGCGCTCTTCGAGTCGTTCGAGCACGCCGAGGTCGCGATCGAGCACCGTGACGTCGGCACCGAGGCCAACCGCCATCTCGATGGCGTTTCGTCCCACCACGCCGCCGCCGATCACGGTGACCTGGGCGGGGGAGACACCGGGGACGCCGCCGAGCAGCATGCCGCGGCCGCCATTCGGTGCTTCGAGGTGGGTGGCGCCAGCCTGAACTGAGAGCCGTCCTGCTACCTGCGACATCGGTGCGAGGAGTGGGAGGGTTCCCTTGCGGTCGGTGACCGTCTCATAGGCGATGCAGGTTGCGCCGCTATCGATCAGGACTTTGGTCTGGGCCGGATCGGGGGCAAGGTGAAGGTAGGTGAAGAGGGTTTGGTCGGCGCGAAGTCGGGCTCGCTCCACCGCCTGGGGTTCTTTGACCTTCACGATCATCTCGTTGGCTTCGAACACTTCCTCGGCGTTGGCGGCGATGGTGGCGCCGACGCTGCGGTATTGCTCGTCGTCGAAACCGGCACCGATGCCAGCGTTGGACTCGATCATTACTTCGTGACCCTGGGAGACAAGCTCGTGGGTGCTGTTTGGCGTCAGCCCTACCCGTCGTTCTGCGTCTTTGATCTCTGCTGGAACACCGATGTGCATGTTGCCGTCACCCCCAGGTGAAGTTGAGCTCAGACTGCCCGGTTGCGGTCTGTGCAGTGTTGAAAGAATACGGGATTCCACGAACTCTGGGATTGCGAAATCCTCTGCCTGGGAACTCTTTGGGGCTCCGATATTGTCCCGAAAGTGGTGAACTCAGTGTAAAATTGCGAATGGCTGATCTGGACGCAATCGACTACGAAATCCTAAACCAGCTTCAGCTGGACGGGCGGCTGGCCAACAACGTCTTGGCTGAGCTGGTTGGGCTGTCACCCTCGGCCTGCCTTCGGCGGGTGCGGCGTCTTGAGGACGACGGGGTGATCGCTGGCTTTGTCGCCCTGGTGGATCCCGAGGCGATTGGGCGGCCGGTTGATGTGTTTGTCGAAATCACCCTGAGCAGCCAGGCCGAAAGCCGGTTGGAGGCGTTTGAAGAAGCAGTCGCCACGTGTCCGGAGGTGATGTCGTGTCACCTGATGGCGGGGGATTTCGACTATCTGATGCACCTCGCGGTGGCCGACACCCGCGACTACGAGCGCATCCACAAAGCCCATCTGGCCCGGCTACCAAACGTGAGCCGGCTGGTATCAAGCTTCGCCATCCGCACCATCTACAGCACCACCCGCCACGAACTCACCGAAGAGCCGACCTAGGCTCCGACCGTTCCTCACCAAGATCTCCAGCCAAGGTCTCACGACCAAGATCTGTGACGCCTCGCGCGCAGATTTTGGCGCTCCAGGCGTCACAGATCTTGAGATGCGAGGCGACCTTTCTGGTGGGCGGGGGCGCGGGTGCCCGACCCGAGGCTGGGTACGTGGCTCCGTCGAGGGTCGCGGTGTCGGGTTGTGGGGGCGCCGGAAGGTTAGGCGCTGGCGCGGGCGGTGGCGCCGAAGACTTCTTCGATGTTGCGCAGTTCTTCGAGGAGTGATTCGTCGGCTGGGCCACTGAGGTGGATCGTCGCCACCGCCGCTTGGGCTCCGGCGAAGATGCGGTTTTCCATGGTGGCAACGTTGAGGCCTCGGGCCCGGAGCAAGTCAAACACCTTGGCCAGTACACCGACCTGGTCGAGGTGGCGCACCGAGACCACACACGCACTCTTGATCTCGCCCGCCATGTTGACGCAGTTCACCACTTCGCCACGAACGAAGGCCTGGAGAATGTCGAGGGTGCCATCGGCGACGGCGGCCTGAGCCTGGTTAGTGGAGGCGCCGACGTGGTGGTTGGCCACCACTCGGGGGTGCGATGCCAGGGTGGAGGCGAAGCTGTCGGTGCCTTTGCTGGGTTCGTCGGCGAACACGTCGAGGCCGGCGGAGAAGTTGCGGTTGTTGAGTGCATCGATCAACGCTGCCTCGTCGACGACGTCGCCGCGAGAGGTGTTGATCAGCGTGGCCCCGTCGGGCATCTTGGCCAGGAAGTCGGCGTCGACGAGCTGCTTGGTTTCTGCGTTTGACGGCACGTGGATCGAGACCACGTCGGCTTCACCGAGCAGTTCCTCCATGGTGTCGACCAACCGGATGCCGATGGCGCGGATGCGCCGCTCGGCCGCTTCGGATCGTCCAGCCTTGCGCAGCGCAGCTACGCCCATGCCGAAGGCTCGGGCCCGTTCGGCCAGGGCCAGGCCGATCTCACCGAGACCAACGACCGCCAGCTGCTGGCCGTAGATGCCTTCGGCGGTCTTGTAACGGGCCTTGTCCCACTGGCCGTTGCGCAGATCACTGGTGGCGTCGACCAGGTTACGGTCGAGGGCCAGGATGAAACCCATCGCTAGTTCGGCGACGGCGATGGCGTTTTTGCCCGGCACGTTGCATACGTGGATGCCGTGGCTGGCTGCGGTAGCGATGTCGATGGTGTCGACGCCGGCTCCAGCGCGGATGATGAGGCCCAGGTCGGTGGCCGCTTCGATGGTGGCCGCCACCACCTTGGTGCTGCGCACCACCAGTACTTCGGCGTCACCGATCGCTTCGGCGAGAGTGTCGGCACCCAGTTCGGGTTCAACCCGACAGGTGTGGCCCTCGGCCTCGAGAGCGGCGATGCGCTCCGTGTCGAAGCCATCGGCAAAAAGAATTCGCATTGTTTGTCACCTCGGCGAGCTCACCATCGGCTGGCTGCGGAGTGGTTCATCGGTTTCTGAATGAACATCCACGGCTGGCGGACGACAAGGTCGCGATCGGACCGTCCTAAGGACGAGTGGGGGGTTTGGTCTCCTCACAATGGTACGGATCCTCGGCGGAAATGCCAGCGGAGAGGTGGCAGTATTGCGCCATGACGATTCATGCCAGTCCGCTGCCCGACGTTGAGATCCCGGAGGTGTCGGTAACCGACTATGTGTTGCGTCGGGCCGACGACCTGGCCGACACACCGGCGATGATTGACGGATTGAGCGGCGAAGAGTGGACCTTCGGCGAGCTGCGGGACAAGATCCGCTCCTTTGCGGGCGGGTTGGCCGCTCGTGGCTTTGGGCCGGGTTCCACGTTGGCCATCATGGCGCCGAACCTGCCGTTCTATGCGGTGGTGTTTCATGGCGTGGCCACCGCTGGCGGCACCATCACCACCGTGAACCCCACCTATACCGCCGATGAGGTGCGCCACCAGTTGCAGGACGCCGGGGCCAGCATCCTCGTGGTGGTTGGTGCCGCCGTCGAGGTTGGCATCGCCGCCATCGAGGGCACCGATGTCACCGAGGTCTTCACCATCGGAGATCTGCCCGACGGTGTTGAACCCTCGATCGAGGTGGCCTCGGCCGACACGCTGATGGGCGACCCGATCGACCAGGTTGCCATCGATGTAGCCACCCACACGGTGGTGCTGCCGTATTCGTCGGGCACCACGGGTTTGCCCAAGGGCGTGATGTTGAGCCATCGCAACCTCGTGGCCAACCTGGCCCAGCTCGAACACGTGCTGGTGTACGACGAGGACGAGTTGGCGCTGGCGGTGCTGCCCTTCTTCCACATCTATGGCATGCAGGTGCTGATGAACGGTCTGCTGGCCGAAGGGGTGGGCGTGATCACCCTGCCTCGCTTCGATCTTGGGGCCGCCCTCGAATTGATTCAGAGCCGCAAGGTGACCCGCTTGTATGCCGTGCCGCCGATGGTGCTGGCCCTGGCCAAGCAGCCGGTGATCGACAACTTCGACCTGTCGTCGCTTCGATCGGTGGTGTCGGGTGCGGCGCCCCTCGGCGCCGAGGTGGCTCTTGAAGCGGCGGAGCGGATTGGCTGTGAAGTGATTCAGGCCTATGGGATGACCGAGCTTTCCCCGGTTTCGCACGCGACACCGCCGGGCGGGTTCAAGCCGGGTTCGTCGGGCCTCACGGTGTCGAACACCGAGGTGCGGATCGTGTCGGAGGAGGGGGAGGATCAGCCGCTCAACACCGAGGGTGAGCTTTGGGTGCGGGGGCCGCAGGTGATGCAGGGCTACCTGAACAACGCCGAGGCCACGTCGGCGATGCTTACCGAGGAGGGCTGGCTGCGCACGGGTGATGTGGCGGTGCTCGATGAGGACGGCCACATGTTTATCGTCGATCGCCTCAAGGAGCTGATCAAGTACAAGGGGTTCCAGGTGCCACCGGCGGAGCTCGAGGCCATGTTGTTGACCCACCCCGATATCGGCGACTGTGCCGTGATCGGCATGCCGGATGAAGAGGCCGGCGAACTGCCGAAGGCCTTTGTGGTGTGTAAGCCCGACACATCGGTGTCAGAGACCGACGTGATCGACTTCGTGGCGGGCCAGGTGGCTACGTACAAACAAATCCGCCTGGTTGAGTTCATCGACGAGGTGCCCAAGTCGGCATCAGGCAAGATTCTCCGCCGCTTCCTCCGCGATCGGTCCTGAGCCCGTCTACCATCGCCAAAAAGTTGGGGTCAACCGGCCCAGGCCCCAAACACCCCCAACTTTTGGCGACTCGATCTGGAGCGTCACATAAATGTCGTGCTGGCCGGGCCGATAGGTCGGTAGAGTCAGGTTGGTAAGGCAATATGGCTGCGTGGCCGAGTGGCTTAGGCAACCGCCTGCAAAGCGGTTTACGCCGGTTCGATTCCGGCCGCAGCCTCCAAGAGTTCTGCTGGAGATATCGGCTGGACCGGGTAAATTCGAACCCGGTTCGGCTGAAGGTTTTGTTCAAGGTCGGCGTTATCCGGGTCGTTCTTCCCGATATGAGCCGGTTTGGCGAGAAAAAATGCATCCGATCTGCGCGCCTGGTTGGTGCTGCTGCTGCAATGGTTGGAGCACTCGCGTTCGGCCCCGGCTTGGTGCCCGGCGCGGGTGCCGAGGCCGAAATGGCACCCTGTGCGCACAGTGCCGGCCAGCCGGACTGCCCTGCGGTTACCCCTGAGACTTCGGTGGCCATCGTGTCGCCGAACTCCATCCCGGATGTGCTGGCGCGAGCTGACGTTGATGTCGATGTGGTCGGCGATGACAGCATCGGCGACAACCTGACCTGGCCCCGCCTCGCGTTGTTGGCCGTCGCCGCCTTCGCCGTTGTGAGTTACCTGGCCCAGAAGGGTGCCGGGCGAAGGAGCCGGGATTTCGGCAAGCTCACACGAGAAGAGCGGGAGGCGCGGGAATCGTTCAACGGGCCGTACCTGACCTCCGATGGAAAGCCGCTGGATTTCGACGGTCCGAAGAGTCATCGCTCCACCTACGTGGAGTCGACCGCTGATGCGCCGCATCCATACCTGAGCAGTGACGAGGTGGCCGCTGATCCCTCCACCTGGGTCGAAGGCGAACAGTCCGTGCCTTCGGTACTTCACGAAGAACAGGCCGCTCCACCCCCGTCGTGGGGTTCGGTTGGTGCCACCCGCGATTCTGATCGCGAGTATCCGTCGCGGCCGACCACCGGTCTTCTTGGCGAGCTCGACATCGCCGACCCAATCCCGGCCGCACCCTCAGTTGGGTCTGAGACCACCGCATTGAGCGAACCTTCCCCGCCAACTCCGACACCGGTCATGGCCAAGGAGACTCCGCCGCTGGCCTCGCCGGCGCTGGTGGACCCGGCGGCACCGGTCGAGTCGATTGCTCCGGTTGAGCCGACAGCGGCAATGCCTGAATCGAATGGCGATGGGGCCGCTCCGCCGTCACTGTTGCCGCCGAGCGTGTTTGAGCCGGTGGCCGATGATGCTCCTACCGGTCAGGTTGAGGCCGCCGCCATGCCATCTTCACCATCAATGCCGTCGGCTCCATCCGCCCCATCCGATCCTTCGAGCGCGGCGGCCGATGATGGGTCCCAGCTGCTGCGCCCTCGAGCCAACGACGATCAGATGCCGGATCTTTTGGCCGAGTTGCCGTTTGCACCCGACGCCGAGGATGCCGGTGCCAGCGTCGGCGGCATGGAGCAGGGCCTCGGCACCGAGGATGACGGTAACGGCTGGTGGTCGACATTCGACCAGCCGCACGGCGGGTCCTAGGAGCGGAACATGCCTCATCGGATGGCACCTTGGGCGGCCGGGTTTGCTCTGGCGGCGTCACTTGCTGTGGCTGCTCTCGCAGGCGCCGAACCGGCGCCGGATCGCTGTGGTTTCGACAACTGCGAGGTGAACGACGCCGCTGCTTCGACCACCAACGTTGGTCCTATGGTCGCCTCGTTTGTGAACGCGCCACCGCTGGCCCAACTCAGCTCGCAGAACGACAACGAGTCGTTCCGGCAGCCTCGTCGAATGCGGGTCAGCTTTCGTCTGATTGCTCTGGTGGTGTTTGTTGTCGTGCCCGCCGCCTACCGGTGGTTTCGGAACAATTCTCGCAGCGTGCGGAAAGTGGAGCGCTCGGTGCAGGATCGCTACGAGCGGGTGCATGAGACTGACGAATGGAAGCCCGAGCAGGACTTCTTTGCTGGTGGTGCCGGCGAGGATTCCGCTTTCTTCGACATGAAGAGTGGCCAGCACGCCGCGCAGGTCACCGGTCCTGGCGGGTCGAGAGCGCCCGGCGGCTCTGCCGGACCGTTCGGCCCGATCTCGGGTCCGATGGATCCACTCACTGGCCCGATGGGTCCGATGACCGGTCCGATGGGCTCAACCAACCAGGCGGTGGGCCCAATGATGGCTGTTGGTATGGCCGCCGGTGCTGGCTCTGAGCAGGGTCCGTTCACTCCGCCCGCCGGTGCCGGTTCACCTCCTGGCGAGCAGGGTCCGTGGACGCCTCCGGCTGAAGCCGCTCAACCAAGCTCCCCGCAGGAATCTGCGGGGGAGCAGGGCCCATGGACATCACCGGAGGCGCTCAGCGAGCCAGCCCCCGCGGCACCCCAGCCGGGAGTGGGTGAGCAGGGTCCGTGGACATCACCCGCCGACATGCAGGCGCCGGCACCTACGCCTCACAACGAGGCGTGGGAAACGTCCCCGCTTGGCCAGCCCGTGGAGGAGGATCCCTTCTTCACCCTGAACGGCGAGTCGTTTCCGTTGGGCTCGTCACCGGACTGATCGTCGCCGCCGGCATCGCTCCGTGAGGGGCTTGCCCCAGGATCGAGTCGCTGAGTGAGGGTCTAGGACCCTCCTAGCCGCCGAGTTTGTCGGCTGCGGTCGCCTGAAGCGCGGCCGCTCCGCCAGCGACCAGGCCGATCAGGTCACGCCGCACCGGAGGCAGCGCGCCTCGCGCCATCACGGTGGCGATGGCATCGCCGCCGTCGACGGCGGCGCACATGCGGGCCCAGGTGGCCACATCGCTGTTGTTTTCAAGCGCTCGAAGCGTGCCGTAGGCCAGGGCCAGGTCACGAACGCCGAGGGCTCGCACCATCACCGATGAGGAACGACCGCTGCCGCCATCGCCGGCCCAGGTGCCGCCAACAAAGCGGGGGGCCACAAGTGCCGCGACACCGATCGCAACCCTTCCCGCGGCAACGATTCGTACGACGTGGCGGTGGTCCAACCCTTGGTTCATCTCCTGATTCTGCCACGGCTGGATCGCGTCGCCACCGCCGGGGGTGGTGCCTCAGCTGCTCAATTTTCCGGCATCCTTGAGGGGATGAACGATCGACTGCGTCGTGGCCATATCGATGGCTCCGAAGATCCGCTGGATCCTGGCGATTCTGGCTCGGATGCTGTCGACGACACCGAACTCGTAAACGAAGCCTTCTGGGGCGGCGACGATCGCGACCTGACCGAACCGCTTGCTCTCGATGCCGACGACTACGACATCACCCGCACCGACCATGCGGTGCCAGCCGACGGCGATACCGACGCTTGGGTTGATCCGGCTCAGACTCTGGGCGAACCGGGCCTGGCTGACACCCCGATGGCCTTCCCCACACCTGCCGCGGTGGGCACGCCTCCCACCACGGCGGCGATGCCCGCGACCGATGCCGCTCCTGCGTGGGTCACGCCTTCTCCTACCCCCGCGCCGGCACCGGTGTCACCGTTCCCGCCACCGGTGGTCAACCACGACGCCGCGGTCTTCCATCCGGGGCAGCCCCTGATCGATCCGAGCACCATCGCCGCTGCACCAACGGCC
>CALAML010000194.1 GCA_937925845.1 uncultured Acidimicrobiales bacterium | reverse complement strand
CACCGTTCCCTTCGTGTGTGGGGCCACCAACCTTGGTGAGGCGCTCCGTCGCATTTCCGAGGGCGCCTGCATGATCCGCTCAAAGGGTGAGGCCGGCACCGGCAACGTGGTTGAGGCGGTACGTCACCTGCGTTCGATTCTTGGTGACATTCGCAAGGTCACCCAGGCCGACCAGGCTGAGCTCTTTGATTGGGCCAAGAAGCTTCAGGCCCCGCTTCCGTTGGTGCAGGAAATTCACGACACCGGTGAGCTGCCGGTGCCGCTGTTCTGTGCTGGCGGTATCGCCACTCCGGCCGACGCTGCACTCGCTATGCAGCTTGGGGCCCAGGCCGTCTTTGTTGGCTCGGGTATCTTCAAGAGCTCGAACCCGCCGTTGATGGGTAAGGCCATTGTTGAGGCCACCACCAACTTCACCGATGCCTCGATTCTGGCCAAGGTGAGTCACGGTTTGGGAGAGGCCATGGTTGGCCTGGAGATGGAAACGCTCGACACCACCTTTGCTGGGCGGGGCTGGTAGCCACGGCCACCGGGTCGGCGCTGCCCCACATCGGGGTCCTGGCGGTACAGGGCGCGTTTGCCGCTCATCAGAAGATGCTGGAGTCGTTGGGCGCCACCACCGTCGATGTCCGCCAGCCGGCCCACTTGGAATCGATCGACGCCCTGGTGATTCCTGGCGGGGAGTCCACCACGATGTCGATGCAGCTGGAGCGCACCGGGCTCTTTGAGCCGGTCGCCGAGTTGCTGGCCAAGGGGATGCCGGTGCTCGGCACCTGTGCTGGCATGATCATGCTGGCCTCCGAGGTGCACGAGGCCCGTCCGGATCAGCGCTGGTTTGGCGCCATCGATCTGACCGTGACTCGGAATGGGTATGGACGTCAGGTGGACTCGTTTGAGACCGACCTGACGGTGGATTTGGGGTCGGAGTCAGTGTCCGTGTCAGGGTCGGAGTCGGGGTCGGGGTCGGGCGCGGACGAGCCGGAGCATCTCCACGCGGTGTTTATCCGGGCCCCTCGGGTGCTGGCGGTCGGCGACAACGTTGAGGTGTTGGCGGAGGTCGATGGCGAACCGGTGCTTTGTCGGGCTGGTCGGGTGCTGGTGAGTTCGTTTCACCCTGAGCTCACACCCGACACCCGGATTCACCGGGCCTTTCTCCGCCTGGTCGAGGGTCCCTCCGAAGGTTGAAGCACGGGTTGGGATAGCCGTACTTTGTGGTCTGGCGGCGAGGTGGGGCGATGATCGCTCGCCGTCGCCTACCATGGCAGGCGAGGGTTTCGGGCCACTCCGACGCCCTGGTGCATCACCGCAAGTCTCAACGAGGGAGATCATGTCCGGTCATTCAAAATGGGCAACGATCAAACACAAGAAGGGCGCAACGGACGCCAAGCGGGCCAAGCTGTTCGCCAAGCTGATCCGTCAGGTTGAGGTTGCTGCCCGCGAGGGTGGGGGCGAGCTCGAAGCCAACGCCACCCTGCGCACGATGTATCAGAAGGCTCGGGATGCTTCGGTGCCACTCGACACGATCGAGCGGGCCATCAAGCGAGGCACCGGTGAGCTGGAGGGTGTGTCGTATGAGTCGATCACCTACGAGGGATATGCCCCGAACGGGGTGGCGGTGCTGATCGAGGTGCTCACCGACAACCGCAACCGCACCGGCGCCGATATCCGCAGTCTGTTCAGCCGCAACGGCGGGTCGCTGGCGGAGCCGGGAGCGGTGGCGTGGCAGTTCGAGCGCAAGGGTGTGATCGCTGGTTCGAACGGCACCAGTGAGGACGACCTGATGATGGCCGCGCTCGATGCCGGCGCTGAAGACATCGTGGTCGATGGGTCCACCTGGCAGGTGACCTGTGCCCCGACCGATCTGGAGACGGTTCGGGCCGCGCTCGAAGCGGCCGAGATCGCTTTCGACTCCGCGGAGTCGACGATGGTGCCTCAACAAACGGTGGATCTCGACACCAAAGACAAGGCCCAGTCAGTGCTGCGCCTCATCGACGAACTCGACGACCACGACGACACCCAGGGCGTCTACGGCAACTTCGACGTTTCCGCCGACATCCTCGAAACCATCGAGGTGTAGTTGCCTCCGCCAAGTAGGTCCCTACGTCACCGTCCCATCGGGGCAGTACTGCTGGTGGCGGTGCTTGCGCTGTGTGTCTTGGGGCTCTTCGGCACTGCCACCAGCGCGACACCTGGGTCTCGATTTCGACAAGATCCCCATCTGCCTCCGACGGTCATTTCCATCGACCGGATCCTCGCTGGACCTGGTGATGTTGCCATCCAACTTCGGGGAAATGGTCGTCCGGGGTCAGTCGTGGCGGTCTACGACAATGCGGTGTGCCACGGCACTGGTATCCGTACGGATGCAAACCTCCGGGGCCGATGGGTTCTCCAAGCTGACATACCTCGACCTGGAGACACTCAGGTACCTCCCCGTTGGATCTCGGTCAGAGGGTGGGTGACGAATGGCGCAGTAACACGGTGCCGTATTGTGCAGCTACCAGATTCAGCTCGTTCGCCGGTCTTTGCACCTGGAACAAACCTGATCGGCGGGATTGACTACGCGGTGCCACAGGGGGACGGTGTAACCAAAGTGGTGGGTTGGATCGCCGACCTCCGTGGGACACCGCGACCAGTAGTGAAGGCGACAGTTCCTCACATTCTGCTCCCGGGGCCGCCGGTCGCGCAGGCGCGGGCGCGGCTGTTCAAGTCACCGGTGATGTCGCGGATCGTCCCCGGTTGGGTTCGAGGGTTTGTTGCTTTTGTTGACCATGATCTTGCGACTGGCGAACGGGTCTGTGCGCAGACACAAGTGAACGGCTTTGCAAACGAGTTCGCGTGCATCGTGCCACCGTCAGATCCTTTGTCGTTCGACTTCGCCACCCTGGGTCGCATTACAAGTTTGACTCGAAGCAACGGTGTTGTTCGGGTTAGCGGTTGGGCGGCCCGTTCGCTAAGGCGGCAGCCCAGTGGTCTGATCAGCGTCCGTGCCAATGGTCGTAAGGTCGGGGTAACGCCTGCTGATCTGCGGGTGCAGGGCTTGGCTCGGTTCCTTCCCGGGATGGGGGGCAACCACGGCTTCGACTACACCTTTCCCACTGGACCGGGGCGGCAACGGGTTTGCGTGTTCATAGAGATTCCCCCGGGCTTCGAATCGCTAATAAGTGCGCTCGACTGCCGGACGCTGCCTCCCTCGAGTTAGGCAGACTCCGGCAGCGGCGAGGGTCGCTGCTAGCGGCCGGGCACGATTCTGGTTGCCGGGATCCGGGTATTTGGAACCCGTGTCGCTGGCGCTCGGCTGGGTTGGACCTGGATTGCTGGCGCTCTCACTGGTGTGCGGACCGTCGGAGTGCTTGGGTTGCGCACCGCTGGGGTTGTGGGCACTCGCACCGGGGTGGTTGGGGTTCGCACTGCGGGTGTCGTAGGCACCCGAACCGGCGTGACTGGGTTGCGCACCACGGGTGGCTGTGGCGGAAGCGGTGGCAGCCTGGTGATGTTGGGCGCCGAGCCGGGGACCAGGCCGAGGATGGCAGCCACGTCTTCGTGTCGCAATAGATCTCCGGGAAGCACCGGCCGGCGGTTCTGGGGCACTTCAGAAGTGTCGACGGTGATCGACCGTGCCGTGCCACAGCCAATGCGGTTGCAGCCAACAACGTCGAAACGCAGGTTGGCGCCACTGCTGGGGCGGGGCACGGTGAGTCCGCCATAGCGGGAGTTGAAGAGTGTCCGGTTGCCGGTCGCAAGGTTGGTTCGACGGACCGACCATCGGGTGGCGGACGGGTCAGCATCCCAACGCACCACGACCCGACCGTTGCCGCCCTGGGTGTTGAGCCCGGCCACTACCGAACCGACCAGGTTCTGAACCCGTGGCGCCCGGTTGTTGGCCGCCCAAACCTGGGCTTGAGGGCCACAGATGTTGGGTTGTCCGGGATCGACGCGCACGCATGCTTTCACTCCGTATTGGATCAGCGCGCCGGTACTGATCCGGTGAGTGAACTCGGTACGACTTGTGGTGGCGCCAGCGACAGCGAACGTTTGGCCGACTCGAATATTGCGGCCACCTTCCCGGATCCGGAGGATTTCGATCTCGTGGCGGGTCTCGGTGGTCGACTCGTCCCGCCAGCGGAGCGTGATCGGTCCGTTGCGGGTGGCTCGGGCAACCCGAAGGTTGGTGGGTGCGGCCAGGCCGTCGGCCAGCTTGTCTCGCACCAATGGTCGGATGCGGTTGAGGATCGGGTTCACGTAGGTGTTGTAGCCAGCGGCGTTCGGATGGGCGATACCGGCGCTCACTCCGCCGAGGGGGAGTCGCTTAATCGCCAATGCCAGCCCAAATGGGGAGGCCAGTAGAGCAGCCGCGGGACCAATGATTATTGGTGCAAGAGCCGCCGCAGTCAGGGTTCCTGCGATGATCAGGGCTGCACTGTGCATATCGTCGCCTTGGTTGGCCAGCGCCGCTGAGTTGGTATTTGCGAAGGGGACGGCGGCGCAGATTCCATGGCCGGACCAAGCGGCTTCGTGCTCTCGGATCAGGGTCCATCCGTGAAGGCTGGCGGCGTCGGCGATTGCGTTGTTGATCCGGTTCAGGACCGTTGTCGATGCCCACGAGATTTCGCCGACATCAAAGTTCTGCAGGAACCGGTCCCGCTCAAAGTCCGATGAGGTGCAGATGGTGCCGTCGGTGTCCTCGGCGAAGTTTGGGATGGTGGTGATGAAGACATCACCAGGATCAACCTTGCCGGGGAGGTGCCGGTCAAATCCATCGGGTTCTCTCGGCGTGCCCGGCCGAAGCTGACGTTCGTTGAAGTTGGTGAACGCCGCCTCCATCGGTTCCCAATGTTCGGTTTCCAATTCACGATCGTCCTCCGGGCCGCAGGAGAACAGGAGACAGGTAGTCACGATGGGTGCGAAGCCGCCATCGTTGCCGCCGATGTTGAGATACATGGCATCGAGTTTGCGGGGGCCGAGCCAGCTGGCCACTTGACCAAACTGGGCTGGGTCGTTGTGGGTGGCCAGCCGGTCCGGCCCAGCATTGGTTCGGGTGTTGCTGAGATCGGCGATTTTGGCGCCCGAACAGGCGACGAAGCGGAAGTCGAAGTTGATTGCCGGGAAGTCCGCCGTTAGCTGCCGGTTGACCGTGGGCGCCGGGGCTCTGCGGCTTCGATGACAGGCGCGGACCGGCGTCGATTCCAGAGCACCAGGGCGTTGCCAGCGAACGTTGCGCAGGTTCGATGACCGAACGAACGGGGCGCCCTCGCCCGCGGCGAAGGAGTCGCCGGCTGCGGCCCACACGAAGTCCGGGCGCACGTTCGGTGTGGGTTGCGAGGGTCGATCGACTGGCAACGGGGGCGGGAAGCCACCGCGCACTTGAGCCCCGACCGGTTCAGCCACGGTCGCCAGCGCCGTGGCCACCATCGCCAGCACCGAAAGCATGGCCAGCCCCCGAAATAGCCGGCGTTGGGCCCTTCGCCGGTAGTCCGGCCCACGGTGGTTGGTCGTCAAGCGTGCACGGTTATCCAGCAGCCGAGCGCGGCCGGAATCCTGTCGAAACATGGTGAATCTCCCCTTTGTCACCGCCATCTTCAACGAATCCCAGCACCGCGTCATCGGTACAACTACGTAGAAACCTCCCCATCCCAACCGACTCGGAGGGTTCGGACTCCCGCCTTCACGCGGTCGCTCGCTATATCGAGCGTGCGAGAACAACTAGGCGGGCCTCGCCCGGTACTTCAGCTTCATCGTTGAATTGTCGATAAGAGCCGAATGAGTCCTGTCACTGTTCAATCGCCCTCGGCCGTGGGTTCCGTATACCCAAAGCGCCCGCTTCGAGCGTCCGGCAGGTGGGCGAAAGTTTGGATGGCAACTGTGGCCGCTGTTCTCGTGAATCCGGTGATTGCTGCGGTGCCGGCTGGCGCTCAACAGACGGCGGTGCTGTGCAACGGCGTTCCGGCAACCATCATCGGGACGCCGGACTTCGACGAAATCGTTGGTACTCCGGGCGACGATGTGATCCATGGCCTCGGGAACTACGACGAAATCGACGGCGGTGGCGGCGACGATCTCATTTGCGGCGGCGATGACAATGACTTGATCGATGGCGGCAGCGGCAACGACATCATTTTCGGCGGGGACGCACACGACACTGGCGAAGACCGGAGGGACCAGATCAGCGGCGGCGAGGGCGACGACACCATCTACGGCGGTGCGGACGATGATGAGATCATGGGAGGCGAAGGAGCCGATCTGATCTTTGGTAACGACGGCCATGACCTAATCTTCGCCGGGCCAGGCGACGATGAAGTATGGACTGGAGTGGGCTTCGATGCCGTTGTCGGCGAGGAAGGCGACGACGTCCTCCGGGGCAGCGATGGTGACGAGTTCGACTATCTGGAGGGCGGAGTCGGCGCCGACACCATCATCGGAGGCGCAAACGACGACGTCCTCCTGGGTGGCGAGGGCGACGACACGATTCTTGGTCGCGACGGTAACGACAGAATCTGGGGCGATCGTCC
>CALAML010000193.1 GCA_937925845.1 uncultured Acidimicrobiales bacterium | reverse complement strand
CCACCAGCGCAAGCCAAGACGACGGCTGGCCGACGGGCAAAGGCACCCCGTCAACAACAGAGGGACAGGGCCCCAAAGGCCAGCAAAAAGCTCCGTGCAACGGCCCCCGGAGGGGTGCCAGACCCCCGGGTAAAGCAAACCACCAGCGCAAGCCAAGACGACGGCTGGCCGACGGGCAAAGGCACCCCGTCAACAACAGAGGGACAGGGCCCCAAAGGCCAGCAAAAAGCTCCGTGCAACGGCCCCCGGAGGGGTGTCAGAGCCACAGCTTGCCACCAGCTGGCCACGGTGAGCGGCTAGGTTTGTCCGAGCGTTGAGCTTGGAGGCGATCTTGTGAACGCTGGCGGCATGCCCAGCCCCGGTGTCGGCCCCTTCGACACCCCCCAATTGTTGTCCCGGCGTTCCGGGGTTGACCCGGACGCGGCCATAGGGTCGTGGCGGAAGCGACTGTTTGCCATCGTGGCCACTGTGGCCATGATCGCCTCGCTCACCTTTGCCGCACCTCCGGCCGCGGCGGCGCCGGAGTTCACCTTCGACGGCGGCGGTTGGGGCCACGGTGTTGGCATGAGTCAGTACGGCGCCAAGGGGTTCGCCGACGCCGGTCGTACCACCCGCCAGATTCTTTCGCACTACTACCAGGGCACCTCGGTGGTGACCGAGCCTCAGCCCCGCAATATGCGGATCCATCTGGTCGACACCACCTCGATTCGGCTTTCGGCGGCGTCGAACATGACGCTTCAGGTGCCGCTGGGTCAGAACCGCCCGATCAGCGTCGGTTCGGAGGTAACCCTCTCGCGTTCCGGCGACCGTTTTGCCGTGTCGCCAAACCCGTTGAATCCCAGCGGTCCGCCGCTGCTGTTGGGCAGCGCGACGCGGCCGGTGGTGTTGATGCTTGATGCCGACTGCGTTGGGTGCAACCCGGTTCGGCTGTCGTCGACCGGCTACCGCTACAGCCGGGGTCGCATTCGGTTCCGACTTGAGGGCAACAACAGCATTCGGGCCATCGCCACCAATCTGACGATGGATGAGTATCTCTACGGTCTTGGCGAGGTTCCTTCCTCATGGCCTGAGGCGGCGCTTGAGGCCCAGGCCATTGCCGGTCGCAGCTATGCCCGTAACAAGGTGAATCGCAGCGGCCGGTCAGGCCGAACCTTCGACTTGTTCAGCTCGACCTATGACCAGGTGTACATCGGTTGGGACAAGGAAGGTGGCCGCAACGGGAGCCGATGGCGAGCCGCGGTTGATGCCACGGCCAACCAGACGGTGAACTACGCCGGTCGAGCCATCGAGGCGCTGTATTCATCCTCCACCGGTGGCCATACCGAGGACAGCGGCTTCGTGTTTGTGAACCAACTCCCCTATCTGCGTGGCGTGGTCGACCCCCGTGATGGCGGCGACAACCCGTTTGCGACATGGTCTCGCACCTTTTCGCAGGAACAGATGACCCGGTACATGAACCGCTCGAGCGATACCCGGGTGGGCACGGTCAACGACATTCGCATCGTGGGCACCACCGGGGTCTCGGGCCGGGTCGATAAGACCGACGTCACCATCTCCGGCAGCGACGGGTCCAAGACGGTGAGCGGCGGGCGACTCCGTCGAGCCATCAACGCCGGTATCGCTGATGAGGGCGGCGGGCTGAGTCGTCAGATCCTGAGCACCAAGTTTACGATCGGCGTATCCGGTGGTGACGGCGACAGGCGTGACTCCCAGCCGCGAGCTGGCACCCCCGACAACCCGGCGCCCAACTCCGGCGTGATCAACGTGGTACGCCAGGGCAAGGACGGCACCGTAGTGCGCGGCTGGGCCATCGATGGCGATAAGGCTCGGGCCGCGGTGGACATCAGCGTCTTTAATGAGCGGGTCGCCGTGGCTCGCACCGGGTTCAAACGTCTCGATATTCAGCGACGACTCGGTGGCAATGGTCGCTCGGGCTGGAAGAAGATCATCCCGACCCAACCTCCGGGCACATCAGTATGTGTGAGCTTGCGCAACACCACCAACGGCGGCAACACCTTCCTCGGCTGTCGAACCGTGAAATAGCTGGCCGGGTGCTGATCGGTCCGGTTCTCGGGCCTTGATCGCCAAAGCTACCTGGCTGGCTACTCCTGGCATTGCTCGCCAAGAAGTGTCTTCACCACCGGGCCCAGCGATTCCCGGAAGTCGCCGAGCAGCGGTCGCCCGGCGTTGCGTAGCGCGGCGTTGTCGAGCACGGAGTTCTCCGGCCTCGGCGCCGGGCGTGGAGGGGTGAGTTCGGCGGTGGTGACCGGCTTGACCCGTTGCGGGTCTTCGCCGGCGGCTTCGAGAACCGCCTGAGCGAACTCAAACCACGAGACCGCTCCCTGGTTGGTTGCGTGGACCACTCCGGGAAGTGGATCGGCGGCGAGGTGGCAAAGGAGCTGGGCCAGATCCGCGGTGAAGGTTGGGTGGCCGCGTTGGTCGGAGACGAAGCTCAGCTCGGGGTGTTGGCCGGCGAGTCGCAGGATGGTCTTCACCATGTTGTTGCCGTGGGCACCGACAACCCAGGAGGTCCGTACCGCAGTGTCCTCGGGGCCGAGCCGCGACTCGCCTTCGAGCTTGGTGCGACCGTAGACCGACTTTGGGTTGGTGGGGTCGGTCTCCAGGTAGGCCTCCGGTTTTGTGCCGTCGAAGACGTAGTCGGTGGAGACATAGAGCACCCTGGCGCCAACGCTTCGGGCTGCGTCAACGATGTGACCGGTGCCGCCGACGTTGATGGCCTCGGCCAACTCCACCTCGGTCTCACAGCGATCCACCGCGGTGAACGCCGCCGCGTGAACGATTACTTCGGGAGCCGCGGCTGACACCGCAGCAAGCACTGCGTCGCCTTGGCGGAGGTCCATCTCATCGCTGGAGGGCGCGGTGACGTCGTGGCCTGCGGCCCGGGCCACCGCCACCAGGTCGGTGCCGAGTTGTCCTGATCCGCCGGTGATCAACAGCCGCATCGTTGTCTTGTCTCCTGTTGGTGGGTAGCCCAACCTCGCTCGGATCGGGATCAGTCGGCCTTGTCCCATTCGCTGCCTTCCATCACCGGCGCTCGGCCGCGCAGTGGTTCCCACCAGGCCTGGTTGTCGGCGTACCACTGGACGGTTTCGGCGATGCCGTCTTCCCAGCTGATCGCTGGCTCCCATCCCAGTTCCTTACGGATCTTGGACGAGTCGAGCAGGTAGCGTCGGTCGTGGCCCGGTCGATCGGGCACAGTGGTCTTGAGCGAGTGGGGTTTGCCAAGGGCGTCGAGCACGGTGTCGGCGATTTCGGTCACCGTCTTCTCCACGCCGGTGCCCACGTGGTAAGTCTCGCCGACCCGACCGCGGTCGAGCACCGCGTCGATGGCGGTGCAGTGATCGAGAGCGTGGATCCATTCGCGTTTGTTGTCGCTGGATTCATACAGGGTGAGCGATTCGTCGCCGAGGGCAAGGGTGGTGAAGAGCGGAATGACCTTCTCCGGGAACTGCCAGGCGCCGTAGTTGTTGGCACAGTTGGTGATGGTGATGGGGAGGTCGAAGGTTTCGAAATACGCCCGTACTGCGTGGTCGCCAGCGGCTTTCGAGGCGTTGTAGGGGGTGCGAGGTCGGTAGGGCGATTCTTCGGTGAAGACTTCGTCGCTGTCGAGAGCCAGATCGCCGTAGACCTCGCAGGTGGAGATGTGGTGGAAGCGGTCGACGCCGTGGCGGCGGGACGCCTCGCACAGCGACTGGGTGCCGAGGGCGTTGGTGCGGAAGAAGATGCCGGGGTTGATCAGGGCGTAGCTGTTGTGGGATTCGGCGGCGAAGTTCACCACCGTGTTCACTTCGTGCTCGTTGAGGATCCTGGTCATGGCGTCGACGTCAGCGATGTCGGCTTGTTCGAAGGCTACGCCGGGTTCGAGGTCGGCGATGTTGGGCCGGTTGCCGGCGTAGGTGAGGGCATCAAGCACCACGACGGTGTCATCGGGGTGGGTCTCGGTCCAGTACCGGGCGAAGTTGGATCCGATAAATCCGGCGCCGCCGGTAACCAGGATGTTCATGGGGGTGGTCCTTGTTCTTGCGTTGGGCCCGACTCAGCAGGTGGTCAGTGCGGTGAGAGCGATCGTAGGGAGGGCGATCGTAAACAAACCAATTGGCGCAGTGATGGGTGTAGCTCGGCCCTAGTGGTGTGTCGCTGAAATAGTGTCGCGGTCTGGGCGAGGCATCCGGCGTCGCCTGGCAAGGACGCAGATCCCCGACTTACCTCGTCCGGTAGGGAGGGCGTCGAGGACGCCGCCAGCGGCGTCGGGGCCCGTCCAGACCGCATCAGTATTTGGGCGACACACCACTAGAGCTCGAGAAGGGAGTGGTCGCCGAGGAGGAGACGAGTGGAAGGCGCTCCCGCGTCGGATGCGCCAACTTCAACCCAACGGCCGATCAGCGAATCGGTGACGCGGGGGATGCCGGTGATGGTCGAGCCCTCGAGCACCACGGAGTGGTCGATTTCGGTTCGGGTCAGCGAGCAGCCTTCGCTGATAGAGCTGTACGGGCCAACGACCGAATCGACGATCCGGGTGCCGCGCCCGATGATGACTGGGCCTCGGACTCGGGAGCGCACGATCTCGGCTCCTTCTTCGATGACCACTCGCCCCTCGACGACGGATTCATCATCGACGGTTCCGTCGATGCGGGACGCCAGAGTGTCGAGCACCAGCCGGTTGCAGGCGAGCAGCGGATCCTTCTTTCCGGTGTCGATCCACCAGCCATCGAGGATCTCATGGCGAACCCGTTTGCCGGCATCGATCAGCCATTGGATGGCGTCGGTGATTTCGAGCTCGCCCCGTTCGGAGGGCTCGATGGTTCGAACCGCTTCATGGATCGACTTGTCGAAGAGATACACCCCGACCAGGGCCAGGTCCGATGGCGGCACTTCGGGCTTTTCCACCAGCCCGACCACGGCGCCGGTGGCGTCGACTTCGGCCACGCCAAAGGCTCTGGGATCTTCAACCTTGGCCAGGAGAATCTGGGCTGCGGGGGCTTCGTCGGTGCCGGATCGTTCGGCCAAAAACTGGTGACAGAAGCGGTCGAGGCCCTGTTCCAACATGTTGTCGCCGAGGTACATCACAAAGTCGTCATCACCAAGAAAGTCGGCGGCGATCAGCACGCAATGGGCCAGCCCCAGTGGCTCGTCCTGGGGGATGAAGGTGATGTTCACGCCCCAGCGGGAACCGTCACCCACCGCGGCTTCCACGTCGGGTCCGGTGTCGCCGGTAACGATGCCGATCTCGGTGATTCCGGCCGCGACCATGTCCTCGATCCCGTAGAACAGGATCGGCTTGTTGGCGATGGGAACAAGCTGTTTAGCGCTGGTATGGGTGATGGGACGCAGCCGCGTCCCGGCTCCCCCCGAGAGTATGAGACCCTTCACGTCACTCAGCGTAGCGGCGCCAGCCCATTGGGTCGAAAACGCCACCCCATCCCGCCCGCTCCAACCGAAATGTCGGCGCCCAACCCCAAATATGCGCGTCCAGCACCGACATTTCGGTCGGCCTACTGCGTGGGGACGGCTGAGCCGGTGGCGGCTCGCGCTTCGCTCCAGCGCTCGTCGGTGCGCAGCAGTACCGCCAGACCACCGCAGGCCACGACTGACCCAGCCAGCAGAGCCATCTCGACACGCACCAGAGCATCGGCCTGTATCAACACCAGGGTCACAACAAAGGCAGTCGCGGCTGCCGCCCACGTGAGGGCGACTGCGCGCTGGTGGTGCAGCGCTATCAGTGCTTGGGCCAGAGCCAGTCCACCCATGTAGAGCGCCATCGACACCGCGAGGGCACCGAAGTGCACCCGGGCCAGCGGGTCGGCTTCGCCGAGGAGAATCTTGGCCACCAGCGGGCCTACGGCGAGGCTGCCGGCCAGCCCTACCGCAGCTACCCCAGTGACAGCCAGCATGAGCTGTTTCATCGCTTGGCGAAACTGCACATATCGGCCGGCTCCGGCGTGGTCGGCCATGGCCGGTAGCAGGGCAGCCTGAACCGCCTGGAAGAGGAAGAGTGGGATCCGCGCCACCAGGAGCGTGTTGAGGAAGCGACCAGCGAGGGCCTGGTCTTCGCCACCGAGGCTCTCGATCAGGGCCGGGCCGATATTCATGAGGCCAAGGGTGAGCACCGAGCCCATCAACAGCCAACCCAGCGAGGTGGAAAGTTCGGCGGTTGACACTTCAGGCCCGTCTGCCACCTCGGGTCGGCGGCCGGGAAGGGCCACAAAGGCCGCAGCGATCAGCGGCCCCACGGCGAGGGCCAGGCCGAACCAGCCCGCCGCGGTGACGCCGGCGATGACCAACACCACCGCGAGGACGAAGCGGCTGACCCCCTCCATGCCCAGGACGATGGCGTAGGTGGAGAACTGGCCGGTGCCCGACAGCACGCCCCGCACCAGTAGCTCGACGGCATAGGCCAGGAAGGAGATGGCGAAGGCGAGCACAAAGAGGCGGTCGCCACGGAAAACCTCGTCGGCCAAGGGGCCCGATGCCAGGGCGGTCAGGATCAGGAGTGCTGTCGCCACCCCGAGTCCGAGCGTCGCCGCCCGTCGGATGACCGGTCTGGCGCCCACTCCCCGTGATCGCCGGCTGGCGAGGGCTCGACTGACTTCCTGTTCAAGCGGGAGGAAGAAACCCGGTCCGACCAGGAAGGCCAACCCCCAGAGCACACCGAGCACCGAGTAGGACTCTTCGGAGAGCACCCGCTGGGAGGCAAAAAGAAACGCAAACATGGTGAGCCCGTTTGCGGCCAAGCCGGCCCCGACCATGACGGTGCCGTGGGGCAGCGGATTTTTCTCGCGCAGCTTGTCGCTGACGCGTTGGGAATCGGTCACGTTTGACACACCGGAGGGAGGATGAGGGGAGCCGGCTGGGCCGGTTCAGCCTACTGCCCCCACCAAACAGGTTTGGTGAGCCCGTCAGGCCGGCTGCCGCAACAGGAAGGGAAGTGTTGGAGTGCCGCAGCCCTGGCCTGACGGAACCAAAAGGCAGCCCGGCAAAGCCGGACCACCAACCGCGAGCAACACAAAGGCCAAAGAAGGCAGAGGACAAATCCAGGACAGCAAGCGAAGCTCGCTGCTAAGCAGTGTTGGGCGAGCAGTGATCGTCGTACTCGGCGATACCAATCGTGTCGCGAAGTTCCCAGGTGACCTTATTTTCTGGGTCGGGCCGCAGCTTGTACTCCCGGAACGTCATCTCAAGGCTGTCGAAGGCCAGCAGTCGCCCACTGAGGCTGTCGCCGAGATCGAGGAGCAGCTTGATGGTTTCGATGGCCTGTAGCGAGCCGATGATGCCGGGCAGCACGCCGAGCACACCGGCTTCGGCACAGCTTGGTGCCAGTTCGGCCGGGGGCGGCTCGGGCAACAGGTCGCGGTAGGTGGGGCCCGCCTTGGGGTCAAAGACGGTGACTTGGCCTTCGAAGCGGAAGATCGATCCGTGCACCACCGGAATGCCGAGCTTGACCGATGCGTCGTTGAGGAGAAAGCGGCTCGGGAAGTTGTCGGCGCCATCGACCACCACGTCATACCCGGCGATGATGTCCAGGATGTTCTCGGCGTTCAGTCGTTCGTTGTAGGTGATGACGTCCACGTCGGGGTTGATGAGGTTGATGGTCTGCTTGGCCGATTCGACCTTGGGCTGACCGACCCGCTCCAGGTTGTGGATGATCTGGCGTTGCAGGTTTGATTCGTCGACCACATCCATGTCGACGATGCCCATGGTGCCCACCCCGGCTGCGGCGAGGTACATCGCTGAGGGTGATCCGAGCCCTCCGGCGCCCAGCAGCAGCACTTTGGAGTCGAGCAGTTTCTGTTGTCCCTCGTCTCCGACTTCGGGCAACAGCAGGTGTCGCTTGTAGCGGTTGCGTTGTTCGGATGTGAGCGACTGTGGCACGGCCCAGGGCCGGCCTTCGTCCTTCCACTTGTTGAACCCACCGTCCATCGAGACCACGTCGCTGTAGCCGAGGTTTTGCAGGCTTTCGGCGGCGAACGCCGAACGCACTCCACCGGCGCACATCACCACGATGGGGGTCGATTTGTCGGTGATGCGGTTCTCGATCGCGCTTTCGAGAGTTCCTCGGGGGATGAAGATTGAGTCCGGCACCGCACCCTGGTCGTGTTCATCGGCCTCTCGGACATCCAGGAGAATGGCGCCAGCATCGACCGCGGCTTGGCCCGCTTCGGTGTCGACTTCGTTGATACGCCCCTTGGTTTCGTTCAGCAGTTCGCGAAAGCCGGCCATCGAAATCTCCTCAATCCACGTCGTCGGATAAAACCCTAGTGGATAGGTCAACTATTCACTACGGCAACTGCCCTCCGGGCGGGCCGCAGCCCGGGTCTCGCAACTGTCGTGGACGTCGATCAATTGCCGGCCTCTCCCAATGTTGGACCCACAACCGCCACTGCCGGCGGTGAACAGCTCCGCGTTAGAGGCCGACGTCGAGGAGTTCGGACTCGAGGCCGAGTTCTTTGAGTTTGGCTGCGATTTCTTCGGTGTAGACCGGGTTCATCGGGATCACCACATCTGGTTTGATTTCCTGGAGATCCTCGGGACCAACCACCGACACCCCTGAACCAGCGAGGTACTTGCCCGCTTTGTAAGGGTTGATGTCGCAGGCGCTGGTGACCTGGTCGGCAGCATCGAGTGTGGTCACAAAGGCCACGCCCTTTGAACCGGCACCCCAGATCGATACCGATTTCCCGGAGTCGACCAGCCCCTGAAGTACATCGGTCCGGCGTTCGAGGTCGGCCATGAACCGGGCATTAAAGCTATCGACCAACTCGAGGGTGGCCGCCAGGTCATCCTCTTCGGCGAAGCTGGCTTCGGTCGGCACTGGCGCCGGCTTGGCTTCGATCAGGAGATACTGCCCGTCGTAAACGGTGTCGAGAGCCATGATGTCGAAGCCGCAGCGTCGGAAGAGTCGGGCCAACGAGCCGATGGTGAAGTACGAGCAGTGCTCGTAGTAGATGTCCCAGAACGCCAACTCCTCGGCCACCCGAGCGAAGTCGGGCAGCTCGAACAGCACCGGAACGTCGTGGCGGTCGCCCAGGGTGGCTCGGATGGTGTCGAGGAACTCCTTGACCGGGCTGATGTGTTCCAGGGTGTGGCGACACACGATCACGTCGGCATCGATCGCAGAATGGTGATCGGCATAGAGCTCAGCCAACCATTCGATCTGGGCGTTCTCTTCGGGAGCCAATCGGTCGGGCGCTACCGCGGGGTCGATGCCGATCCCCCGGTTCGAACCGAGCCGACACATGGTGGCCAGGAAGGTTCCCTTGCCACAGCCGATTTCGAGCACGGTCTTGTTGTTGATGTCGTAGGCGTCGATCCAGCGTTTGGCCAGCGCCTCTTCGAACTCGACGAAGTGAGCCGAGAACGCCTGGGTCTCCTCGTAGCTTTCGGAGTACTGGTTGAGAGCCAGGTCGAACGCCGCGTTAAACACAAAGCCGCAGGCGCGGCACGCGGTGAGCACCATGTTGCCGGTCGGGAAGTCGATCGCTTCCTGGCGATCACTCATCAGCAGACAACTGTGCGCCGGAATGGATTCTTGCTGCAGAATTTCGGTGAGCTCGGTTCCGAGACAGGCCGGGCAGGCCGTCAGTGGGGCACCCGACGATGTCGTATCGCTCATGCCACCGCCGCTTGGGACGAGGTGTCGGTCACCCGCAACTCACCATCGACCAGGCCCTGACCCTGGAGGCTCTCAACCGTCTTGCGCCGGCGGAAGCGGGGTCCTTCAAGGTCCTCGATGCTCAGGTTGTGGCGGCGGTAGTTCTCCAGCAGCTCCGCAACGCCACGCCGTACGTTCCACTTGGACTTGAACCCAGTGGCTTCAGCGAGCTTGTCGCCGTTGACCCGGTAGTTGCGGGCGTCGACAAAGGCGTCGTCGGCCATCTGCAACTCGCAGTCAGGAACCACTTCGCCCACGATGGTGGCGACGTCGCGGATCAGGTAGTTCTCAGTGGTGCTGCACACGTTGAACGCCTCGTTGTGCACCACATCGCGGGGCGCTTCGGTGACCAGCTTGAAGGCCTGGGCGATGTCGGAAACGTGAATCAGCGGGCGCCACACCCGGCCGTCACTCTTGAGGAAAACTTTACCGGTGGCAAAGGCGTGGCCGGTCAGGTTGTTCACCACGAGATCGCCACGCAGCACCGGCGAGTAGCCGTAGACGGTGCCGTTGCGGAGGTAGGTGGGGCTGAAGTCATCGTCGGCCAGGTCGGCCA
>CALAML010000192.1 GCA_937925845.1 uncultured Acidimicrobiales bacterium | reverse complement strand
GGGCGGTGGACCTGACCGAGTTGCTCGATGCTGGCACGACCGATCCTGACGAGTTGCTCGATGGGTTTATGTCGTGGACCGCCGAGGCCGGGATCGAGTTGTATCCGGCTCAGGAGGAGGCGCTGCTTGAGCTCTTTGCCGACTCCCACGTGATCCTCAACACGCCCACCGGTTCTGGCAAGTCGCTGGTGGCTCTTGGCGCCCACGTTGCTGCGGTGGCCTCGGGGCGCCGTACGTTCTATACCGCTCCGATCAAGGCGTTGGTGAGCGAAAAGTTCTTCGCCCTGTGTCGGGATCTGGGTTCGGAGCGGGTGGGCATGATGACCGGCGATGCTGCGGTGAACGCCGACGCTCCGGTGATCTGCTGCACCGCTGAGGTGCTGGCCAACCTGGCCCTGCGCGAGGGGGGCAAGGCCGATGTCGGTCAGGTGGTGATGGACGAGTTCCACTACTACAGCGATCGGGATCGGGGTTGGGCCTGGCAGGTGCCTCTGCTCGAGTTGCCCGACGCCCAGTTCCTGTTGATGTCGGCCACCCTCGGCGATACCGACTTCTTTATCGAGGAGTTGGAGCGGCGGGGGAGTCGGTCGGCGGCGTTGGTGAAGACCGAGGATCGTCCGGTGCCGCTCTTGCCGAAGTACTGCGAGACGCCGACTCACGAGACGATTACCGAGCTGTTGAAGTCCGACATGGCGCCGGTGTACATCGTGCACTTCACCCAGAGGTCCGCCACCGAAGCCGCCGGGGCGCTGATGAGCCTCGACGTGACCACCAAGGACGAGAAGGCCGAGATCAAGGAGGCCATCGGCGACTTCCGCTTCGACACTCCGGTGGGCAAGGACCTGAAGCGGTTTGTATCGAGTGGTATCGGCGTGCACCACGCCGGGCTGTTGCCGAAGTACCGGCTGCTGGTGGAGAAGCTGGCTCAGCAGGGTCTGCTGAAGCTGATCTGTGGCACCGACACTCTCGGGGTGGGGGTGAACGTGCCGATTCGAACCGTGTTGTTCACCCAGCTGTGCAAATACGACGGCCAGCGCACCCGGGTGCTCACCGTTCGCGACTTTAAACAGATCGCCGGTCGAGCTGGGCGTAAGGGTTTCGACGATGTCGGCCACGTGTGGGTGCAGGCGCCGGAGCACGTGATTGCCAACAAGGTGGCCGAAGCCAAGGCCCAGGGCGACGCCAAGAAGTTGAAGAAGCTCCGCAAGAAGGGTCCGCCCGAGCGGGGCTATGTGCACTTCGACGAAAAGACCTTCGATCGCCTCTTCACCGGCGAGCCCGAAACGCTGCACAGTCGCTTCGGCGTATCCCACGCCATGATGCTCCAGTTGCTTGACCGTCCCGGCGACGGCTGCGCCGCGGTGCGTCATCGGATGCTCGACAACCACGATCCCCGCAGCACCCAACGCAAGCACATCAAGCGGGCCATCTCGATCTACCGGTCGCTGCGCGATGCCGAGGTGCTGGAAGTTCTGGCCGAGCCAGATGAGTGGGGCCGCACGATCCGCATCAACCTGGATCTTCAGGATGAGTTTGCGCTGAACCAGCCGCTGTCACTCTTTGTTGTCGAAGCCCTGGAGGTGTTCGACAAAGACAGCCCCGAGTATGCCCTTGATGTGGTGACGCTGGTCGAGGCGGTGCTTGAGGATCCGCGGGCGGTGATGTTTGCCCAGCTCGACAAGATCAAGGGTGAGCTGATCAACGAGTGGAAGATGCAGGGGGTCGAGTACGACGAGCGCATGGCTCGTTTGGAGGAGGTGACCTGGGCCAAGCCCCTCGAGGAGGAACTGGGCGCCATGTTCTCCACTTTTGCCGCCAGTCATCCGTGGGTGGGCTACGAAAGCCTGAACCACAAGTCGGTGGTTCGTGACATGTTCGAGCGGGCCATGACCTTCCGCGAGATGGTGAACTACTACGGGCTGAAGCGCTCCGAGGGAGTGGTGCTGCGGTATCTCACCGACGCCTACAAGGCGCTGTTGCAGACGGTGCCGGAGTCGGCCTCCACACCGGAGCTCGACGATCTGATCAACTGGCTGGGAACCATGGTGCGGGCGGTGGACTCCAGCCTGATCGACGAGTGGGAGCGGCTCCGGGCCGGCGACCCATCAGCGCCCGATGAACTGCCGCCAGCCTTCGACCTGGTGGCCGCCCCGGGCTTTGCCGTGATGGTGCGCAACGAGATGTTCCGCTGGGTGCGGTTGTTGGCCCGCCGCCGCTACACCGAGTTGGCCGAGGCTCCGCGCGATGAAGGCCGCTGGCGCTCCGACGACATCAAGGCTCAGATGGAGCCGTACTGGGAGGAACACGACATGGTGGTGATGGACGCCGACGCTCGTGGTCCTCAACACCACACCTATGACCGGTCAACCGGTGCGGTGGTGCAAACCCTGGTCGATCCCGAGGGCCACGACGAGTGGAAGATCGAAGGCCGGGTTGATTTCGACGCCAGCCGCGAAGAAGGTGTGGCGGTCATTGAGCTGCACGCCGTAAGGCGTCTCTAACTGCTGAGCTCAGCGGTCGTGGCCGGACGTGGCGATTGAGCCCGGAGCTGGTGGCTGAGTTTGAACCAGGTCAGAGCACCCGGAACATCGCAGAAGGCCGCGTCGACTCAGTAGGTGCGGTTGAGGATCCATTGGATGTGTGCTGCTGCGTTGGCTGATGAGAAGGAGGCGCCTTGGAGCAATTCGTTGGTTCGGTAGGCGCCCCAGAAGTTGGAGCGGGGCGACCCATAGGCGTCGAGCCAGCCGGAGGCGGAAATCTCGGTGTACTGACGGCTACCGGTGGCGAAGGGCTGGCTTGAGTCGCGAAGCCGCATTTCGAGCACGAAGCCTTCGCTGTCAAAGGTGTACTGGACCCGGTCGAACGTGACCCCGGCCGGACCGGCCACCGGAACGATCGACCGCTCTGTTGCGCTGCCGGCGATACAGCCGGTGGCGCAGAAGGCGGCAACTTCGGAAAACACGTTGGCGACAGCTTGTTTGCCGAAGGTGGTGTCGGGGTCAGATAGCGGGTTCTCTCCAACGGCAAGGTCTTCACCCCATCCGCCGGAGACGGTGTCGCGACCCCACTGGCCGGCGAGTCGGTCGTTGCCTGAGTTGCCAACCAGATAGTCCGATCCGTTGCCGCCATAGAGATCGTCGTGCCCGTTGCCACCCCACATCGCGTCGTTGCCGTCGCCGCCGCCGATCCAATCGTTGCCGTTCCCACCCCAGATGCGGTCCCAGCCGTATCCGCCGCGCAAACGATCGTTTCCGTTTCCGCCGATCACGCGATCCGTTCCGAAGCCAGCGTCGATTTCGTCGTTGCCGCTACCACCGCAGATGATGTCGTCGCCGCCGAAACCAAAGATTCTGTCGTGGCCACCCAGGCCGACGATGACGTCTCGTCCACCGGTGCCGTAGATGATGTCGTTGCCTGCGGTTCCTATCCGCGTCGCTGGCTGGCCGGCGCAGGTTGCGGTAGCGGCATCGGCGGTTGAGACCCCGACGAGGCTGGGCGCAAGGGCACAGAGGGCGATCGGGAGCGCGGCGATCTTTCGGGAGATCCGGTTGGAGAGCATGGGCGGTGCTTTCGTGGTGTTGATGTGGTGTGTTTGGCGTGGGCTCTCCGACTGACGGGAGCCCTACATCAACGCTAGAACCCGGTTGGTAGGTGGCGCCATGGGGCATGTTTCTTATCAAGGTCGGGTCTGCGGATGCCGAAGAAGCACAACCGAGTGCCACTGCGATCTCTGGCGAGGCTGGCGGCGGCCCGTTCCGGTAAGATGATCTGGCACAGGGGGTGCCAAATGTCTTCAGGCTTTGACTACGTCATCAAGGGTGGAACGATCGTCGACGGGCTCGGCGGGTCGCCAAAATCGGGCGATGTTGCGGTAGCTGGTGGGTTGATTGCCGAGGTCGGCGGTTCGATCGATGCTGGCGGCGCCGAGGTGATCGACGCCGACGGTGCCATCGTCACGCCGGGTTGGATTGATCTGCATACTCACTACGACGGTCAGGTGAGTTGGGACGACGCCATGGAGCCGTCGTCGGCCAACGGAGTCACCACCATCGTGATGGGCAATTGCGGTGTGGGTTTTGCCCCGGTCCGTCCGGGCCAGGAGCAGGCTCTTATCGAGCTGATGGAAGGCGTCGAGGACATCCCCGGCACCGCCCTGTACGAGGGGATGCCTTGGGGAAACTGGGAGACGTTCGGCGAGTATCTGAACTATCTCGATAGCCGCGAGTACACCCTCGACATCGGCGCCCAGATTCCTCACGGGGCGGTGCGCTTCTATGTGATGGGGGAGCGGGGCCGGCTGAACGAGGACGCCACCGCCGACGACCTGGCTGCCATGTCTGATGTGGTGGCGCAGGGTCTGAGCGATGGAGCCCTCGGCTTTTCCACGTCGCGGATCCGAGCTCATCGGGCGCTGTGGGGCGAGCCGGTGCCGGGTACCTTTGCCGCCGACGAAGAGCTCTTTGCTATCGCCGATGCTATGAAGTCGGTCGATCGGGGAGTGTTCCAGATCATCCCCGGCGAGGCGTTGGGCACCTTGGAGAGCATGGAGCCCGACATCGGTTCCCAGATCGAGGAACACGCCCGGATGGTGGAGGTATCCAAGCGCAGCGGTCGTCCGGTGACCTTCACCCTTATCCCCACTTCGGAGACCGATACGAAGTTGCCGCAGGATTTGTGGCGCACCATTTTGGAGCGCACCGCGGCCGCCAACGCCGATGGGGCTCAGCTCTTTCCTCAGGTGTCGGCTCGGCCGATCGGTTTCCTGACTGGGCTCAGCGGATATCACGCCTTTATCCGCCGGCCGTCGTACATGGCCATCGCTCATCTGCCGTTGGCCGAGCGGGCTCGGGAGATGGCCAAGGCCGAGGTGCGGGCTGCGATACTGGCCGAAACCGATGTGCCGGTCGACGAGCCGGGCTCGATGAAGAACGTCTTTGGTGTCTTTCAGCGGGCGGCACCGGCGCTGTATCCGTTGGCCAACCCGGTCGACTACGAGCCGGAGATGGACTCGATGTTTGCCATGGCCGCCGCTGCGGCCGGTCAGGATCCGCTGGAGTATTCCTATGACTTCCTGATCGGTGAGGGCGGGTCCCGCTTTGCTGCGCTGATGGCCGTTGACGTGCATTCGCGGATGGAGATCCTGGGTGAGATGTTGCGTCACCCCGACACCGTCACCGGACTGAGTGATGCCGGGGCTCACGTCACCCTGATCTGTGATGGTTCGATGCCGACATCGCAACTGAGCCACTGGACCCGTGATCGCCATCGGGGCGATCAGCTCCCGCTCGAGTTTCTGGTGGCCAAACAAACTTCGGCCAATGCTCGGCTGCATGGTTTGACCGATCGCGGCAGCCTTGAGGTGGGTAAGCGGGCCGACGTGAACGTGATTGATCACGAGAACCTGTCGGTGGGCCCACCCGAACCCCATCACGATCTTCCGGCCGGCGGGACCCGGCTGATGCAGCCGGTGACCGGCTATGTGGCCACCATGGTGAAGGGCACCATGACCCGCCGCTTCGATGCCGACACCGGAAACCGTCCCGGTGGCGTCGTCCGCAGCGGGTAGTGCTGTGTCGCCCACACCGTGTTGCGGTTTTGTTGAGGCGCCCCGCCGGGCCCGGATCCGGTCCACGACTGGTCCGCTACGGGGTTCATCGAGGGAGCGCCGCAGGGGCGGGGTGTCGGCGCCGGAACAGTGCCCCGTTAGCCTGCACCGCAGAAAGACCGTCCCGAGAAGTAGCAACAACGCCTGTGAGAGTTTGGGCCCGATTCGACTGAGGAGTAGCTGATGGCCACCGAGCTTCCTGAACTGGACTTTGTTCCTTTCGACGCCGACAACCACTACTACGAAGCCATCGATGCCTTCACCCGGCATCTCGACCCGAAGTTGGGTCCGAGATGTGTGCAGTGGTGTGAGATCGATGGCCGCAGCTATCACGTGGTTGGGGGGCAGGTCTGTCGGGTGGTGACCAATCCGACCTTCGACCCGGTGGCCAAGGCCGGGGCGTTGCACGACTACTTTCGGGGTAACCCGGAGGGCAAGTCGCCGATCGAGATGTTGTCGGAGCGTGAGCCGATTCGTCCCGAATACCGAGATCGAGATGCCCGGATCAAAGTGCTCGCCGAGCAGGGGCTCGATGGCTGCTGGCTCTTCCCGACCCTTGGTGTGTTGTACGAGGAGCAGCTGGTCCACGATCCGCAGGCGATCATGCACACCTTCGAGGCCTTCAACAAGTGGCTCGAGGAGGATTGGGGTTTCGCCTATCAGGACAAGATTTTCGGGGCGCCCTACATCACGCTCGTCGACGTCGACTTTGCCATCTCCCAGTTGGAGTGGGCCCTCTCCAAGGGGGCCCGACTCATCGTGTTGCGTCCGGCCGCGGTCTTCACCAAAGACGGGCCCCGCACCCCGAGCGATCCGATGTTTGATCCTTTCTGGTCTCGGGTAAACGAGGCCGGCATCACCGTGGTGGTCCATGCCGGCGACAGTGGGTACAGCACCAACGGCTATGCCAACGACAGCTTCAGTTCGCAGATCACCGGCGGCGTGTGGAAGCCGTCGATCAAGTCTTTTCAGATTGAGCGGGCGGCCCACGATTTCCTGATCACCCTGGTGTTTGAGAAGTTCTTTGATCGCTTCCCCCGTATCCGCGTGGCGTCGGTGGAGAACGGGTCCGGTTTCTTGGCTGATACGTTCCGCAAGCTGCGGTCGCAGGCGGAGAAAACCCCGACCTACTTCTCGGAAGATCCGGTCGAGACGTTCCGCAAGAACATCTGGATCAACCCGTTCTGGGAAGACGATGTGTATGAGGTCGCCGAACACATGGGACCCGACCGTGTCATTTTCGGCTCGGATTGGCCCCACATCGAGGGCATGCCGTCGCCGCTGGATTACGTGGTCGAACTCAAGGAGTTTGATGCCGAGACCCAGAAAAAGATCCTCCGCGATAACACCCTTGAGCTCACCGCTCCGCTGTCCTAAACAGCTGCGCGGTCCGAAGAAACCGTCGGTTCCAACGCAGAAGCCGTCAGTCATCGAGCATCGAACACCAAGCGTCGAGTCGTCCCCGGCATCCGGGCGGCAAAATCTGTGACGCCATGCGCTGCGAAAGCAGCGCGCCAGGAGTCCAAATCTTGGGGGTGGCCTGAAATATTGGAGTTAGGGGCGGGGGTCGGCTGGGGGTTGGAGTGGGGCCTGGCGCCGGGGATCAGAGTTGGGCCCGGGATGGGGGGTTGGCCCGGGGTTGAGGGTGAGTCCGTTGGGGGTGAACCCGGAGACTGGATGTAGACCGGGGTTAGGGCGCAGTTCGGGACTGGAGGCAGGCGTTGCAGTTCGGGATGGGCAGTGGGAGTTCGGGTCGGCGCCCTCGTCCGAGACCAACGCAGGTCCGGCCCCGTGATCGCGACTGGTCTTGTGGTGGCGCCGACCGCCGTTGCCTCACCCGAAGCGGCATCCAGGGCAGGAGCCCAACGTCGAACACCCATCGTCGAGAATCTCCCGCTGCCGCCGACGATTCTGGGCTGAGCCGCTTCGATGGCGCGGCGGGCTCGGGTGATCCAGTACACCGGGTCGTGGTTCGGCGGGTCGGGCGGCTGACCGGCGGTGATCGGTGTGAGTTGGGTGTTGTGATCCCGGGATGACCCACGCTTCGTTGGGGACTGCAACTGAACCGGGGTCTGGCGCTGGGACTCGGGCTGAGGCGGGGTCAGGGTCGAGTGCTGGGACTGGGGCTTTGGCAGAGTCGGGGTCGGGGTCGGGCGCTGGGGTGGGAGGCTGCTGGTCGCCGCCGGGTTGGGAGTGTTGGAACCGTTGCGGGGTGATTCTGAAGCGGGTTTGGCTGGTTGGGTGGTGTGTTCGTTGAGGGCGCCAGGGCCGGTCCGGGCTCGTTCGATCGCTGCTCGGGCTCGGGCGGCAAGGGTAGGGTCGACAAGGACCGTCAGCGGCCGGTGAACCGCGTCGGTTTCAGTCCGGGCACTGGCTGCGAGCCGAGTACCGGCGCCGGGTTTGGCGTGGCTACCGGCATCAGCCTTGGCGTGCCTGCCGCTGTCGGCTTCGGGCCGGGTATCGCTGTCGGCCTCGAGCCGGTCACCGGTGTCGGCTTCGGGCCGGGTATCGGCCTCAGGTTCGGGGTGGGTACCGGCATCGGTGTCGGATTCGAGTCGTGCAGCGGTATCGGGATTGGATTGAGCGCAGGTTTCAGGCCGGGCGCTGGTTCGGGTTCTCGGTCGGCTTGTTGGCGCTGTTGCCGGTTTGGGCGTTGGGTCGGTGGGCGTCGCTGGTGACGTGGGGGAGCTCGCCGGCGGGCTGGTTTGAGGAAAGCGGTTTTTGGCGTCGCGGAGAACCTTGGGGAAGAGGTAGCTGTCGTCGCTGGCGTCGCCTGATTGGGCCTTGGCCGGGGGCGTGTTTGGGCCCGGCTTCTCGGCCGCAACGTTCGTGGCAGCGCCCTCGGGCCGACCTTGATCTAGGGCCGTTCCAGTTGTCTCGGAGCTAGTCGGCTTGTTCGTCTTCTTCTTAGAGTTGGCATGGGGACTACTCGGCGGAGGTCGATTGCTTGGGCCGCCTCCGCCGCCCGTGCCGTCGCCGTCGCCGTCGCCGTCGCTGTCGCCGTCGACCTTGTTGGTGTTTGGGGTGTTGGGGAGGGGGTGGGTGGAGTGGAGTTTGCCGTCGGGGGTGTAGAGGTGGAGGGTGCGGTTGTGGTCGAGGGTGGCGGTCCAGCCGCCTTCGTGGAGTTGGTGGTGGAGGTTGGTGCAGACGGGGATGAGGTTGTTGAGGTTGGTGGGGCCTTGGTCGGCGGTCCACGTTTTGATGTGGTGGATTTGGCAGTGGGTGTAGGGGGTGTCGCAGTTGGTGTCGGCGCAGGTGTTGTACATGGCGCGTAGGGCTCGGCGTTGGGCGCGGTTGGCGAGGCGTTGTTGGCGGCCCAAGTCGAGGGTGACGCCTTCGCCGTTTAAGACGATGGGGATGAGGTTGTTGTTGCAGGCGTAGCGGCGGATGGTTTCGGGTGGGAGCGGGGTGCCGTTTTCGGTTTCGGATACGGAGTCTTCGTGGAGTCCACCCAGGAGGGTTTTTAGGTCGATGAGGACAGAGATGTCGATGCCGCTGCTGGTTGTGCTGTTGGGGGTTTGGTTGGTGATGAGGTTGTAGAGGGCTTGGGCGGTGAGTTG
>CALAML010000191.1 GCA_937925845.1 uncultured Acidimicrobiales bacterium | reverse complement strand
GGAGCGGGGCTGGCTCTTCGACACCCTTGGCACTCCCCACGGCGCCGCCGTTCTGCCGGGTGAAGATGTGCTCGAGGTGCTGTACGTCCGGTTGCAGGCCGCTCTTGGAGCCGACGCTGAGACGCCGCCGGATCCGCCGCTCGATACAACGGTCAGCCTTCCGCCGACGCCGCTGAAAACCACCCCCGCCATCCGGGCCCTGATCCAGGAGTTGTCCGACTGTCTCGACCAACAGCCTGAACCAAAGAACAAGGCGGCGTTCCAGGACTGGACCGATCGCGCCAAGCAGGCACTCAGCCAGTCGATCCGCCGATCGTTGGAACTCCGACTCGTCGCCAGCCTAATCGACGATTGATCACCGGACCGAAGTAGGTCAGACGCCGACTCGGGTCGGTGCCGGTTCGGTCAGGTCGATGACTGGTTTGGTGAGGGGGCGACGGCGGATCGCCTCGGCGATGACGATGCCGAGTGGAGCTGAGAACCAAATCGAGATGAGTAACGAGGCCGATTCGTAGTTGCGCAGCAGCGGGCCGGTTACCACCAGCATCACCCGGAAAAGCCAGAACGCCCCCCACATCGAACCGGCGTAGCGGATCATCCACTTGCGATGCCCGGCCTGGTCGCCGGCTCGTACCGTGCGCACACCCATGATTGCGGTGCCGTAGACAAACGCGGCCATCGAGTAGAAGCCGAGTTGGGCCGCCAGGCCGCCGTATTCGCTTACTGCGTGGTGCTCCGAGGCCATCCACACGGCGCAGATGGTGCCGAGGGTGATGGCGCCAAACGAGACCCGGCCGATCACGCGGTGGCGGTTGCGGTGGGCGCCCACGCCGGGGCGGAACAGTTGGTAGTGCAGTGCGAGGAAGGCGATGGTGTTAAAGAAGATGTGGCCAAAGAGCAAGTTTTGCCGCAGCGCCGGGCCGTTGAGGAAACGGTCGTGGAAGGCGACACCCCAGGACGGATGGTTGACGTAGCGGTCGCCCCAGACGGTGCACTCGTTGCCTACACACTGGGCCAGCGCCGGTGCCCCTTCTTCTCGGCCCAACCCCAGGTTGTCGAAGACGTCATAGATGCCGATGAAGAAGGCTATCGACGCGGCCTGGCCGTCGACGAAGTAGCGCAGGTTCACCACCGAGGTGATGATCAACCCAAAGATCATGAACGGCCCAAACTTCTTTTGTCGCAGACCAAAGGCCAACAGGCCCACCCAAGCCACCAGCGCGCTGTAAAACACCAGCACGTCATACGCGATCTTCACTTCGACCCCCCGGTTCGACTTGTGCCAAGCGTAACCCAGCCAACGCACCTGGGCCGGTTCGCTCAAGCTGCGGCGGCAACCTGCGTTGACGGGGCCAGCTCGGCCCGCTCCAACGAACCATCCGAACGAATTGTCGGAAGCTGACGCGCATAGTCAGGCTCAGCTTCCGACATTTCGGCTAAAGGGGTTTGGACCGATCAGCCCCTGCGGCGGCGAATTTCTTCGGTGATGGCGGGAACGATTTCGTGGAGGTCGCCGATCACCGCGTAGTCGGCCTTGGACACCATGTTGGCTTCGGGGTCGGTGTTGATGGCCAGGATCTTCTTGGATGCCATGGCTCCAACCCAGTGTTGGATGGCCCCGCTGATGCCGGTGGCGATGTAGATCTCCGGTGCGATTCGGGTTCCGGTTTGGCCCACCTGATCCTTGTGGGGCCGCCAACCGTTGTTGGTTACCGCTCGTGAGCAGCCGACAACTCCGCCGAGTTCGGCCGCCAGTTCGTCGAGAATGGCGAAGCCCTCCTCGGAGCCAACGCCGCGACCGCCGCTGACCACCACCGGGGCGGTAGCCAGGGTGACGCCCTGACTCAGCACCACGCGGTCGGTCACCACGGTGCGGGCCAGCGAACCGTCGAGCGCAGGGGTAAAGGTACGGACCTCGCCCGCACCCGGCTCGTCGGCCGGGGCTGCTTCGATGGCGTGATGGCCGTAGGAGACGATCTTTACCGGTGCATCCAGCGTGGCGTCTTCAAGTAGCGATCCGCCCCACTGGGTGCGGGTGAGCGACCAGGCGCCGCCATCGTTGGCTCCGGTGTTGATCTCGGTGCAGTTGGCCACAAACGGCAGGTCCATTCGGGCTGCGACCTGGGCCAGAACTTCATTACCTCGGTCGGTGCCGGTGGCGGTGACGGCTAGCGCGCCTACCGAGCCGGCGAGTTCGGCTACGGCCGCACCCCAGGCTTCGGGGCCGTAGTCCACCAGTACTTCGTGTTGGGCCACGTGCACCACGGCGGCGCCACCCGCTTCGGCCTGGCCCGCGAGTGCTTCGGCATCGGCGCCGAGCAGCACCGCATGGAGGTCGGTGCCCATCTGGGCGGCCAGAGCCCGGGCCGAGGTGAGGGTCTCGAGGCTGGCTTCCGCCAGCTTGCCCCGGTCGTGATCAAGAACGGCGAGCAGCGTCATGACAGCACCCCCAGCTCCTCGAGGATGTCCACTACGGCACCCACCGCCTCCACGCTGTCACCGAGAACCTCGGTGGTGGAGGCCTGTTCGGCCGGACGATGCAGGCGCACCTTGCCCTGGCCGCCGGCGGCGGCGTCGATCTCCGCGGTGTCGACCACCGCCTTCTTTGATGCCAGCCGCCCCTTCATCGTCGGGTACCGCGGCAGGTTGATGCCTTCTTTTACGCCGAGCACGGCCGGGGAAGGAACTTCGTACACCTCAAAGCCGGCGTCGATCTCGCGGCGGGCGGTGAACCCGTTGTCGGCAACGTCGATGCCCTTGATGCCGTTGACCATCGGGCGTCCGAGAGCATGAGCCACTCGAACACCAACCTGGAAGCCGCCGGAGTCGGCCGACTCGTTGCCGAACAACACCAGGTCGAACGGGCTGCCGGCCGCTTCGCTGTTCGTTATGGCCTGGGTGAGAGCGGCGGCGGTGCGCTGGGGGTCCCAGGCGGTGCCGTCGGTTGGGATCAGCGTGAAGTGATGGGCGCCGACGCTGGCTGCATAACGCAGCTGTTCTTCAGCTTCGCCAGGTCCGAGGGTCAGCACCGTCACTTCGCCACCGTGTTCTTCGGTGAGTTGCACCGCCGCCTCAACCGCGCACTCTTCATGGGGACTGGTGGTGAAGCCAAGATGGGCCGCGTCCACCGATTGTTCGTCGGCGGTCACGTTGATCTTGGCTCCCGGGGCCGGAACCCGTTTCACACACACAGCAATATTGAGCGCCATAGGGCCTTACCTCTTCGGGTCTTCAAGCTTGGTTGGGTAGCTCGGGGTTCGATGGGCTGAATGAAGGTTCGTGGGAGCAACGACTGCGACGCAGCCGAGGCTCAGCTCTTGAGGCGGGAGTCTTCCGGGTCGAAGACTGAGCCTTCGATGGCTGCCACCTTCACCGGGAACAGCTCGTTCATGTACATCATCTGCAGGTCGGTACCGACCTTGGCGTACTCGAGGGGAAGGTAGGCGAGCAGCAGGTCTTTGCCCACCGACGGGCCAGGCCCGGCGGTGCATACCCGCGACACTCGGCCGTGACTGTCGACGATTCGCTCGCCGTCCATGGTGAGGATCGGTTCGTTGCCGCCCTGGGCGTGACGCTTGCGACCCTGGCTGTCGGTGTTGTCTTCTACCGTGAGGGTGCACATTGCCACTTCGGCGCCCTTTTCGCGCGCCGCCAGGTAGGCCTCTTTCCCAATGAAGTCGGCCGCTTTCACCTTGGGTCGGGCCAGTCCGGCTTCGACCGGGTTGTATTCGCTCTCCAGCTCGGCACCCATGAGGCGGTAGCCCTTTTCGAGACGGCCGCTCGTGCCGTAGACGCCACCGCCGGTGGGGCGAAGACCGTGATCTTTGCCCGCTTCCATCAGCGCATCCCACAACGCCGGACCGTTGTCCCAAGCGGTGTAGATCTCCCAGCCGGTGTCGCCCACGTAGGAGATACGGAAGAGCGTGGCTGAGATCGGGCCGCTGGCGGTTTGGATTTCGACATTACGCAGCGAGCCGTAGGGCGAACCTTCCTGGCTCAGGTCGTGGTCGGTGAGTTGGCCGACGATGGCGGGGGCGTTCGGGCCCCACACGCCGAGGGTGGTGGTTTCGAGAGTGATGTTCTTGAAGGTGACCGAACCGTCCTGGGGCATGTGCTTCTTCACCCAGAACTCGTCGCGGCCACCGTCAAACACTCCGGTGACGATGCGTACGGTGTCCTCTGCGGTCCGCATCATGGTGAGGTCGGAGTGGAAGCCGCCGTCGGGGGTGAGCCACGGGGTGTACACCGACGAGCCCACGGGCTTGTCGACCTTGTTCACTGCGAGGTAGTCGGCAAACTCGACGGCACCGGGGCCGGAGAGCTCGTAGACCTGGAAAGCTGAAAGGTCGACCATGCCCGCGTTCTCACGCAGGTTGAGGTGTTCACCCATGGTGATCGGGCTCCACCAGCGGTTGTCCCACTCGGTGTCGCGGTTGGCGAGGCCGTAACGCTCAACCAAGTCTGCGTTGGAGTCATACCACTGGGGTCGTTCCCAGGTTCGGGCCGAGAAGAAGAAGGCGCCGAGTTCCTGTTGCCGGGAGAAGTAGGGCGAAACCTGAAGGTTGCGCTGACCTTCCCACTGCTCGGCCGGGTGCACGATGCCGTAGGTCTTGTTGAAGTGTTCCGCGGAGCGGTCCCAGATGTGTTCGTCAGACTTTTCCTGCTCGTAGAAGCGGGCCACGTCGGCGCCGTGGACGTCGATCACTCGGGGGTAGCCGTAGGTCATCCATTCGGCCACCACCTGGGCCATGCCCGGGCCTTCCTTTACCCAGACCGCGGCTGCGGACCACAGGTTGCGACATTCGGGGATCTCGCCGAGGCACGGCATGGCGTCGGGGGTGAGGCTGAGCAGGCCGTTGATGGCGTACTTGATCTCGGCGTCGCCGAGCATGTCCATCAACTCGATCGCTTCTTCCATCTGCTGGTCGAAGTCGTCGGGGGTGAAGGGCATTTCGGTGGGCGACAGCGCGGCCTCGTCGTTCGACGGGATCTCTTCGGGGCGATGGAAGATCGGGCGATGGGCGTAGGAGCCAACCTCCATCGAGCCAGCGCTCTGGCGCTCGTAACAGAAGGTGTCCATATCACGGACGATCGGGTAGCCGATCTCGTTGTTGGTCTCGGCCAACACGTCCATCGGGCCGACGTCGGCCATCTGGTGCACCGCGGGTACAAGCGGGATGTAGGCGCCGGCCATGTTGGCCACCTGGTTGGCCCACACGCCACAGGCGATCACCACGTACTCGGCTTCGATAGTGCCCTTATCGGTAACCACGCTCTTGATCTGCGTTTGTCCGGTGGCGGGCACATCTACGGTTTCGAGATCGAGCACTTCGGTGTTGGCGAACACCTGAAGCACGCCCTTGTCCTGGGCCCGCTTGCGCATCTGGGTGCCGGTCTCGAGCGAGTCGACCACCGACACCGATGGGCAGTGGAAGCCACCGAGGATCACTTCTTCATTGATGAAGGGGACCAGTTCCTTCACTTCGGCGGGGGTGAGCAGCTTGGCTTCGACGCCCCACGCGGTGGCCGAGGTCATGCGGCGCTGGAGTTCGTTCATGCGCTCTTCGGTGCGGGCCACTTCGATGCCGCCGGAGTCGACGCTCAGGCCGAGGTCCCGGTACTGGTTGGCGCTCTGCACGCCGAGCAGCGCCATCTCTTTGTTGTGGTCGACAGGGAAGATGAAGTTCGACGCGTGTCCGGTGGAACCGCCGGGGTTGGGCAGGGGTCCCTTGTCGATCAGCACCAGGTCCTCCCAGCCGAGGTCGGCCAAGTGTCCAACCAGACAGTTGCCGACGATGCCGGCGCCAATGACTACAACCTTTGCTGAGGTCGGGAAGTCGTCGCTCACTTGAAAATCCTCCGGGTCAGGCCGCGCCACCACGGCGCTGTGTCACGCTACCAACTGCGATTCCGGGCACAAGGACCCAAATGTGGGGGTGTTGTTCCGCATAACGGAATCGTTCTGCATTGTGGCACAACTGGCTC
>CALAML010000190.1 GCA_937925845.1 uncultured Acidimicrobiales bacterium | reverse complement strand
AGTGCCGCCTCGGTCATGTGAAGATGATTCTTGACGGTTCGATCCAGGGTTTCACCGCCCGGCTCAACCCGCCCGGCTATCTCGGCGACAAGCCCAACGGTCAGTGGCTGTTGGCGCCGGAGCGCTTTGCCGAGTTGCTTGAGGCATTCCATCGCGCCGGGGTGTTGGTGCATGTGCATTGCAACGGCGATGAGGCGGTCGATCTTTTTCTCGACACCTTCGAGCCGATCCAGCGGGCCTACCCGTGGGGCGATCACCGACACACGGTTCAGCATTGTCAGCTCACCAGTGCCGATCAGTACCGGCGCATGGCCGCGTTGGGTCTCAACGCCAATCTCTTCTCCAACCACATCTGGTACTGGGGCGACCAGCACCACGACATCACCGTTGGCCACGACCTGGCGTTTCGGATGAACGCCTGCGCTACCGCTGACCGGGAGGGGGTGCGCTACTCGGTGCACTGTGACGCCGCGGTCACACCGTTCGGCTCGCTTCACACGGCATGGTGTGCGGTGAACCGGCTCACCCCATCGGGTCGCATCCTCGGTCCGGACGAGCGCATTTCGGTTGACCGGGCCCTGCGGGCGATCACCATCGACGCCGCCCATCAGCTCAAGATGGATCACGAGATCGGTTCGATCGAAGCCGGAAAACGGGCCGACTTCGTAGCGCTGGCCGAGGACCCGTACGAGGTCGAACCGATTGCGTTGCGGGACATCGCCGTGCATGGCACAACCCTGGGTGGCAGCCCCTACCGGCAATGAGCGCTGAGGCCGCCCCACCGGGTGGTGTTGACTCAACGATGCCGTCGGTGCCGGTCACCTTGCTGGCCGGGTATCTGGGCAGTGGAAAGACGACCCTGGTGAACCGCTTGCTCAGCCATACCGATCGCCGCTTGGCGGTGCTGGTGAACGACGTCGGTCGCATCAATATCGATGCGTCGCTGATCGCCCGCCACAACGGCGACACCATCGAGCTCACCAACGGCTGCGTGTGCTGCAGCGTGGTCGACGGCCTGGCCGAGGCGTTTCTGAACCTGAGCGACTCGATGGCGCGGACCCCGAGCGACGAGCCGGGCTTCGACCAGGTGGTGATCGAGCTGAGCGGCGTGGCCGAGCCCGACCGGGTTCGCGGCTGGGCCAACAGCCCCGGGTTCCATCTCGACGGCGTGGTGACCGTCGTGGATGCCGAACGCTTCGCCGCCCTCGACACCGATCGTTGGGTTGCCGATACGGTGCAGCGCCAGGTGACCGGTGCCGATCTGTTGGTGCTCACCAAGGGTCCTACCGGCGTAGCGCCAGTGCTCCGCGATCGCCTGCGAGCTTTGGCTCCGGCTGCGCCTCAGCTGATCGATCGAAGCGTGTTTGACGCCGATGATCGGCCGACAACTATCGACGCCGACGTGCTGGTGGCCCTCGACCCCGGCGCCGGGTCAAGGGCGGAGCCGAGCCCGCCGTCAGAAACCCGCGACGGGTGTCAGACCCCCGTCGCGGGTTCCGATGCTCCGGCCACCGTCAGCCCGCCGCTTCGGGTTCACACTTCGGTGGTCGACCGGACTTTTGTCGACAGGGGAGCGTTGGCCGACTTCCTCAACGGTTTGGTTGAAACCGCCAGCGACTCGGAGCCGGTGGTGGTGCGGGCCAAGGGCACGGTCGCCCTCGACGCCGATCCCACCGGCGCACCGGCGGCCCTGGTGCAACTGGTGGGCGCCCGAATCTCCATTACCGAGGCGACCGGGCCGGTGACCGGCCTGGTCGTGATCGCCGTCGGAGCCCCGACCGACAGCTAGAAGTGCCGTGTCGCCTACCTCACGCTTGTTTGAATTGCAATGGGGTGAAAGGGGCTGAGGTGAAGTGCCCCTCCAGATGGCCTCTCGAAATGTCGTTCATGCATATACGGGCCAGTGGCGCGCGCTTCGGCCGCACTGCTTCACCCAGCGACACTTCCCCCAACTTCTCACCGCGGTATGCCCGCGGCAAAGGCTCGCATCCCATGCCCCGATCCCCGCTTTCCCGAGCACTGACCACTGTGCTTATCGCCGTGCTGCTCAGCTTTGGCGCGCTTCTGGGCGGTGCGTGGACCAACGCCGCCGGCGCCCAAACCAACAAACCGATCGACGGTGTGGCCAACCGGGACGCCACGACAAACACGCCGATCAAAGCCGAAGTCTGGGCCCTGGAGTCGATCCCCGACGCCAACATCATCCTTGCCGGCGGCAAGTTCACCGAGGTGGTCGACCGCTCCGCCGGCCGGCGCATCGCCCATCCGTATCTCGCTGCGTTTAACGCCTCCACTGGCGAGTTTGTGCCGACGGTACGCACTACTCCGAACGGTCCGGTCTACGACATCAAGTCGCTCGGCGGCACCCGAGTTCTGATCGCCGGCGAGTTCACCGCGGTCAACCAGCTGCCCAACACCGGCGGTCTGGCCGTGATCGACCTGGCCACAGGCGCGGTCGACACCCGCTTCAGGGCCGCGGTTGCTGGCAACGATGCCGGCGTTCGCTCAGTCGATATCAGTGGCGGTTGGATCTACGCCGTCGGTTCGTTCACCTCCGCCCGGGGTGGCTCGGTGGCCACATTGCAACCACGAACCCGCGCCGCCAAGTTCCGCCTCAGCGATGGTCAGCTCGATGGCTCGTGGACTCCCTCCCTGAACGGTGGTGGAGGCTGGGGCGTGAGCCGAAGCAGCAGTGGGGTGCACATCGGTGGCTACTTCCTCGATGTGAACGGCGTCGCCGATACTGAAGCGCTCGCCACTGTCGACGCCACCAACGGCGCGCTGGTGTCGGGCTGGAACCATGGCCTTCCGTGGCCCGTCAGTGCCAACTGGTCGACTGCCGCGGGTGGCGCCATCAACGATCTCGAAGCGGTTGGTAGCCGCCTCTTTGCCGTGGGCGCAAAACACCGACTGGTTGAGCTCCAGACCGGCAACGGCGATCTGATTCGCCTCCGTGACATCCGCAACGACGGTCAGAGCATCGATGTGGCCGGCGGACGACTGTTGGTGGGTTGCCACTGCTCGGTCGAACTTCGCTGGACGCGTGAGTACTCCGCTTCGAGCGGCGAAGAAATCACGTCGTCCCATGCTTCGTCGCTGCGCGGCGGAGCCGGAACCTGGGCCAGCGAACTGGCTCCCGACGGCTGTGTCTGGCACGGCGGGAACTTCACCTCTTCGGTGGGCGCCGGCACCACCAGTGTCTGGTCGCTCGCCCGTACCTGCTCGGCCATCGGCGGCGGCGGGGGCACCTTCACCCCCGACCTCAGTGACCGCACGCCGCCGAGGCGGCCCGGTGTGCCCACCATCAGCGGCCAGGTCGGTTCGTCGATCACACTCACTTGGCCCAAGGCGGCTGATGACTCCGGTCAGGTCCGCTACCAGGTGATCCGCAACGGCCAGCGAGTGGGTGTGGCTGGTACCAACGTCTTCACCGACCAGTTTGTGGGCGCCGGTAGCTACGACTGGCAGGTCCAGGCCGTCGACATGACCGGCAACGTCGGACCGGTTTCCGAGCGTTCTGCCCGGATTAGCCTTCCCGGCCAGACCAACTACGCGCTGAGGCGTTCCGCCACCGGCGCTGGCGGGGCCAGCTTTCCTGCCGCCACCGATGGTTCCGCCGGGGCTTTGGTCGAAACCGATTATGTACAGATCGACCTCGGCGCCAACCGTTCGGTCGACAAGATCAACGTGTTGAACAACCACAACCGCTTCACGAAGCTGATCTGGTCAACCGATCCGATCGTTGGCGACACTGCGGTCGAGGCCAGCTTCGCCAAACGCAACGTGGGTCTTGGCGACGACAGCGGGGCCAACGTCACCGTCGAGGTCGGCGAGAACGTTCGTTACATCCGACTTCACGGCATCTCCGCCAACCAGCCCGCCGAATTCGGTGAGCTTCAGGTGATTGGCACGCCGGCCCACAGCGGAGCATCTGCCCGCGCCGTCGACACGCAGAGCCCGGCCCAGCCGAGTTGGGCCGCTACGTCACCGATGCCCGACGGCACCATCCACTACCGGTGGGGCCGTGAGTCCGACAACGTCGGCGTCACCTCCTACTTGGTGCATCGCGACGGAGTGCTGATCGCCACCACCACCAACCCATGGTTTGTAGGCGCCGCCAGCGAGCTGCCGCTTTCAAAAAACGACATCGTCGCCCGTGACGCCGACGGCAACGTCTCCCACGTGTTGACCCCGCCCGAAACCAAGCCGGGTGAGCCCCAGTCGTGCTTCGCCACCGGCATCGCGTCAGACGAAGTTCGCGTCACCTGGACCGAAGGCACGCCGGCCACCGCCGAACGTCACGTGATCCGCCGATCCCGCAACAACGGCTCGTTCTACTGGGCTGGCTCCAACACCGGTGCCAGCTGGGTTAACCGTGGCCTCAACCCTGGCAACTACTCCTACCAAGTGGCCGCCCGGAACAACGTCGGCACCAGCGGTTGGGTTGACTGCGGGCCCACCGGTGGGGTCGCCATTACCGCGGCCAGCACCTTGCCGGTCCGCCCCGTTTCGTGTTGGGCCGCCAAGGTGTCGCCCACCGAGATTCAGGTCACCTGGTCTGCTGCCCTCAACGACAACGCCACCAAGTACATCGTGAAGCGGGCCCGCGACGGCGCTACCACCTTCTTCTGGGCCGGCGCTCCGGCTGCCAGCCCGTGGAGCAACCCGGGTGTTTCCTCCGGCACCTACGCCTACACCGTGCAGGCTCGCAACGGCTCCGGCATCAGCGAACCTCGTGTGTGTGGACCAAATGGAGGTGTCGTGCTCGACGCTGCGGACGCCAACCCTGATCCGGTCCGGCCGACGGCCTGCACGGCAACAAAGATCTCCGCCACCGAAGTGCGAATCGATTGGACCCGGGCTCAGAACGACAACGCCACCCGCTTTGTTGTCCGTCGCTCCCGCAATGGCGGTACTGCCTTCTGGGCCACCGCCGCTGCGGCGCCAGCCAGAACGTGGACCAACACCGGCATCGCCAGCCCCGGCACCTATCGCTACACCGTCGAGGCCCGCAACGATAACGGAACAAGCGCAGCAGCAGCCTGCACTCCCGGAACCGGCATCAAGCTCCCCTGAGCCCAGCCCAGTCTGCAGCCGAGCCTTCTTCCCCGGACGTCTTTCCCCTGGACCCCCGGGACCTCTCGCTCCTGGACCGCTTCTTCTCACGAGTCGTCTCAAGATTTGTGACGGCTGACGCGCTGTTTTTGTAGCGCTGGGCGTCACAAATCTTGGTGGGTTGGATCGACCGGTTGACAAATGTAATAACCGTTATAATATGGTCGTGTGAGTTCGCATACCGCCGGCAACGAAACCTCGGATCGATTGGCTGCGCTGGCTGATCGTCGTCGCCGTTCCGGGCGAGGTCCGGCGGCCACTGCCGACAACTCGTCCTCACTGCGGCCGGCCGCGCACCACCGTGGCGCTCCCGACGTTGCTGCCTGGGCCAACCCGACGATCTGGCTGGCTGTGGCCACGGTGGTTGGTTGGGCCATCGGTTGGGGCGGCTATCTGTCGTCGACGTTGCCGTGGTGGTTGGCCTTGGCCGTCAACAGCGTGGCCACCTACTTCGGCTTCACCGTGTTCCACGAAAGTGTGCATCGCACCGCCCATCGCAACCGGCGGATCAACGACGCCCTGGGCGTGGTGCCAGCGTGGATGCTCGGTGGCTTTACCTACCCGCTGTTTCGCGTTTCCCATCTCAACCATCACGCCCACACCAACGACCCCGAACGCGACCCCGACCATTGGGTGGCGAAGGGGTCGATGTGGCTGAAGCCCTTGGTGCTGATCACCACGGGCGAGAACTATCGGCGGCTCAGCTATCGCCACGGCTGGGTCACCACCCGCCAGAAGTGGACCCAGATCGTGGTCGACGTCCTGGTCTACGGCGCCATCATCGGGTCGATACCCTTTGGCCTCTTCGACGAGTACATGGTGGTCTTCATGGGCCCGGCGTTGGTGGCCGGGCTGTTTCTGTTCTGGGCTTTCGACTATCTGCCGCACTACCCCTTCGATAGCCGGGAGCGGTTCTACGACACCCGGGTGCAGCCCGGTCGGCTCCGCCATGCGATTCTCCTCGGGCAGAACTACCACCTGATCCATCACCTCTGGGTGACGGTGCCATGGTTCAAGTACCGACAGGTGTTTCGTGAGCTCGAGCCCGAGCTGCGGAAAAAGAACATCCGCATCGACTAGACGTCGGGCCGGCCGTCTCCCTCTCGCCTAAGAGTCTCGGTGTAGTGACGCAGGCAAGGTCAGGCGGGCTGGCTTTCGGCGGCGACGGCGCCGGCGAGGAACTTGCGGACTTCGTCGGCGAAGATCTCTTCGATCCGGTCGGTGACATCGTCCTCGGTCACGCCCCACTCTTGGGCCAGGAAGCTGAACATGGCCTCGTTGGTGAGGGTGAGTCGATCGATCGAGTCGTGAAGGCGGCGTCGCTGGCCCGCTTCCTCTCGTTCGTAGGCGCTGGCGATTGATTCAACCATGAACCGGAGTCGGGCCAGGTAGGACGCGACGCCGCTGGCCACTCCAGTCGGGGCCGAGGCGGCGCCGGGAAGAGCCGGGCTGAAATCAAGGTAGAGCTCGCGGAGTCGTTTGGGGATGGCCTTGTTGGTGGCGATACCAGCCGGGTCATAGAGGTTGGGGAGCTCGGAATAGGGCACCCACGAGCTGCCGGGCAGCAGGTAGCCGTACGTGGGCAGCATCCCCGGGGCCAGGAATCCGGCCATCAAAAAGAGATAGTCCGGCATGTAGCTTTCGTCGCTGGGCCCGTTGGGTGAATCGGGACCGGGGTTTGCGGGGCTGTTGCCGGGGTGGTTGTTCTCCATCTGGTTCACCACTAGACCGAGTGGAACGGGCTGAAGTCGCCGCGCTCTCCGCACGACATGCACCAGCCGGGGTTGGCCGAGACCATGGCGCCACAGCTGCACTGCTTCGGGTAGACGGTCACCTTCTGGTCGCGTACCCCGTCGGCTTCGTCGAGTTCTACCATGCGCTCGATCAACTGCTCGTCAGTGAGCTGCAGTTTCTCGGCCGCCAACGACCAGAGGGCGTGGCTCAGCAGCGTGACCCGATCAAGTCGGGCCAGAGGATGATCGAAGTTCCCCATGGGGCCGTTCGACGAGATCATGATTCCGGGGCGGTGACTGGACTCAGAATGGTCATGGGAGATGCATCGACAGATTGAGGCGCGGTCTTGATTGGTGTCGACCTGGCCGTCGGATTCCGTCTTGGTTCAGTCGAGTTCGGGGAGTCCGGCGAGCGACATGGCTGACACGACCCCGCAGGGTCGGCCCGCTTGGTCGAGCACGGCGACGGCGGCGGTGTCGTTGTCGTTCATGATGCGGGCCGCTTCGATGGCGCTGTCTTCGTCAGCTACCGCGGGAACGTCCCGCATCGCTTCGCCGCAGGTGGCGTCGATGCCGTGTTCAAGGATGGCGGCGGCGACGTCGTGCAACACCAGCAGCCCAACGTAGGACTCGTCGGTGCAGACCGGCACTGCCGGAGCGGCCGGGTGCACGCCGAACCGGTCGACCACTTCCAGCAGGGTGGTTTCGGGTCCGATGGCGCCCATCTCGGTAACGGCCACGTTGATGGCGCGCGATTGCAATCGGCGTTCGAGTTGTCCGGTGCGTTCGTTCACCTGGCCTTCGGAGATGCCGGCGTCGCCCATCACCGCTTGGGAGATGGCGGTGGCGATCAGGGCCGGGATCACAAACTCGGCTCGGCCGGTGGATTCGGCCACAAACACCACGGCGGCCAGCGGGGTGCGGTAGCCGGCGCCGAGCACGGCAGCGAGGCCGACCACCGGATACAGGCCGGTCGAGGGGACTCCGAAGGCGGTTTCGAAGATGCGCCCGAGTAGCAGGCCCTGCACCACCAGGGGGATGAAGACTCCGCCGACGCCACCTGCTCCGAGGGCGGCACCGGTGGCGAGAGCCCGCAGGGCAAACAAGGCGATGAGCGCAAGCACGGTCAGGTTGGTTTCGCTCACCACCTCGGCTGTCATCTCAGCTCCGGGGCCGAGGGCCAGCGGGGTGCCGGCGATGCTGTCGGTGGCCCACACACAGAGCCCAATGGCGACCGCGGCCAAAGGAAGCCGAGCCGTCAGTGGAAGGTGGTCGTCGAGGTGCTTGGCTCGCTTAAAGAAGGTGACCAGCACGCGGGCTGCACCTCCACCGAGTAGTCCCAGGCCGACGGCGCCAAGCAGCTCGTCGCGAAGGGTGATCTGGGCCGGGGCGAAGTCGAGGAGCGGGTGGTCGCCGAGCAGCACGACGAAGGTGATGTAGGCCGCGGCCGAGCTGATGAGGGCCGGGACCAGCGCATGCCGGGCGATATCGCGGCGGTAGGGGGTTTCGAGCGCGAACAGCACCCCGGTGGCCGGTGCCTTAAACACCGCAGCTACTGCCGCGGCCGCTCCGGCAACTAAGAGGGTGCGGTCGCCGCGAGGGCCGAGGGCGTCGGGTCGCAATCGGCTAATGGCCCGACCGAAAGTTGAGCCGGTGAGGATGGCCGGGCCTTCGAGACCGAGGGCGCCGCCGGTGCCGAGGGTGAACATCGCCGAGGTCAGCTTCGGTGGAAGGTCCTTGTTATCGGGACCGGCGTCGCGGTGAAAGGCCCGGATGAAGTCGTCGGACGTCGACGGGGTGAGGCCGGGGCGGAGCCGATAGATGGCGGCAACGATGGCCAGCCCCAGACCGGGTAGCAGCCACTGAACCCAGCGGTGGGTGTGGAGAGCCCGGTGCAGCACCACCTCGATCGTGACCCATTCGATCGCCGCGATCGAGGCACCGACGACCAGGCCGAGGATGGTGTAGATGGCGAACCGGTAGGCGCCCGAGGCTTGCCCCCGCAGCCACTGTTCGCGACTCGACACCGCGGCAAGTTCGGAATCTTCACCCGGTTCCGCGATGGCCGCCGCGCCGGGCGGGGTTCTCGGCGGGCTCACGGAGCCTGGCGCGGCCGGTTCCGGTGGATGGGCCGGGCTGGGTGGCGAGCTTGGCGGCGGGTCGGCTGTGGTCAACGGATCGGGTTCGCCGGGCGGCTTGATGCGGGGTGGGTCAAGAGTGAAATGGTAGGTCACCGTGTGATGCAACGGCGCTACTTCGACCCAGGCCTGTCGACCCAGCTAGCGGCCGCGGAATTCCGGGTTCCTCTTTTCGCGGCGAGCCCGGCTCGCTTCGTGGAAGTCCTCGGATCGACTGGAGAGTTCCAATGCCAGCCCTTCGTTGGCCAGATGGGCTTCGAGGGCGGCGGTGGGGGCGTCGTTGATCAGCTGCTTGGCCAGGCCGAGGGCGACGGTCGGTCGTTCGGCGAGTTCGGTCACCAGGTCGGTTGCCGCGGCGGCCACATCCTGGGCGGGTACGGCCCGATGCACCAACCCCCAGGCCGCGGCGTCCGCTCCCGACACCTTGCGGCCCAGCAGGATCATCTCCTTGGCTCGGGCCGTGCCCACGAGTCGAGGAAGCAGCCACGACCCACCGCTGTCGGGGGTAAACCCGGAGTCGACAAAGGGGGCCCAGAAGCGGGCATCGTCGGCGGCGATGACAAAGTCGGAGGCTAGCGCGATGTTCATGCCCAGGCCGATGGCCCAACCCTTGACCGAAGCGACGATCGGCGTCTGGCACTGTTGCAGCGATGGCACCAGGCGGTTGATGTGCCAACGCATCTGGCGTTGGGTAGCGCCGGTGCGGGGTTTGTCGCCGCCTCCGCCTCGCAGCGAGAGGTCGAAGCCGGAGCAGAAGTGATCGCCGGTGCCGCTGATATGGACGGCCCGCACCGCTTCGTCGGCTGAGGCGGCGTCGATGATGTCGATCAGCGCGAGGACCATGTCGTCGGTGAGAGCGTTGCGCCGATCGGGGCGGTCGAAGCGCACCTCGAGCACGGGGCGGTCATGCGAGACCACCATTCCCTCGACTTCTGACGGGTACGGCTTCATCGGTTCTCCACTTCGCATAATGTATACAAACATGGTGCTGGGGGTGAGCCGAACCGATGACCTCGACACGATTCGGGCCGCAGTCAACGACTGGGTCGAGGGTCATGTGCCCGAGCACTGGCGCCAGGCCGCAGCCGACGGGCGGGCTGCCATTCGGGCGGTACGACCCCGGTCCGACTATGAGGCGTGGTATCCCACCTTCGCCGCCTCGGGTATGGCGGTGGCGACCTGGCCGGTGGCCTACGGCGGTCTGGATCTCACCGTGGATCAGGCCCGGGCCATCGAAGGGGTTATCGGGCCCCTCAACCTGGGGCGGCTCAACCCACTCGGGCTGCACAACGCCGCCCCGCCACTGTTCGCCTACGGCACCGAGGAGCAGCGGCTTCGGTATCTTCCGCCGATCGTGCGCAACGAGGAGCGATGGTGCCAACTCTTCTCCGAGCCCGGTGCCGGCTCCGACCTGGCCTCACTGGCCATGCGGGCCGAAGTCGACGGCGACGAGTGGGTTCTCACCGGTCAGAAGGTGTGGTCGACCTGGGCTCACCGCAGCGAGTTTGCCATCTGTTTGGCCCGCACCGACCCCGATGCGACCAAGCGAAAGGGCATCTCCTACTTCCTGGTCGATCTCGCCAGCCCCGGGGTTGATGTGCGGGAGCTGAAGCACATGGGCGGTGAGGTCGACTTCAACGAGGTGTGGTTCGAAGAGGTTCGGGTGCCCGCGTTTAACGTGGTGGGTGCAGTCAACGACGGTTGGCGGGTGGCCGGCGCCACGCTGGCGGGAGAACGTCAGATGGTTGCCGGTTCGGGCTCCGGTGGCGTCGATCGCATCGGGGGTTCGGGTTCGGATCGGTTGCTGAGCGCGATCGGTGATGTTGATCCGTCGCTTCGCGACCGGGTGATGGGGCTGCACTCCGAGGAGCGCATCCGGAGCTGGACCAACGCCCGGGTTCGAGCCACGGTGAAGGCTGGCGGTACGCCGGGTCCGGCGGCGTCGATCGGCAAAGTCCATCAGGGCCAGCTGAACCAGCACCTACAGCTCGCGGCCTGCGACCTGCTGGGCCCGGCCGCCAACGCCTGGGATGGTGACTGGCTGGAGATGCCCTATGAGGTGAAGGGCATGATTCGCAGTCGGGCCAACACGATCGAGGGCGGCACGACAGAGATCAACAAGAACGTTCTGGGCGAAAAAGTCCTGGGCCTTCCGCGCGAGCCCGACCCCCACCACGGGGCGCCCTGGAAGGAAGTTCCCCGATGAGGCCGGAGGCCCAATCATGACCAAGGCCGGAGGCCAAACAATGACAAAGCCGGAGCCCAAACAATGACAAAGCCGGAGCCCAGCGAATGACAGATGCCTATGACCACCTGATTGTTGAGCGGCACGGCCCGGTCGGCTGGCTGATCAACAATCGCCCCGACGTGCGCAACGCGATGAACAACGCCATGCGGGATGAGTTTGCCGCGGCGTGGACCGAGCTGAACCAGGATCCGGCGGTGCGGGTGATCGTGCACACCGGTGAAGGTCGCGATTTCCAGACCGGCGTCGACGTGGGTGAGTTGGCCACCGATGGGGTGGGCATGGAGCGCTACCGCCAGTCGATGGAAGACTTCGATGTGCACTTCACCTCCTGGCACCAGGAGGTGTGGAAGCCCGTCATCACCGCGGTGAACGGGATCTGTTGCGGTGGCGGGTTCCACTGGGTGGCCGACGCCGACATCGTGATCGCCGCCAGCGACGCCCAGTTCTTTGATCCCCATGTTTCGGTGGGTCAGGTGGTGGCCATCGAGGCCATCGGCCTGATGAAGAAGATGCCGGTCGAAGCGGTGATGCGCATGGCGTTTATGGGCAAGCATGAGCGCATGGGCGCCGACCGGGCCTACGAGCTCGGCATGATCTCAGAGGTGGTCGACCCGCCGGAGCACTTGCGGGAGCGGGCCCAGGAGTTGGGCGAAGCCATCGCCAAGAACTCACCGGCGGCGATGGCCGCCACCAAGAAGGCGCTATGGGGTGCGCTTGATCGCGGGCTGACCGATGCCTGCCGCCACGGTGCCCAGCATCTGGTGTCGATGTGGGGTCATCCCGATCAGACCGAGGGGCCGGCCGCCTTTGCCGAGCGTCGCGATCCGGAGTGGGAGCCGCTTACGTGAGCCTGCTGGCCCTGCTTGTCGAGCATCCGTTCTCCGATGACGAGCCGCTGATCCACACCATCGACGCCTCGTTCACCAAGGGCGAGGTGGTTGAGCGGGTTGACGCGTTCGCCGAAGCGCTGGATGGGTCTCCTGGGGACTCGGCCGCGGTCCCAGTTGTCGCCGATGGCCTCGACGCCCTGGTGGCCATGTTCGGGTGTTGGCAGGCTGGGGCCGCGTTTGTGCCGATCAACCCCCGTCAACCGAAACCGGCGATCGAACGGGCGAGGGCTGCAACGGCCGATCTCGACGCCGATGGGGCCGCGTTCGTGTTGTGGACCAGCGGAACCACTGGCGAGCCCAAGCCGGTCCGTCATACCCATGAGGCCTATTTGGAATTGATCGATCGGGTGTTGGGCCCGCTTCGGGCCGGTGGAACGGCGAACCCGTCCCGGCCACCGAGCCCCAACCTGATACCGGTCTCGATGGCGCTCAACGCCGGTATCTACAACGCCTTGTTTGGTCTGCGAGCCGGTGCGCCGCTGGTGCTGATGGATCGGTTCACCACCAGGGACTTCGCCGAGTTGGTGCCGCGCTACAACATTCGGTCGACCGTGTTACCACCGGCGGCGCTGACGATGCTGAACGACGATGCGGCTGTTCTGTCGCTCGCCCCGTTGAAGTACGTGCGCTCCATCACCGCCCCGCTGTCGCCGTTCCAGGCCCGGCGGTTCACCGATCGTTTCGGGGCCCTGGTGTTGAACAGCTACGGCCAGGCCGAGATCGGCGAGGTGATCGGCTGGACCGCGGCCGACGCCAAGGCCCACCCGGATCGGGTGGGGGCCGCCGGTCGAGCCCACCCCGGTGTCGAGATCCGAATCGATGAGCCCGACCCGAACGGCGTGGGGGAACTGCTGGTGTGCCCGCCCAATGCGGCTATCGACCTGGCTCCGGATCGGTTGACCTCCGACGGGTTCGTGCGCACCGGCGATCTGGCGCGAATCGACGACGCCGACTTCGTGTGGATCGAAGGCCGCCGGTCGGACCTGATCAACCGGGGCGGGAACAAGGTGTTCCCCGACGAGGTCGAGGAGGTGTTGGCGTCGGTCGATGGCGTGCGCGCGGTGGCGGTGTTTGCCGTTCCCGATAAGCGGCTGGGCGAGGTGCCGGTGGCTGCGGTGGTGGGCGATGCCAGCGATGCCGCCCTTGATGCTGCGGTGCGGGCTCATCTGGCGGCTTACAAGGCACCCGGGGCCTACCACCGGGTCCCTGCTCTGCCCCGATCCGAGGTGGGTAAGGTGCTGAGGCGGCAGCTGGTGGAGGAGTTCTCATGACCGTTCTGGGACTCGAAGCCGGCCTCGTCACCGCCGATGGCGCCGCGCTGGCCGCGTTTTACGTTGATGGGTTCGGGTTCACCGTCGAGCGGGTGTTGGAGTTTCCCCAGGGCACGGTGCGACGTCTCCAAAACGGTGGCGCTCAACTCAAGATTTTCGAGCCAAGCGACCGCCCCGAAGCATTGGATAGCCGACCCTGGAATGGCGCCGCCGGCTTCCGGTATGCGGCGCTGCATGTCGATGACGCGGCCGCGGTGGTGGCATCGGCACGAGATGCCGGAGGCACGGTCTTGACCGGCGTCACCAGCCATCGCCCCGACGCCTGCTTCGCCCTGATCGCCGATCCTGAGGGCAACGTTTGGGAGATTCTGGCCGAGGGCCGGCCATGACCATCGAGCTCCGCCGCGACGGCAAGGTCGGTTGGCTGATCTTTGACCGGCCCGATGCCGGAAACGCCATCGACGCCCAGATGTTTATCGACCTGGAAGCGGCCTGGGCCGAGCTTGAGGCCGACGACACAGTGTCGGTGATTGTCAACACCGGAAACGGGCGGGCCTTTCAGTCGGGCCTCGACGTGATCCAGCTGGCTCGTAACCCCGAGGCGCTCAAGGCCAGCTCGAGACAGACCAAAAACGCCGCCCTCCGCCTTACGGGCTGGCACTGCGGGGTCACGAAACCGGTGATCGCCGCGGTGAACGGGGTGTGTGCCGGCGGTGGGCTCCACTTTGTGGCCGACGCCGACATCGTGATCGCCAGTACCGACGCCAGCTTTGTCGATCCTCACGTTTCGGTAGGGCAGGTCACCGCCTTCGAAACAATCGCCATGTTGAAGAAGAGCCCGGCCGAATCGATCCTGCGCCTGGCCTTTGTCGGCCGGGGTGAACGGTTGACCGCCGACCGGGCCCGACAGCTGGGAATCCTTTCGGAGGTGGTTGAACCGGGGGAGCTGCGACCGCGGGCCCAAGAACTCGGCGAGGCCATCGCGCAGTATCCGCTGCACCATCTCCGACAGCTGAAGCGCCAGCTGTGGGCCGCCTTGGAGGTGGCATGAACACGTCCGCCTACATTCATGAGTTCATCGATATCCGGGGCGCTCATCGGGCCAACTACATGCACCATATGGCCGCCAACTGGTCGCCGATGGCCCAAGAGGACCGCGACCAGTCGTGCTTCGGGATCTGGGCTGTGGTCGGAACCACCGGCCACTGGCCCCAGGTGTGCAACATCTGGGAGGAGCCCGGTCTCGATGGCTTGGCCCGGTCGCTCACCAACGAAAATGTGGGCGCCGGGTTGCAGGACCCCAAGCTGAAGCGGTGGTGGGATGAGGCGGCCGAGTTCCGGCGCGGTGGCTTCGACCGGGTGCTGCTGCCGGCCGAGTGGAGCCCGACCATCGCCGAGTCGCTGGGGTCGGGGCTGCGGGCCGAGGTGTGTACCCACGAAATCATTCGGGTCACCCCCGGCACCGCGGCCGCGGCGCTGGAACTGGTTCGCGAGCTTGCCGTGGCCGCCTACGAACCCCTGGGGTGGCATCTGGCCGGAGCGTGGTGGACCACGATGCGCGATGAGGATGAGATCGTGCTGCTGTGGGCTCTGCCCGATGGCTATCCGGCGTGGGCTCGGGGGGAGACGGCTCAGACCATCGACCCTGCGGTGCTTGAGTGGCGCCGGGCCATGCGTGGCCGGGCCACCGATTGGCAGCGGATCCTTTTGGCCGCGGCTCCGCTGTGCCCCTGGCGCACCGGCCGCCAACCCCACCGTGACGATCGCATCGACTGGGAGGACCCAACATGACGGTGACCGACAACTACTCCGGTCCGTTTGATCCGGACTGGACCCTCGACCGTCTATCGCGAGCCGCTTTGGCGCGGCTGTGTCGGGAGCGGATGATCGTGTCGATGTTTCATGACCGGGCCCTGATGCCCCATATCGCGGTGGCACTGGGTCAGGAGGCCACGATTCGCCAGGCCGATGCGGAGTGGATGGGCGCGAGTCCGATCTATACCGCTCGCAACAAGGCCAACCTTGGCATCACCGGCGACGGTGCCGAGGCCGCCCTGAAGAGCTTCCAGTTTGATATCGGGGCTCCCCACCACTTCCTCGACTTTCACTTCGAGCTCGTGAGCCACGACCTGGGTCGGTTCTGGCTTCCGTTCTGTGGCGCCCATGACTATTTGCGGCAGATCTCGCGCAACGATCCGGGCCTGGTCACCAACATGTGTCACCACATGGAGGATCGAACCTTCGACGCCACGCTGTCGGTCACCAACCCGAAGCTGCGGGCAATACCGGTGCATCGTCCGCCCAAGCCTGATGAGTTCACCGGCGACCACTGTCGCTGGGAGATTCGGGTGGTCGCTGACGAGCCTGGTCCCCGGCCCTCCGAGCCGAGCCTTGCGGTGGTGTCGGCCTCGGCAGCGGCCCAACTCGACCTGGCCCTCGGTGACGCCGGCGAGGACGGCGGCCTCGAAGACTACGCCGGTCCGTTGCGACCCGATCTGCGACTGGAGGATCTGTCCCATCCGGTGCTGGTCCGCCAGGCCAAGGAGTTCGCGCTGGATGTGCATCTGCTGATGCGGGCCGCCTACTTCTCCGTCGACGAGAACTTTGGCACCGAGTTGTTGGATGAGGCGGCCCCGCAGCATCGGGCCGCCATCATGCCTGCGGTGGTGCATCGACTGCGGGACGCTCTCGGCATCGTTGGTGACGATATGGCCACGATCGCCAAGATGCTTCAGCTCGACCCGTTCCTGGTTGAGGGGTACGTCGACTATCGGGTCGAGGTGGTCGACGAATCAAACGGCAGCATCGAGTTCACCGGCGGCGCCGGGCTTAACGACACGGTGTGTCGCAGCCCGATGGACTGGTTGGATGGCTTGCGCCATACCGCGGCGGCGGTCAACCCGCGGTGTGTGGTGACCCAGGTGGACGAACTTCGCTGGGAGCTGCAGATCGATCCCGATGCGCCCGCGGCCGAGGCGCACTGGCTGGCCGAGATGACCGACGGCGGCGGACTGCGGGAGTTCAACCTGACCGAGCGTCCGGTGCAGATCAGGTGAGCGAGCCGGTAGGTGGGTCCGTGGCCGAGCCAACCGGTGGGGCCGACTCCGCGATCAACGAAACCTCGCTGGCCCGGCTTCGGGCCCGGATCGGCATCACCCAGCCCCATCCCCAACCACCGTGGTACCGGGAGCCGGGCATCGACGCCTTCCGCCACGTGGCCGAGGCCTATGGCGATGACAACCCGCTGTGGTGCGACCCCGAGTACGCGGCGTCGACCTGTTGGGGCGGGCCGATTGCTCCGCCTCATCTCAACGGGGGCGACACCATGATCGGCGAGAACGAGGTCACCTCGCTCGACGCCGACACGAAGGCGTTGCTCAAAGGTGATCCGCTCAAGGGGGCCCACGCCTACTACGCCGGGAGCTTTCGGGAGTGGTGGGCGCCGCTGCGGCCGGGCACCAGGGTCACTCGCCGAAACGCGTTGGTGGGCGTTCACGACAAAGCGAGTGACTTCGCCGACCGGGCCGTGCACGAGTGGACAGCCGAGGTGTTCGGGGCTGCGGACCACGTGTTGTCGGCCCAGTATCGGTTGATGATCCGCACCGACCGCCGCCGAGTGGAGGACAAGGGGGAGTCGGGCAAGAACTTCGACGTCGAGATCGAGCCGTACACCGACGACGAGATCGCGGCGATCACCGCCGAGGTGGGCGCGGCCGCCGACCTCCGTCGGGGGCGCGAGCCGCGGTGGTGGGAGGACGTCGAGGAAGGTGACGAGTTCGGTCCGTTGGTGAAAGGACCGCTGCGCATCACCGACATCATCGTCTGGCACACCGGAGTGGGGATGGGGCTCTACGGGGTGAAGGCGCTCAACCTGGCCCATCAGCAGCGGGCTCGCATCCCCGGCTTCTTCCGCCCGGACGATCTCAACATCCCCGATGTGCATCAGCGGGTCCATTGGGATCCGGTCTGGGCCGCTCGGGCCGGCAGCCCGGCCACCTACGACTACGGCCGTATGCGCGAAACCTGGCTGATCCACCTGTGCACCGATTGGATGGGCGACGACGCCTGGTTATGGAAACTCGACGTGGAGTTTCGCCGGTTTAACTATGTGGGCGACACCCACTGGATGCGAGGGCGGGTCACCCGCAAATTTCTGGCCGAGGGTGATCGGCCCGCGGTCGACCTGGAGATCTGGGGTGAGAACCAACGAGGTGAGGCCACTTGTCCTGGCCACGCCACCGTCCTTCTTCCCAGTCGGGATCACGGGGCCGTCCGACTGCCGGAGCCCCCGGGCCAGGCCCGCAACTGTGCTGATGCGTTAGCCGCTCTTGTGGACCGTTTCGCCGATATGGATGCCGACGCCGACACCGACACCAACACAGATGCCAACGCCGGGAGGGCGAGCGAGAGTGCTGATGTAGGAGGGCCGAGACGTGAGTGAGGTTGCTCCGATCGAACGGGCCTCGACCAGCGATCGGGTCGCGGCCGAGGTGCGGCGTTTGATCTGGACCGGAGACCTGGTGGCTGGTGCTCGCCTGAACCAGGACGATCTGGCCACCCGTTTTGGCGTGAGTCGCATTCCGGTTCGCGAAGCACTGATCTCGCTGGCCCATGGCGGCGTGATTTCGATGACGCACCATCGCGGCGCCTTTGTGGAGCCGGTCACCGCCGATGCCGTCGTCGACCTCTACGAGCTGTACGCCCGGGTAGATGGGTTTGCCATCACCAAGGCGATTGAGCGGGGTCGAGACCTCGATGAGCTGATCGCGGCGCTGGGCTCGGTTGCCGACGCCTCCGACAACGGCGAGCTGTTCGAGTGGGTGGTCGGGGCCCGTCAACGCCTCCATGCGCTTGGCGGCTCGCCTCGATTCGACGCGGTGGCTCGGGGCTTGGTGGGGCTGGTGCCGGGCAACTTTTTTGATGAAGTGGTTGGGGCCGCGGCCATCGCCCGCGAACAACTTCCGCTGGTGGCCGACGCTCTGGCCTCCCGCCACGCCGATGAGGCGGTTGCTCACTATTCACACATGCTCGAACGCCAAGGGAGGCTGGTCGTGGCTCGCCTCCGCGATAACGGCGCCCTGGTCGAACCGAAGGACGATTGATGCCGTCAACACCATCGCCCACCCCATCAACCAACCCGTCGCCGGCAGCCTCGCCGAACCTGGTGGACCTGATCGACCAGGCTGCGGCCCGCTGGCCCGACCAAACGATGTTGCTGGCTCGCCAGGGCGACCGCTGTACCTACCGCGAGTATCGGGACCGGGTCGAGCGAATGGCCGCCGGGTTC
>CALAML010000189.1 GCA_937925845.1 uncultured Acidimicrobiales bacterium | reverse complement strand
CAGTGAAGTCCGTTGATGAATTCGGCGAGCTATCGGTGTCCCTCCCAAGGACGCAGAACCGCCACAACTTGGTGTTATGGCGCTTTCGAGGACGCCGGGAGGGGCTCCGAGAGCCGGCGAATTCGTGACATGACTTTGCTGGCAGGACACTAGGTCCAGCAGAGACGTGCGAATTACCCGGCAATCAGCGCCTCGGCGGTGTTGATCAGGCTGGCTTCGGCCTGGTTAAAGGAGGCGAGCCAGGCTTCACTACTGGCGATGAGGCGGTTGGCGTCGGCCTCATAACGATCGGCCATGTCGGTGACCACGTCGGGAGCGGCGCCACCGGCCGCAGTGCGGGTAGCCACGATGTTGCGCGGATCAAGAACCTCATCGAGCTGGGCTTGATCAAGCCCGAGTTCGCGGTCGGACACCTCCAGAGCGATCTCGTCGAGCATCGAGGTGGTGATATCGATTCCCCGAAGCCCCTGTTGGCTCGCGGCCCGAACCGTGTTGCCGACGATGTGGTAGGCGCTGCGGTAGTCGATACCGGTGGTGAGCATGATGTACTCGGCCAAGTCGGTGGCCTGGCTGAACCCGGCCTCAAGCTCGGCCGACATCCGATCCTGATTCACTTCGAGGGTGCGCACCACCCCCGACATCAGGGCGCTGACCTTGGTGGCCAACTCCAGAGCCCGGGGGATCTCGCCATAGGCGAAGATCAGGTTGTCGCTGCGGGCTGACGGGCTCTTGACCACGGCCAGAAAGCCGGTGAGGCGACCGATCAGCACACCGCCCGCACCCCGAACGATGGTGAGGGCATAGGGGTTGCGCTTCTGAGGCATCAGCACCGACGCACGGGTGAAGGGGCCGGCGAGATCGACGTAGTCAAACTCCTGACTGGCCCAGATTTCGAGGTCCTCGGCCAGCTTCGACTGATTCGAAATCAGGCTGGTGCTGGTGGCCAAGAGATCGATGAAGCTGTCGGTCTGCCACATGGCGTCGCGGGTGTGTTCGATGATGCCGGCAAAACCGAGGAGGTCGGCGATCTCGGTGCGGTCATCGAGCAGCCGACTCCCGTTTACACAACCGGCCCCACCGGCGCTGAGGTTGACCTGTTCGAGCGCGGCTGAGAGCCGGTCGCCATCGCGAAGAGCTGGAGGGGCAAAGGCCAGCAGATAGTGGCCGAACGTCGATGGCTGGGCCTGCTGGAGATAGGTCTGGTCGGGCATCAACACGGTGGCATGGTCGCGAGCCACCGACGCCAGGGTGGCGGCGAAGCGGCCGGCGTCGCCCACGAGTTGCGCGGTTTGGCCACGGAGCAAAATTCGAAGGGCGACCCTGGCCGCCTCACGACGCGGCCGTCCGGCGTGGAGCCAGCCGGCGGTGTTGCCCAGCCGTTCCGCAAACAGTCGTTCACGCGAGTTGTACGGCTCGCCGAAGGCCTCGTCGTAGGGAAAGTCCTCGGCTGGCGTGGCGTGGGCCACCAGCAACTCCTGCAACAGCGCCTTGGCCGCGTCGTCGGGCAGGATATTGCGCCGATGGAGATCCAGCACGTGGCCGAGATCGGCGATGTTCAGCCCGTGGTGTAGCAGCGGGGCGTCGGCGATTTCCCAGGCAAAGCCGGCTTCGATCAGCTCCTGGGCCGGGCCATGGCTCGATGGTCCAGCGACCCGAGAAGTGCGGGCTTCGCCGGGCTCCTCGGCCTCGGAGGTTTCGGCCGATGGGTCAGATGGGGTCATTCGTTTGCTCCGCACGGGGCAAGGTGGCCAACAGGCCACCGGTGTGCCAGTAGATGATCGGATGTTCGGGGGTGCCGACCAGGCTCTGGTTGGCAGGGCCCTGGTCGGCAGGGCGTTGGTTGGCGAGCCAATGAAGGGCTTTGGCGTTGTAGGTGGGGTCAACCAGCAGACCGGTTTGGTCGCTGATGCGGTGGGCCAGTTTGGTCTCGGCCGGCGAAGCGACGCCAAATCCCTCGCCGCGACAGTCATGCAGCTCGAGACCTTTGGCAACGCCGCTACCCATCCGGGGGCCGTTCATGGCCACGGAGGCTCCGTCATCCCTCCGGGGGTCGTTCGAGGCCACGGAGGCCCTGCCATCGGCCGGGTCGAGCGGAGCGGTGCCGGGGGGCGGGCTGACAGCGGTGGCGTCCGAGTTGGCTTCGGCGACGGCCCGGGCGGTGGCAACGGCGCGGGCCAACACCGCGGGCAACAGCTCGGCGGGCGGTCGGGAAACCGATGGGCCGTGGATGGTCCAGTCGGCCTGGAGAACGGAGCGACCGGCCAGCAGCCCGGTGATGGTGCCGCCCGAGCCGACCGGCACCACCAGCGTGGCCGAGGCGATGCCGAGGCTTGACAGCTGGGCCTGGAGTTCGGCGGCGGCGGCCACAAAACCGTTGGCCCCCACCTCGTTGGCGCCACCGCGAGGCACTACGACGGGTCGCCGACCGGCGGCCGCGAGCTCGGCGGCGATCTCCTCCGCCACCACCTCCATGGTGGACCGATCGGCTGAACCGGTGAAGGTCACCCGGGCGCCGGCGGCGCGACCAGCAAGAAGGGCGGGCGGGGCCCCGGCCGGCTCCGAGCCGAACGCCACCTGGTGAAACGCAATATCGGCGGTGCGGGCGGCGGCGGCGAGAATGGCGGTGAAGTTCGAGGTTGGCCCGCCGGAGGCCACTAGGTCGGTGACGCCGTTCTCCCGCGCGTGGCCGATCAGAAACTCGGCGGTGCGGACCTTGTTTCCACCCCACACGAAGCCGCTGAGGTCATCGCGTTTGAGCCAGAGGTGCTCCACACCCACGATGGCGCCCAAGGTTGGGGCCGGGTGCAGCGGCGTGGGAAACACGCCGAGGGGAGCCCGGGCGGCCCGGGTTAGCGCCACGACCGCGACGCATCCGGCCGACCCGACTCGGCGGCAAGTACCAGGTCGACCATGGCCGCGCAGGCACCGGTATCCACCTGGGTCAGAGCGGCCAGTTCATCGGCGGTGGCGATGTCGGCCAGCACGTCGGTGAGCTTGGCCCCTTCGGTGCGGGTTCGCAGGTACGCGGCCTGGAGCGCGGCCTGGGCCGCGTGCTTTCCCATTCGGGCCGAAAGACTACGCAGCAGGTTCTCCGACGACACCCCACCCGCAGCGGCGATGTTGGCCAGCATCGATTCGGGGTGCACCTCAAGGCCAGCCACCAACTCGCGGCCCAGGGTGGAGGCGGCGCAGGCATAGTGGGCCAGGGTCGGAAAAGTAACCCACTCCGCCTTCCAACCCCGGGCGTCGCGCTCGTGCTCCTGCACCATGGTCTCGGCGAGCGATGTGGCGTGAGCCCGCACCAGCCGAGCAAGAGCCACGACCTGTTCGCTTCGCTCCGGGTTGCGCTTGTGGGGCATGGTGATGCTGCCCACCGTGGTGGCGGTGGTGGCTTCGCCGAGCTCACCAACCTCGCCGCGCTGCAACACAAAAACCTCGTTGGCGATTCGCGCCAGGGCCGCAGTCGTCAGGGTGAGGACCGAGGCGAACTCGGTCAACCGATCCCGCGCCGTCAGCCATGACACCTCCGGTGCCGTCAGCCCCACCTCGGCGGCGAAGGCATCCCGGAGGGTCAACGCGTCGGCACCGAAGAACGCCAGGGAGCCAACGGCCCCACCGAGCTGGGCCACCAGGCACCGCGAACCGACCTCGCGGAACCGGGTCCGGTTGCGGGCCAGTTCGTCGGCCCAAGAGGCGACTTTGAAGCCGAAGGTGATCGGCGCCCCGGGTTGACCATGGGTGCGACCGATCATCGGCGTGTCGCGGTGGATCTCGGCCAGCGCCAACAACAGGTCCAGGGTTTCGGAGATGTCGGCCCAGATCACGTCACCGACATCGCGGATCTCGAGGCTCAGAGCGGTATCGGTGACGTCCTGCACCGTTGTGCCGAGATACACGTGCTCACGGGCCGAGTCCGGCAGGTGGCGCTGCAACTCGTGAATCAAACCCAGGGTCGAATGGGCCGTTTCCGCGGTTCCCCGGGCCACGGCCTCAATGTCGATTTCCTCGGCGTCGAGGTTGGAGATGGCCTCGGCCGAGGCGGCGGGGATGATGCCCACCTGGGCCTGAGCCCGGGCGAGGCCGCCGAGCACAAAGAGCCAGCGCCGCAGCCGGGCCGGTTCGCTGAAGATCTCGTGCGATGCGGGGGTGGACCAGGCCGAACCAAAGATGGCGGAATCGATCAGGTGGGCGTCCACACAAAACCCTCGATCTCGACGATCTTGGCAATGGCGTCCCGAACCTCGGCCAACGACGAACCCCATGGCACCAGAACAGCACGGTCGCGCTCCTCCTGGCCGTGTTGGAGAAGGCAGCATCGGGTGAGGGTCGGGCCGTCGGCATCGCGTTCGGCGTTCAGGAACTGCCGGGGACAGGTGTCCACGGCGGTTGGCCGATAGCCATAGAACGATTCATGGATCTGGGAGCTGCGGGTGCAACCCAACAGGATCCAGTCGGGGTCGTTGGTGGGCCGCTGGTCGAGAAACGACAACCTGGGTCCGGGTTGAGCTGCGGATTCGGATCCCCCGGCTCCAGCATCTCCAGCCGCTTTGGCGCCGACCTCACCTGAGGGCATCGCTTCGGGGGCGGTGGTCCGACAGGGCATCAGCACATGGCCGGCGGTGGGTTCGCTACTGCTCGCCAGCAGGCTGAGGCTGTCGACCGGTTCGACCCGAAGGCCGATCGGGGGGAGATCCTCACCAACATCGAGAAGCCGTTGAGCCTGATCGGCGAGCTTCGAAGGGGCGGGCGGCACGATGTCGAGGAGGTTGATCCACAGCGGCTGAGGGTTCAACAAAAAGCTGACGTGGGAGTAGCGCCCCTCCACCACGATGCAGCGAACACCGGGATCGCAGCGTTCGGCCAGGCCTACGAACTGGGGCGCGATCCCCACATCGATTTCAGGATCGACCACATAGGAACAGCTCTCGGGGCCGGCGAGCAGGCGCACGGCCTCAATCGGCGAGAACAGCTCGTCGCTGGCCCGGGTGACCACTTCGATCAGGGCGCAGCTGTCCCCATCCCGCACCACGATGAACCGGGTGCGCATGTAGGCGTCGAGGCCGATGAAGTGGGCTGAGAGCGACTCTTCGTCCAGGTCGACGGCGGCGTGACTCACCGATACCTGTCGGTACTTTGACGGGAAGATGTTTGGCGCGCCCGGGTCGAGTTCGAACATCACCGAGGCGCTTTGCGTAACGAGCACGATGACGCGCCGAGCCCGATGGTGTCGGCCCGAAGCCCCCGACGCAGCGACTCAACGCTCATCACCTCGGTCAGGGCGATGTTGCCGACGTTCACCCCCGGACCGAGGGTGCGGATCAGCCAGGCCTGCTGGGACCGCTGCGGCGCCTCGTAAATCACCGGAGTGGAGCCGACCGCATCCTCGATGGCCCGGACCAGCTCGGTTCGGACATGGCCGTCGGACTCATACAGACCAACGGTTCCGGACTCGCGGCCTTCGGCCACGATCCAGGCGGCTCCGGCTTCAACATCGCTGCGGATCTCGTCCACCCATTGCTCCGGCCGGGCATGTTCGGCCGGGTTCTTGCTGCCCACCTCGGCAATCACTTCCAGACCGGAATCACGGGCCCGCCCAATCAGCGCGTGCTTTTCGTCGAGGGGCATGGCGGTGGCGCCGTTGCTTACCTCAACCGCGGTGAACCCGACCCGTTTCACCCACAAAAAGAAGTCGTCGACCCGCTGCTGCAGCCAGGCGATCTCCAACAGGGTGCCGCCCGGGCAGGCCCGGATGTCATGGGCGGCTAGGTGGGCGATCTTGGCGCCTACTTCGGGGTCGATGTAGGCGGTGCCCCATCCGAACTTCCACACATCCACGTACTCGGCCACCGACTGCATGTAACTCTCGAGCATCGGCAGCGGCATGCCCTTGTCCAACACGTGGGTCACGCCATGGGCGCGAGGCTTGGTCGGGCGGTCCGGCATGGTGAGGAAATCTGGCCGCTCGGCCGATTGGGACACTTGGGGAACCCTGCTGTTCGGTCCGTCGGACGGTTCGGGGACGGGTCGTGAGGGGCGCTGGCTACGTACAATAGGCGATGGAGCCTATCGTATCCGACACGTTTGCTGGCTGCCCTTCGGCCCAGCACACTTGTTCAATACGGTAAAAGGCGGCTGCGAAGGAAGGGGTCCGGTGACGCAATCAGACAGCGGGACCCAGCCCGAGCGCATCGTTCACCTTCTCGGACCGTTCGAGGTGGTCGACGCGGCCAGCGCGCAGGGCGGCCACGGAGGACAGGGTGGCGATGTACCCGCGGGCCGAGCCAGCTCGGCACTACAGCGGATCGTGGCCGCGGGAGGAGCAACGGTCAGTGTCGATGCCCTGATCGACACGCTGTGGCCCGTTGGGGCGCCGCCCACGGCCGCTCGCACGGTGGCCTCGCTGGTGAGCCGGGTCCGGTCGTCGCTCGGCGCCGACGTGGTGGTGGGGAGCGCGTCGACCGGCTATCGCTTCGGGGTCGACGGCGGTTGGACCAGCGACGTCCGGCTGGTGGAGTCGCTGGTCGCCGAATCGCAGGCCCGTATGAAAAGCGCCCCGGCGGTGGCCGTCGGTGCAGCCCGCCGCGGGCTCTCGTTGCTCGACCGGGGGGTTCCGCTCGACGGAGCCACCGAGGTTGACCAGGAATGGGTCGACGAGCTGGTCCGCCACGTTGAAGGGCTCCGCCGTCGGCTGCTTCGTTCGTTCTGGGCCGCTGGCATCAAGCTCGGTCGATGGGTTGATCTGATCGACCAGGCCGAGCTCGCCCTCGAAGCCGAACCCCACGACGAGGAAGCGGCCCGGGCTCTGATGACGGCTCACTGGAACAGCGGGGATCGAGGCTCGGCACTGCACGTGCATGACCGGCTGCGTAGTCACCTGCTCGAACACCTCGGGGTTGAACCCAGCCGAGAGACCGAGGAGCTCTATGCCGCGGTGCTCGAGGACGCCTCGGCACCACCGACCGAAGAAACCGGCGAGGCCGCGATCCCGACTGAGATCACGCTGGCCGGGCGAGACACGCAGCTCAGCGCGCTGATCGCGGCCTGGGATCAGGCGGTGACCGGCCAGGTGGTATCGGTTGTGGTGTCGGGGCCGGCGGGCTCGGGCCGAACCAAACTCTGTGATGCGCTGGTCGACGTAGCGGAGCGAACCGGTGGCTTTGCCCTGCGCTCCACGAGCGCCGAAGGCGAACGCTCGCTCTTCCTGCACCCGCTGCTCATCATGTTGTCGCGGGTGCTGCTGTCGACCCCGCCGGAGGAGATTCCGGCGCTGCTCGGGCCCTGGCTTGGCACCGCAGGCGAGCTGATCCCGGAACTACGCGATGTTGTGGTGATCGACCCGTACCAACGGGCGTCGGCCGATCTGGAGCACCGTCGGGCCCTCCAGACCGTCGAGCATGTCATTTCGGTGCTGGCATCCCGGCAACCGCTGGTGATGGTGTTTGACGACCTCCACCTGGC
>CALAML010000188.1 GCA_937925845.1 uncultured Acidimicrobiales bacterium | reverse complement strand
GGCTCGCGGAGTTTGCGCTTTTGCACCTTGCCGGTGCCGGTCCGAGGCAGCGCTTCGACAAAGTCGATCGAGCGGGGGACCTTGTAGCCGGCGAGCTGTTCCCGGCAGAACGTGCCGAGGGTCTTGGTCAGGTCATCATCGGGTGCCACCCCATCGCCGGGAACCACGATGGCCTTTACCTCCTCGCCAAACTCCTCGTTCGGAACACCGATCACGGCGACATCGGCCACCAAGGCGTGGCCACCCAGACAGCCCTCAATCTCGGCCGGGTAGATGTTCACCCCGCCAGAGATGATCATGTCGATCTTGCGGTCGCTCAGCCACAGGTAGCCCTCAGCGTCGACATAACCCATGTCGCCGGTGGTGAAGACGCCGGATTCCAGGTGGGCCTCGGCCGTTTTCTCCGGCGCATTGTGGTACTCGAACTCCGAACCCATCAGGTTTCGAAAATACAGGGTTCCCGACTCGCCTGGTTCAACCGGCAAGTTATCGTCGCCGATCACCATGATCTCCACGGTGGGTAGGGCCTGGCCCACGCTGCCACCCCGCTCCATCCATTCCTCTGAAGTGATCATGGTGATGACCGAACCCTCGGTGGAGCCGTAGTACTCGGTGATCTTCGGGCCCCACCAGTCGATCATCGTGCGCTTCACCACTGGCGGACAGGGGGCCGCACCGTGCAGCACAACCTGCAGGCTGGAACCGTCGAAGGACTCTTTCACCTCGTCGGGAAGATCCACCAGACGTTTCATCTGGGTAGGGACCAGATGGATGTTGGTGGCCGAATGGGTATCGATCAGGTCGAGCACCCCGGCACTGTCGTATTTGTGCTGCATCACCACCGAAGATCCGGCCACCATTGGCATCCAACTAAAGGCCCACTGGGCGGAGTGATACACCGGTCCACACAGAACGGTGCGGCCGGGGATGGGAAGCATCTCGCTGAACCCAGCGGTGATCAGCTGCCAGATCTCGGGTCCGGCCTCGTCGGTGGCGTTGGCCAGGGACCCCTTCACCCCCTTCGGGTTTCCGGTGGTGCCAGAGGTGTAGAACATCGGCCCACCAAAGAACTGATTCTCCGGAACCTCGGGTGAGCTGCCCTCACGAAACTCGTCAAAGCTGGTGAGTTTGGGAGAGGAGATCTCAGGCAAGGTTTCACCCGGTGGTGCGGCACACACCAGCATCAGCTCCACCCCCGGGGCGCCGTCGGACCCGGAACGTCCGGCCACCGCGTCGGCCACCACGTCGACAAAGCGATGCCCAACCATCACCGCCCGAGCGCCGGAATCATTCAGGATGTAGGCGATCTCGGGCGCCACCAGGTGCCAGTTGACCGGCACAAAGATCACGCCGGCATGGGCACAGGCCAGCGAAAGTTCGAACCACTCGTTTCGGTTTCCCGCGATGATGGCCAGCGTGTCGCCCACCCCCAGGCCCGCGGCGGCCAGGGCGTTCACGAGCCGGTTCACCCGCTGATCCAGTTCGGCCCAAGTCACCTGGTGATGGTCGTCGACCAGCGCCAACCCGTCCGGATCCGATTCTGCCCACCCCTGTGTCAGCGTCGCCACCGAATACCCCCTCGTTTCTGACCAGAGCGGCCATAGGAACTGCTCTGATTGTTCTGGCGAGGAAGGGAACCGTCAAGGCGGCCTGAACTTTCGGAGCCGGACCCGCGGTTTTCGATCGAGGCCCACATGGGGGTTGGATCATTGATTCGAGCCGAACCGGCCACGTGGCCGACCGTGGTCAAGATCAACGGATCGCGGCTGATACGGTCGGGCATGGATTCGATCAGTGCCGCCAACCTGGAGCCGGTGCTCGACGCGTTGGTTCCGGAGCGCAGGCGCCTTATTGAGTTGCTCAGCAGCCTCGACGCCAGCGACTGGGATCGGCCCACCGAATGCCCGGCCTACAGCATCAAGGGCATCGCCACCCACATCCTGGGAGACGATCTCAGCCTGCTGAGCCGACAACGAGACGGCGCAGTGCCCGGTCTGATCGTGGTGGCCGAGGACATGCCCGGAGCCGACTTTCGCCAACTCCTCGACGGCTTCAACGATCAATGGGTGAGGGCGGCCCGCTTCTTCAGCCCGGCACTGCTCCTCGAACTCCTGGAGAAAGCCGGCGAGTGGACCCATGACTACTACCGCCACGTCGATCCGGCGGCACCAGGCGAACCGGTTCCGCTGTTTAACCCAACCTTCGACGGTGGCTCACCGTTCTGGCAAGCCATCGCCCGGGAGTATTTGGAGCGATGGGTCCACCATTCCCAAATCCGTCGCGCCCTCGAGAAGCCGTCGCTCTCAGACTCGCCGTTCTTTGAGGTAGGCATCCAGACCGTAGCTACCGCGGCAGACCGAGCCGTCCACGGCCCGGACACAGCGTCCGGAGGATGGATGATCGGCGAACTGGAACTTGGCGACCTGAGCCAGGCCGCCGACATCCTGACCCTGGCCCATACCGCCGATGAAGTGGCGTCGTTGGTGCGGGGCCCCGATGAAGCGGTGAAGGAGTTCGCCAACCGCACCGGTCGCCGCACCGACGGCGAATAGTCGGCGGCGGATAGCGGGCGGTTCTGAAGCGGAGGCTTGGGCGGTTGGTCGGCGCCGTTGGGGCTTCGATTGTCACCGGGGTGCAATAGGTTTGAGGGATAGTTGTGCTGCCCCGTGCCGAGGGGTCACGATCATGGGCAGTAGCCACCCACCGAAGGCTCAGCCCTGAGGGTCGGGACATCGGCTGGCAGGGCGCGGAAATTTTGAGACAAGGAACGGCTTTGGAACTCGAAGAACTCTACGAACGAGCACTCGCTGCCGAGGCGGCCTACCGGGCCGGCGAACCCATCATGGAAGACATTGAGTTCGACGCGCTGATGTCGGAGCTCGAACGTTCGGTCGATGCCGCCCTCGATGGTGGTGAAGAGGTGCGCTCAGAAGTCACCGCCTTTCTCGCCACACCAGGCGGGGGAGTCGACGACGACGATGCCGACTTCGAACACCTCCGGCCAATGCTGTCGCTGGCTAAAACCACCGAACGCGAAGACCTCGACGAGTGGATGACCGGCACCGAGTGCGAGAAGTTTCTCGTGACCCCGAAGCTCGATGGCGTGGCCGCGGCGCTGCACTTCGACGGCGGCAAGCTGGTCCGCCTGGTCACCCGAGGTAACGGCACCGTCGGCCAGGACGTCACCGGTGGTGTTGACCAGGTTTCGGGCATCGCCAAGAAGCTGCCGAAGAGCTTCAGCGTGGAGGTTCGCGGCGAGATCGTAATCACCGCCACCGGACTCAAAGAAGCTTCGGCGGCGCGGGTCGAGGCGGGTAAGAGCCCCTTCGCCAACCGCCGTAACCCGGTGGCGGGAGCCCTTCGTAAAGACCAGGCCGACCGCGACTACTTCGTACCGATGCAGTTCGTGGCCTACTCAATCATGCGCGAAGAAGACTCGGTGATGGCTGAGGATCTGGCTGAGCTGCAGAAGCGCGGGTTTACCACGGTGCTCGATCTGGGCATGGGGGCCGCGGTCGACGCCGATGTCAAAGGGGTGCATCAGGCCCTCGATGCCATCGAGAAATTCCGCGGTGACGACCACGAGTACCTGATCGACGGGGCGGTGATCGTGGCCGATGACCCCGGCGCCCGACCACGGCTGGGCGAGGGGAGTCGAACGCCAAAGTGGGCCAGAGCCTTCAAATACGACACCGAGACCGCCACCGCCACCGTGGAGCACATCGAAATCGATGTTGGCCGCACCGGAATGATCTCGTTCACCGCAGTCATGGCGGAGCCGGTGCGCCTCGCCGGGACCGAGGTGCAACGGGCCAGCCTGCACAACGCGGCCCACATCTCTGAGATGGGTGTAGCCGCCGGCGCAGAAGTAGAGATGGCCAAGATGGGCGACATCATCCCCCAGGTGCTCAGGGTGGTGAAGCCCGGCAAGACCCCATGGACCCCGCCGACAGAATGCCCCCGGTGCGGATCGCCGCTCGATACTGCGGAGGTGCGCTACTACTGCCGCAACGAAAGCTGCGCGGTAGTGCCCCGCCTGACCTACGCGGCCCAACGCGACTGCGCCGACTGGGACGGGGTGAGCGAGTCTCTGGTGAGTCGCATGGTCGACGAACTCGGTGTCGACAGCATTGCCGACATCTACGAACTCACCGAGGAACAGATCTCCTCGCTCAGCGGCATCAGCTCGTCGGGCCCAAAGCTGCACGCGGCGATCCAAAAAGGCCTGACCGTTCCCCTCGAGCGGCAATTCACCGCGCTGGCGATCCCCGCCACCGGCCGGGGCCTGAGCAACAACATCGTGGCCCACTTCGGCAACCTCGACGCGATCCGCGCCGCATCGGTTGAAGAGCTGGCCGCGGTCGAAATGGTAGGTCCCAAAAAGGCCCAGCTGATCTTCCACGGTCTCCACACCGAAGCCATGGAAGAAACCCTCGACCGCCTCACCAAACTCGGCATCGTCACCACTGCCAAGGAGCGGCCCGCAGCGGCTGAAGGCTCGCCCTTTGCGGGGAAGAAGGTGCTGGTCACCGGCACCCTGCCCAACCTCGGTCGCAGCGACGCCAAAGAGGCCATCACCAACTTGGGCGGCAAAGCCTCCGGCTCGGTATCGAAGTCGGTGGATGTGTTTGTGGTGGCCGACGGCGCCGGCCCCAAGAAGGTGGAAAAGATCGAAGCGCTCCGGGACAACAACCCCAACGTGGTGCTGATGACCGGCGAAGAGTTCGAAGCGCTGGCGGCAACGGTCGCCGAGGAATAGGGGCGGGCTCACGGCGGTCCGAAGCGAATTGGCGCGGGTGAGCCGACGCGGCGGCGGTGAAGCTTCTACGATGAAGACATGACCGACACCACCGACGCTCCCACCGAAACCAGTGCCGAAGCCGGGCCCAGGGCCGAGTTCAAGAGCTTCGAAGAGTCGACCAAGGAACAATGGGACCTGATCATCCCCCAACTGGCTGTGACCCAGTCGATGGTGGCCGATCGGGTAATCGGCCTCCTGCGCGACCTCGAATCCGACCACGGCGGCTTCCCCGTGAACCGGCTCGAGCACAGCCTCCAAACCGCCACCCGAGCCGAGCGTGACGGCCAGGACAACGAATACGTTTTCTGTGCGCTGATCCATGACATCGGTGACACCCTCTCGCCCTACAACCACCCCGACGTGGCTGCAGCCATTGTGAAGCCGTTTGTATCCCCGGCCAACCACTGGATGGTCGAACACCACGGCACCTTCCAGGGCTACTACTTCTGGGACTACATCGGCCTCGACAGCCAGGCCCGCGAAGAGTTCCGGGGCCACGAGTACTTCGACTACACCGAAGAGTTCTGTGCCAAGTACGACCAAACAGCCTTCGATGCCGACTACAAGAGCGAACCGCTCGAGCACTACATCCCGCTGATCAACGAGTTCCTTTCCGTCTGACAAACCGGATGGACTGAGTCCTCTCTGAGAGAGTCGCGGGTTCCGGTCTCGGTGCACCCTGTCATTGCGACGGGCGCACGGAGAGTTGCGAGCACTGAGTATGCAGCCCGGACGCGGGTGCCCGGCCCCTCCCTGTCTCTGGCGGAGAGTCAGGGAAGGACCGGTAAGCGGTGAGGGCTCGGGGGGAGACCCCCGCCACGATCTTCCTAAGAGCTCCTAGAAGGGCTCTTCTTCGAAGCCTCCGCCGGACGCCGCAGCCCCAACCCCGGCCATGGCCGGCTCCGGGGCGCCGGAGCCTTGGGCGAAGTTGCCGCTGCGTTCGGTTCGACTCACCTCGGCCCGAGCCCACCGCAGGCTGGGCCCAACCTCATCGGCGCGGATCTCCACCTTGGAGCGCTTTTCGCCGTTCTCGGTTTCCCACGAGCGCTGTTCCAACCGGCCCGACACCACGACCCGCATGCCACGAGTGAGCGACGTGGCCACGTTCTCAGCCAGCTCATTCCAGCAGGTGACATCAAAGAACGACACCTGCTCGTCCCATTCGTTGGTGGAGCGGTTCAACCAGCGTCGGTTCACCGCCACACCGAATGTGGCCAACGTGGCGCCGCTGCCGAGCGTCTTTTGTTCCGGATCCCTCGTGAGGTTCCCCACGACGGTGATGAAGTTGTCTTGTCCCATGTCTCTACTCTTTTCGTCTCTATAGGTATTGGGATTTGCGGCCGCAGCGAAGCGACCGGAAACCAGTATGACGATGGGCAGTGACAAGTCCTGTTTGGCCCGTGTTTTCAGGGCTTTCGAGGGGAATCGGCGGTGGTCGGACCGCCACGGAAATCCGCAGCGGCGTTGCGGTAGGTTTTGGCCATGCGCTCATTTGCCCAGGTTGACGTCTTTACCGCCACGGCACTCAAAGGAAACCCGGTGGCGGTGGTCCTCGACGCCGACGGCATGAGTGACGAAGAGATGGCCCGGTTCGCCAACTGGACCAACCTGAGCGAAACCACCTTCGTGGTGCCACCGACCACGCCCGAAGCCGACTATCGGGTGCGAATCTTCACCCCCAGCGGGGAGCTGCCTTTCGCCGGGCACCCGACTATCGGCACCTGCCACGCCTGGCTCGAATTCGGTGGACAACCGGCCGACCACAACGGGCCAGGCGAGATTGTGCAGGAATGTGGTGTTGGCCTGGTCACCCTGCGACAGACCGATGGCCGGCTGGCCTTCGCCGCGCCGCCACTTATCCGAAGTGGGCCGGTCGATGAATCCGACCTTGCTGCAGTCTGTGCCGTTCTCCAGATCGAACGATCCGAGATCATCGGCCACCAGTGGGCCGACAACGGACCGGGGTGGTTGGCCGTGCAGCTGGCGGACGCCGAGGCGGTGCTTGCGCTGACTCCCGACTACTCCGCTGGCGATGCGTTCTTTGAAGATGTAGATGTTGCCGCCATCAACAAGGTCGGCGTGGTGGGGCCCCACCCCCTCGGTGTTGTAGGGATGACAAACCCCGCCACGGCGCCCAACGACACGGCGACCGCCAACGAGGATCCGCTCATTGAGGTCCGGGCCTTCTTCCGCACCGCCGGCACTCCGACCGAGGACCCGGTCACGGGCAGCCTCAACGCGGCGGTGGCCGAGTGGCTGTTGGCCGACGGCACCCTCACCGCCCCCTACGTGGCGAGCCAGGGCACAGCCTTGGGGCGAGCCGGACGAGTCTTTATCGACCAAGCCGACGGCGAGATCTGGGTTGGTGGCCACGCCGTCACCTGCATCACCGGTACGACGACCATCTAGAGATCGCATTAGAGATCCACTGAGGCGACCCCGCCCGGGCTAACCCTCAAGCGAGCTCGCTATGACACCGGCTCGACCTGAATTCGAACCGGCATGGCGGCTGACCACTGAGGGTGAAGCGGCCCCTGAGTCGACCTACCCAACTGGCTGGCAACGCCTATGCGGCGGCCAACACCGCTGTTAGGTTAACGCCGTCAACCCGGACCGACCTCGCCGTTAGGTGATGGTCGGGAGGTCTGCGGAGGGTCGACCAAGTCGTACAGAACAGTCGCCTCATCCACGAACGTGTGCTTTGACTTCCCCCGCAGCATCCTTCGCCCGCCCCCGCCCTACCACTTCGACTCGATCACGGTCGCACTCGGCCGCGCTGATCGGCCTGATGATGGTGGCGGCCTGGCTTCTCGCCGCCTGCGACCCGGCCCCGTCGGTCACCATCGAAACCACCGACAACGCCCAGGCGGTCGTGGACGCTCACCCGGAAGGCACCGTCTTCCGTTTCGCGCCGGGCACCCACGCCAACGTGAGGATCCTGCCCAAGTCGGGGCAGGTCTTCACCGCCGACTCACTCGGATCGGTCACCCTCGATGGTGGCGGCGTGACCGACGTGGCCTTCCGCAGCCGTGACACCCGGGCCTCCGACACCTTCGCCTCCAACGTGGTGATCGAAAACCTGATCTTCACCGGCTACGCACCCCAGGACTACTGGGGCGTGGTCGACGCCACCAGCGACGACTACGAACGCCACGGACCGCAATGGCAATCGCCAACCCGCTGGGCCATTCGGAACCTGACGTTCACCGACAACCCGGGCAGCGGCGACTCGAGCGCCATCGTCGCCGGCAGCGAGTCCCGCATCAGCTTCGTCAACATCGAGAATCACCCCGGCCCCGGCATCACCGGTCATGGCTACGACATCACCGTCGAAGGTTCGACCATCGCCAACACGTCACCCCTCTCGCAGGTGTACTGGCACTCGGGCGGCATCAAGTTGGTGGTGGCCCACGGCGCCAAGATTCTGGGCAACACCATCACCGGTAGCGCCGGGCCAGGCGTCTGGATCGACGTCAGTGCCGACGATGTCGAGATCGCCCATAACGACATTCGCAATAACGGCCTGTCGGGCATCTACTTCGAGATCTCCCGCAACGGCTCGATCCACGACAACGTGCTCTACAGCAACGGCTACGGCGAAACCCGCGTCTGGATGTTCCCGGCCGCAGTGGTGCTGTCGTCGAGCCACAACACCGAAGTGCGGAACAACGAACTCACCTACAACGCCGGTGGCATCACCGTGATCGACCAGCGAACGCTACGCACCCAAGACCGCCACCTGGCTCCGCTGTTCGGCGAACTCTACGACGCCGACGGAACCGTGGCCGCGTGGCGCAGCGAAAACAACCTGATCACCGGCAACACCATCGCCGGCAGCGGGGTACACGGCGTATCAGCCGCGGCCGGCGAGTCGGTAGGCACGAACGTCTATGCCACCACCGAGTTCACCGGCAACGTCTATTCGGGCGGCTCGCTGACCTACCGCTGGGGGAGCGGCGACAACTACGCCGGGAACATCACCCGGAGCCAGTGGGAGGCCATCAACCCCGACGATTGACGTGCTGTGTAGGTGTCCAGACCGCTGGGGTGGAGCCTTTGTTCAGACACCCTCGATCCATGACCTAGACTCTCATTGTTCTCTTGGGCGGCGGATCCCAAGTACCAGAGGGGCGACCGGCAACCGGTCGCCCCTCTCGGGCTTTTACGTCGTTTGGACCCGGTTTGACGCCTGTTCATGAAGGAGTCCCAGGCTGGCAGAAATCGCACACTTCAAGCCTCTTCTTTGATGCTGAACCCTGTTTGGTGGGCTGGGTAATCGCTGAGTAACGCCAAGGGTTCATACTGGCGAGGCCGTCACTTCCCGCATGTTTGGCGGCTTTGGGAAGAGCTATCGGGAAGGTGCACCACATGTTCAAGATGAAGATCCTGCGACCCCTGCTGGCCGCTTTACTGGGTGGTCTCTGGTTGTTGACAGCGTGCAACACCGTGGTCGACGACGCAGTGGCCATCGATGTCAGTTTCAACTCGAGCTGCCTGGTCAACAGTGCTGGCGGGGTCGAATGCTGGGGCAGCGGAATGGTTGTGCCTGCAGGCCCGTCCAATGTGGCGGTGCCGGTGCCCACGCTCGAAACCGGAGCGACCGACGTTGCGGTCGGGATTAACTCCGCCTGTGCGATCCAGTCCGAGGAGGTGTGGTGTTGGGGCTCGAACGAGTCTGGCAAGCTCGGGAACGGAACCCTCGTCGACAGTACGACGCCGGTTGCCGTCGTCGGCCTCCCGTCGGTTCCAATCGATGTGGTGTTATTCGGCAATACGCCGTGCGTGTTGCTGCTTGACGGGCGGGTGTTTTGTTGGGGCGAGGGTAGTAGGGGGGAGATCGGCAACGGCCTCTCAGGCGATCAGAGCATTGCCAAGGAAGTTCAGATTGGCGGTGGCGCGGTAGAACGCCTGGCTAGCGGCAACCGGTTCACCTGTGCTGCGCTGGCGAGCACCGTCGAATGCTGGGGCGAAGGTACCGACGGCCGGCTGGGCAACGGTGACACTGCTGATTCGAATATCCCGGTGCAAGTCACAGGGCTTGGCCCGGTCACCGATCTGAGCCTTGGTTTTGCCCATGCCTGTGTTATCGAGACCGAGGCCAAGTGCTGGGGTAGCAACGGAAATAGCGAGCTTTCAAACGGCGATATCACCAGCACATCGGTTCCCGTTTCGGCCACCTTTTGGAATCCAGTCCCATCCTCGTTCGGGCTTGGACAATCCCGCACTTGTGCGGTGCTGGCCAACGGCGAAGCCCACTGCTTGGGCTCGAACACCGCTGGTGCTGCTGGCAATGGGACGCTCGCCGACACCGTCGCTCCGGCACTGATGGTCGGGACCGATGTTGTTGGGGTAACCGACATCAGTTCATCATCCACTGGGCTTACCTGCGTGTTGGGCGTCGACGGCAGCGTCCGCTGTACCGGCTTTGGCGTCGCCGGCCGACTCGGCAACGGCGACGATTTGAGCTCGCAGGTGCTGGTCAACGTCGTGCGGTGATGGCTTCGCCGGCGGTCAGCCAGTCGCCGAAGCTCGGCTCTGGCGGCGGTTGCGGCCGGTCATGAGGTAGCGGCCGATCACCGCGAACAGGGCCACGAGGATGATGACCACCAGGATGACCACAGGGTTGCCCGACATCGTGGGCGGGACGCTGGTGCCCCGCTCGGCCCGAATGTCTTCGAGAGCCTGCTCCTCGGCATCGGTGTCACGGTCGACTTCAGTCGGGTCGCCGAATGCGGTGGACAGGCTCGATTCAATCTTCTGGGGGTCGTCAAGCGAAACGTGGTAGGTCTCGCCACTGGTGGTTACGAAGAACTCGACCGTGCCGACCGACTTGCCGGAGGGCGACCCGCATTCATCACCATCGCCATGGCGAACCACGGTCTCGGCCGTCGTCGTTGCGGAACCCCAAGCCCGGGTCCGGGACACCACCCCACCGGGGTTCCAGTCCGCCGTGGCGGGCAGCTGGGCCACGGTCTCGTGACGGTAGGCGCCAGCGAGTGTCGGAGCATCGGCCGGGTCTCGGGCGGGGTCGTACGCAGCCCAGGAGGCGGCGAAGGCGGCCTGCGGGTCGGCGGCGGTAAGTACCTCGGTGTCGACCGTTTCGAACTCGATGCTGCAGGCGTGGGCCGGAGCCGCGAACGCCATGAGCGCCCCGGTCACCGCCGACATAAGCATCAGCACAACTGCCGTAACGGAGAGTTTGGAAGGGTTCATTGTGGATCGCATGATGATCCGACGATGCCATGCGCAAGCCGGTTCCGCACCAAACCGGGGAGGCCTCCCCACTTGTCCGCGATACGGCTGCGCCCCTCCCATTGTCGGATGGGTATTCAACGTCGTGCGGTGATGCCATCCGCTGGTGCCGGCTGAGGACGGCTCCGCCTGCTGACCAGGTAGCGGCCGATGATCGCGACAACTGCGATCGCGGTCATCCCTGCCAGGATGGCGACGAGCATCGGTGGGATGGAAGTGGCTCGCTCGGCCTTGATCTGGGCGAGGGCGGCGGCTTCGGCGGCCGGGTCGCGGTCTACGTCGGTCGGGTCGCCGAACAGTGCCGAGAGAGCGGCCTCGCCGGTCTCGTCTTCTACGCCGAAGATCCGGTAGGCCTGATCATCGGTGATCACATAGTGTTCGACGTGCCCGACGGATCGGCCGGATAGCGTCCCACAGTCGTCCGCCTTTGCATGGCGGACGTGGGTCCCCGGTGCCGCCCCGGCCTCGCCCCAGGCTCGGGTGCGAGAAACGACGCCGCCTCTATTCCAAATGTCGTTGGCGGCAAGACCGTCCACCGTTTCCTCGCGGAAAGCGCCGATCAGGACGGGCGCATCGGCCGCATCGCGCTCGTCGGCGTCGAACTCGGCCCAGGCGGTGGCGAAAGCGGCTTGGGGTTCATCAGTTGCAAGATCTGCGAGATCGACCGAGTCGATACTGACCGAGCAGGCATGGGCCGGTTGCGCCGAGAGTCCCACGGTGGTGGCCACCATCAAGATCAGGACCAGGATGGTGGTGGGAATGGAGCGTTCGGGAAGGGCCAGGTTTTGTTGCATGGTGGTCTGACGACACCTGATCCATGCCGGTTCCGAACCGGGCCGGGGTGGCCTCCCCACTCGAACCCGCCCGCGCTGTGAGTGGGCAGGTCGAGACTACGAGTCGTCGAAGCTGGCGTCGCGCTTTTCCACGAAGGCGTCGCGGGCTTCCTGGGAATCGGCCATGGTGTAAGCCTCGAAGGTAAAACCCTGCTCCCAGCGGTACTTGTCCTCGAGGCTGCCATCCTCCACGCCGGTAATCGAGCGCTTGGCGATGCGGATCATGGCCGGAGACTTCTCGGCGATCTTGGCCGCGATCTCGCGGGCGGCGGCCCGCAGTTCATCCTGGGGAACCACTCGTTCGACCGCGCCCAGCCGGTAGGCCTCGGCGGCCTCGATGGCCTCGCCGGTGAAGTACATATAGCGAACCTTCTGCACCGGAAACATCCGCTGAAGGTGAGCGCCCATCCCCATTCCGCCGCGGTCAACCTCGGGCACGGCGAAGGTGGCGTTGTCGGCGGCGACAATGATGTCGGCGGCGCCGCACATACCGATCCCACCGCCCAACACGTAGCCGTGTACGGCCACAATCACCGGCTTCGGGTTCAGATGGATCGCCTCGAAAGTGTCATGGTTCGAGTGGTTGGCCTCCACGATCCTCTCCGGATGGGCCGCCATCTCCTTCATATCGAGCCCGGCGCAGAAGCCCTTGCCCTCGGCGGCCACGATGATGACCCGTACGTCAGGATTGTCGCCCAGGGCGTTCAGCTCATCGGCGATGGCGAACTGGGTGGCCACATCAAAGGCATTAACCGGCGGGTTGTTCAACACCAGCTCGGCGATCCCGTCGGTGATGGTGGTCTCGAACGGCTGACTCACAGCGGTTTGTCTCCCTTTTCTCTGGCTTGTCTTGGATAGGCCCGGCGTCCGTGCCCTTCGGTCATCGTCCGGTGGCCCGCTTTAGCCGTCGGCTGGGTCGACCGGTGGCTCGACGCCACCGTAGCCCGCAGGCGTGCCGCTGATCCCGAACACCACCGTTTCGGCGACGTCCTTGCTGGTGGGCCAGACTGGGGTGGTGCCGCAGATTTCGCTCGTCTCGCTGGTGGTGGCTGACTACGACCCGGCCATCAGCTTCTTTGTTGATGCTCTGGGCTTTGAGCTGATCAAAGACGAACCAGCGGTGAGTTCCGTCGACGGCTCGGCCAAGCGTTGGGTTGAAGTCCGACCGCCGGGCGCGGCCAGTGGACTGCTGTTGGCTCGGGCCGCCAACGACAAACAGACGGCGGCGATCGGCAACCAGACCGGCGGACGGGTCGGCTTCTTCTACCAGGTGGACAACTTCGACGAGACTTATCAGAGGATGCAGGCTGCCGGGGTGGAGTTCTGCGAAGAGCCCCGTCGTGAAGACTACGGCCAGGTCGTGGTCTTCCTGGATATCGCCGGCAACAAGTGGGACCTGCTCGGCCCATGAACCTGTTGCCCGGCGAGTTCGGCACCATCGACACCATGATCGGGTTTCCCAACCCCGACCAGGCCCACTACGTGCCGCCCAATGTGCGAGGCGATCGCAGCGGTCGTGAACACGCGGCCGCCTACCTCTTCAGTGATACTCCAGCCAAACGATCGGGGGCGGACGATGGTGCCAACTCCGGAGCCGACGATGCCTCGGCTGAGACCGACCCGCAGGCGCGGGCCATCGCCTCGACGCTGGCGGCCATGGATGCCAATGGCGTGCAGGTCGGCCTGGTGTCGATGATGTCGCCGATGGCCGTGCCCGCAGCCAAGACTCACCCCGACCGGTTTGTGTTGGCGACCCACATCGATCCCAACGGCGGCATGGACGCAGTGCGCCGCATCCGCGACGACGCCGCTACCCACAACATCCGAGCCGTCTCACTCTTCCCTGCGGGCACCGAACCTCAAACCCCGCCCAGTGCGGCCCAGAGTTATGCCATCTTCGCCACGTGTGCGGAGCTCAGCCTTCCCGTGTTTGTGAACGTGGGTATTCCCGGCCCACGGGTGCCGGCGGTGGCCCAACAGGTCCACCACCTCGACCAGATCTGTTACGACTTTCCCGAGCTGGTGGTGGTGATGCGCCACGGCGGTGAACCGTGGGCCGAACTGGCGGTGAAGCTGATGCTGAAGTGGCCGGGGCTGCACTACTCCACCTCAGCCTTCGCCCCCAAGCACTACCCGCAGGCCATCCTTGACTTCGCCGACCGACGCGGTTCGGACCAGGTGCTCTACGGCGGCTACTACCCCTATGGGTTGGAGCTCGATCGCATCTTCAACGAACTCCGTCAGCTGCCGCTGCGGGAAGAGACCTGGCCCAAGTTTCTCCGCACCAATGCAGCCCGCATCCTCGGCATCTCGTAGCCAGGCTTCTCGCTTGCTTTCAGTCGAGGTCGGGCTGGAGCAGCTCTAGCTCCCGAGCGCGATAGTTGTCGGGAATCACCATCGCCCGGCGGGCACCGATATCGAAGGCCAGGTTGACCACCTCGAAGCTGATCAGAAGCTCCTCGCTTCCGGTGGCGAAGGCCCAGTGCAGGCTGCGGGTCACCTTGTTGGCCACCTCAAGCGGGGCAAAGAAGCTTTGCACTTCTTCACCCAGGCGCGGCAGCCGGTTGATCATCACCCGGTTCTCCATCGTCGCCCAGCCCATCTCCTCGCCGTTCGGGCCCGTGTGAACAAACTCTCGGGTCCGGCCCTCGGCCGGTTCGCCGTCCCACACCAACATCGGTGCCATATCGGCCCGGTAGGCGCCGTCGGGATCGCACTCGTCCTCCCGCACCAGACGTGGTTCCCGCAAGGCGAGCTGGCGCCGTTCGAGCTCGGCGAGGGTCGGCGCGGTGGCCAGTCGATCAGTCACGAGTGAGATGCTGCGGGTTGCGCCCTGCTCCGGCACCGGCACGATCAAGGGAGCGGCCTCGTTGACAACGGCTTCGGGGAGGGGTCGGGTCGAAGCAAAGCGATGCTGGAAGGTTGCCGCCAGCACGCCGCTGCTGGCGTTGGCCAACTCGTGGTAGAGGCACAACCCCGATGCATCGGCCGATACGAGACCGGTGCGCACCTCAAGGTCCGAGCCCAGCATCTGCTCGTGGTGGTGACGGGTATAGATGTCGTGGAGGTGCAGTGCTGAAGCGACGTCGTCGGCGGCCTGGCCCCCGAGCCCCGCACCAGCGATGAGGTCGGAAACCATGGCCTGCGAACCAGCTCGGGCGTTTCGCCCGTAGTAGCGGACGTTCATATGGCCCAGATGATCGATCTGGTCCTTGGTTACCGACGAACGGTGGGTTACCTGCACCCGCCGCAGTGTAGAGCCGGGCCCAACAACCCGCGCTGTTCGCCCGATCTGACTCACCCGGATGGCTGGCCAACAATGGCGGACCGGACCGGGGGATAGATACCCGCGGGGAGGACTCCCTGCTGCCCATGCCGCCAGAAACCGCGATACTGAAGCCGAGCAAGAAGAACACCAAACTTCAGGAGATGGTCGAAGGACTGACCATCACCCTGACTGAGGACTGAGAGGCCTGCCGTGTCCAACCCGCCAACTCCCGACAATCCCTGGGGACAAGCCAACCAGGGGGTGCCCGGTCCGGCCGCGACCCCCGCGGCGGGCGGATATCCGCCACCGCCCGGTACCAACCCAGGGGTCGGCGGGGCAGGCTACGGCGCTCCTGGCGGCGCGTCCGGATACCCATCCTTTCAGCCGCCGGTGAAGAAAACTCCGTGGGGCAAGATCGGTATCGGCTGTGGTGGCCTGGTCTTCCTCGCTCTCTTGGCGGTCGGCGGTTGCACCATCTGGGCGCTCAACCTGGCTTCCGAACCAACCGACGTTGCCAACCAGTACCTCGAAGCGCTGGAAGAAGGAGACTTCGACACGGCCCGAGAACTGATTGTGACCGACGAAACCACCAGCGAAGAGGTGGGCTGTCAGGCCGACTTCCTGCTGGCTGCTCTGGAGGCCGGCGATGTCGAGCTCAGCATCGCTTTCACCAACCGGGATCTTACCGACAGCGAAATTGGGGAGTTTGAGCAAAGCGGCATCGACGGCGCCGAAATCACCGGCACCTACGAAGAGGTTCAGAGCGGCGAAGTTCGGCCGGTTTCGGTCACCCTGGTCAACGACGGTGAATGGCTCGTATGCCGCTTCGAACTGCCAGACATGCCCGACGGCAACTAGTTGCGGCCAACTGGACCGGCAACAAATCGGCTGTCCCACTGCCATTGCCGGTGATAGGTATGGATCATGTCCAGTCCCGTCGTTACTCCACACACCCCGCTCGACGTGTTCCCGCCGTATGCCAACTACGCCCACGCCGTTGAGGTCAGCGCTGATGCCCGGCTGTTGTTTGTCAGCGGGCTCAACGGCTACGAAAACGACGGAAGCACCATGCCCGCGGACTTCGAGGGGCAGGCCGATCTCATCTGGAACCATCTGGAAACGGTGCTCGCCGCCGCAGATATGGGGATCGACAACCTGGTATCGCTTCGCTTCTATCTGGCCCACCCCGCCCACGACCCCGCCAACGTCGCCATGTTGAGAGCCCGACTGGGTGAACACCATGCGGCCCGCACCGTCGTGTGTGCCGGAATGCTCGAACCCGGCTGGCTGCTCGAAATCGAAGCCATCGCCGCGGCTCCGGCCCGCTAACGGGCCCGACCGGTTTCTCGGGAACCGCGCTTGGCTCTGCTAGGTTCGCCAGACCACCGATCAATGGAGAATCGCAATGTCCAAAGTTGCCCTGGTAGCCAAGCTCAACGTTCAGCCGGGTAAGAGCGACGAGGTCGACGCGGCGTTGGCGACGCTGATGGA
>CALAML010000187.1 GCA_937925845.1 uncultured Acidimicrobiales bacterium | reverse complement strand
ACATGTTCTGCTCGCCCGGCGAGGGCGGCGTGGCCATGATCGTGTGCCGCGCGGACAAGGCCAAGGAGTACACCGACACGCCGATCTACCTCAAGGCTGCTGCGATGCGCACGCGTCAGTTCGGTTCGTTCGAAGTGCTCGCACCGTCGACCGCGATCGATCGTGATCCGGGCCCGACGACCGATGCGTCGAAGGCGGCGTTCGAGATGGCGGGCATCGGCCCCGAGGACGTCGACATCGCACAGCTGCAGGACACAGAGTCGGGCGCCGAGATCATGCACATGGCTGAGAACGGTTTCTGTGAGCACGGCGAGCAAGAGAAGATGTTGGCCATGGGTGAAACCGAAATCGATGGTCGGTTGCCGGTCAACACCGACGGCGGTTGTCTGGCCAACGGCGAACCAATCGGAGCGTCCGGCCTTCGGCAGGTGTATGAGAACGTGCTCCAGTTGCGTGGCGATGCCGGTGAGCGCCAGGTGCCCAACGACCCGAAGACGGCCTACACCCACGTCTATGGCGCCCCCGGAATTTCCGGCGTCACCATCCTGGCCAAGTAGAACGCCTTGCGTTCGGTTGACCTGAACAACCCGTTCGTCCGTGATCTCGATGGTGCGTGCGAAATTCTGCTGGTGCGCCACGGCGAGCAGGCCTATGTGGCCAACATGCCGGTGGCCGACGGCGTCGACGCGCCACTGTCGGAGATGGGCCAGGCTCAAGCCGTCGCCGTAGGCGAACGGCTGGCGTCAGTGGAGTTAGCCGCGGTGTATGCCAGTCCACTTCAGCGGGCCCTCAACACCGGCCTGGCCATCGCTGGCCACCATGGCCTCGACGTGGCGGTGATGGCCGAGCTGGAGGAGATCAACTTCTTTGCTCAGCTGCCCCAGGAGTTGGGCCTGCTCGACAGTCTGGGCAAGGAAGCAACCCTGGCCATCTACCGGGAGGCCAACCGCACCAACCGCTGGGATGCCTATCCTCACTGCGAGCCGATCGAGCCGTTCCGGAAGCGGGTGGTGGGTGCCATCGACCGCATCGCTGCCGAAAACGTGGGCCACCGGGTCGCTGTCGCCTGTCATGGCGGGGTGATCAACACCTATCTAGCGCACGTCTTTGGCGCCGATCACGATCGGGTGGTGAGCATTCATCACACCGCCATCACCACGGTGCGAGCCATGGATGACCGCCGAGCGGTGCTGGCGGTAAACGACTACCACCACGTGTTGGCCATCCAGAAAGAGCTGAACCCCTTCAACGCGTTCTAACGGCGCACCCCAAAACCGGAACTGGGGACTGATGAGAGGGCTACCTAACCCCGACCGATGTTGAGGTTGTAGCCGATCTGTTAGTCGCAGGCGGGATCGGTCAGGTCACCGCATCACTCGCCGCTGGCGGCGTGCCGTCTCCGAATGGTCGCCCGCCGAGTGCTTCGCGGCCGTGTGGGGTGAGCCAGCCCGGATCCCGAGGACCTTTCGGCACCACGCCGGTGGGGTTAATGCCGGTGTGAACCTCGTAGTAGTGGGCCTTGATCTGTTCGAAGTCGATGGTGTCGCCAAAGCCGGGGGTTTGAAAAAGATCGCGGGCGTAGCCCCAGAGAGCTGGCATCTCGGTGAGCTTGTTGCGGTTGCACTTGAAGTGTCCGTGATAGACCGCATCGAAACGAACCAGTGTGGTCCACAGTCGGATATCGGACTGGGTGATGGTGTCACCAACGAGATATCGCCGGTCGGTGAGCCGTTCTTCCAGCCAGTCGAGTCGGGCGAACAGGGCGTCGTAGGCTTCTTCGTAGGCGGCTTGTTCCGAGGCGAAGCCGGTCTTGTAGACGCCGTTGTTCACGTCGTGGAAGACGAGTTCGTTCACCTCCTCCATTTCGTCGAGGTGGGCTTCGGGCCACAGATCGGGGGCGCCGTCCCGATGGAACTCTTTCCACTGCGATGAGAGGTCGGCTTCGATCTGGGCGAAGTCGTTGGTGACCACGCTGACGGTCTCGATGTCGACTATGGCCGGCACCGTGATACCTCGTGGGTACTCCGGGTCACGGTTGAAAAACGCTTCTTGCAGCTTGTGAATCCCCAGCACCGGATCAAGGCCATCGTCGTCGAGGTGAAAGTTCCAACTCGACGCATCATGGAGCGGACCGGCGATACCGACCGATATGGCCGACTCGAGGCCCAGCAGGCGGTGGGTGATCTGTGAACGGTTGGCCCAGGGGCAGGCGTGGGCCACCACCAGCCGGTACTTGTCGGCCGTTACCGGCCAACCTTCTTCGGCATCGGGGGTAATCCGATCGCCGAGGTAGTTCATGTCTCGCTTGAAAGATCCGCTTGCCATCAGTACACCTCGTGGAGTCTTTGAGGTGAACCAGAAACAGCCCGCCGGTGTTCCCGTTCGTCAACAACGCGGCACGCAACACCTATCGACCGGTTAGTTTTTGGCCATGGCGACAATTCTGGCTCACATCACCGTTCGCGACGGCAAGCAGGACAGCTTCGAGGCCTTGGCCCGAGAACTGTACGCCGCAACCCACACCCGCGAGGTTGGCGTGTTGTCGTACCAGTACTGGCGAGGTGCCGAGCCGCGCACCTACTACACCATGTTGGCGTTTGAGAACTACAACGCCTTCCTCGAACATCAGACCAGCGACCACCATGATGACGTGGCGCTGGGTCTGCGTGATGCGATTGAACATATGACCCTCGAATGGGTCGACCCCATCGATGGCGCCTCGCCATTGCCAGAGACCCAGCATCAGGATCCGCCTGATGGCGTGAGCGACGAGGTGTTAGCGGTGGCCAAGGCCTACGCTGCGGTGATCGCCGACTGGTGGCCACCCCGCACGCCGTTGTAAGCCGTGTCAGAGTGGGATATGGAGTTTCTTGACCCACGCGCAGAACCCGGGGCTCCGGTTGAGCCCTACACCCTTTCTGCCGACCTGTCCGGACCGGTGCGCCTCGGCCTGTTGGCCAACGGTTTCCCGGATTCGGAGGCGTTCCTCGACCGGTTGGAGAAGTCGCTGGCCGAGCGGCTCCCAAATGCCGGCTTCGTCCGCCACAACAAGGGCAACGCCTCCGCAGTGGTGTCCGACGACATGCGAGATGATCTCCTCGACACCGCCGACGCGGTGGTGGCCGCCTACGGCCACTGAGGTAGCTGCACATCCGGCACCGTGCGTGACGGAGTGGTGATGGCCCGCCAGGGCGTTCCGGCGGTGGCGCTGGTCACCACGGCTTTCTGGCCTCAGGGAGATTTTGTCGCTCGGTCGGTGGGGATGCCCGACATACCCCGGGTGGAACTCCCCCACCCCGTGGCCGGAACCGGCACCGCCAACATGCAACAGGTCGCCAACAGCGTGGTCGGCGAGGTTATCGCCGCGCTGAGCCCGGCCTCGCAATGACAGCGGCCATGACGGTTGCCCCGCTGCTCGAAGCCTCGGACGAAGCCGAGGCTCAGGAACAGCTCCACCGGCTCGGATGCACCGATGGGCTTCCGGTGATCATCCCCACTCCGCAACGGGTCGAGCGTATGGCGCTAGCCATGGCTCCAACGAGCGACCTCAGCCTGGGGCAGATGGGCCCGAACTTTGGTGAGTGCACCATCGAGCGGCTGGCCTGTGCTGCGGTGATGGCGGGCTGCACCCCGGACCAGGCGCCCGTGGTGCTGGCCGCCACAAAAGCGGTGCTCGACCCAGCCTTCGATCTGACCGAGATGCAGGCCACGACGTATTCAACCGCGCCGTTGATCATCGTGAACGGTCCGGTCCGGGAGTGGGCTGGTATCGAAGCTCGCTACGGTGCGCTCGGGCCCGGGTCTCGGGGCAACGCCACCGTTGGTCGGGCACTGCGGTTGGCCATGATCAACATCGGCGGCGGTCGGCCGGGAACCTCCGATATGGCGCTGTTGGGTCATCCCGGGAAGTTCACGATGTGTCTTGGGGAAGACGAAGAGCATTCGCCGTTCCCACCGCTGCATGTGGCCCGAGGCTGTGCACCCGAGTCTTCAGCGGTGACGGTGATCGGCGCTGATGCACCCAGCTCGATCATGATCAATGTCGATGCCGACGATCCTTCGAGTGCCGACCGCATGCTCACCTCGTTCGCCCTGGCCTTTGCCAGTCCGATCACCAACAACGTGGCCTTGCGGGGTGGCCAAGCGGTG
>CALAML010000186.1 GCA_937925845.1 uncultured Acidimicrobiales bacterium | reverse complement strand
CATGGAACGCCACCACCACGAATGCATCGACTGCGGCGCCACCACCCTCATCGAAATCGACCACAACCCCGCCTACGAACAAACCAAACACACCATCATCGAAGAACTCGAACCCCGCTGCGCCCCCTGCCACCGACACCGACACCGCCACCGCCACCGCCAAGAACACAAACAGACCCGGCGAGCGGCATAAGCAAGCAATCTGCACTGGCCTGACTTCGAGCAGCCCCAGTAACAGTCCGACGCGTCCGCGGACGCGTCGCCCGATGGCACGACCCAAGCTTCGACGCAGTTCTCTCCGGACTACAACGTGTCCGGATCCGGCGAGCTGCGTCTTCGGCGCGCTGACATAGTGATGCCATGAGCGCACCCACCTTTGCCCTACGTCCGATTCCGTCCCAACACGCGGCCGCACTCCGCCAACGCGGGGGCGCCGTCTATGTCGCTGACACCCACCCGGGCTTCCCGTGTCGGCAATGTCTGCGGGACGGCGAGATCGGCGACGAGATGCTTCTTGTATCGCACGACCCGTTTGCAACTGATTCGCCCTACCGGTCGGCCAGCCCCATCTTCCTGCATCGCCACGACTGTTCAGCCTCGGTGCACGACGGGCCGCTGCCCTCCCAGCTCACCGGCCGGCAACTCTCGGTGCGAGCCTTCGACGGCGATGAACTGATGATCGATGCGGCGGTCATCGATGGCCAGGAACTCGAGACCACCATCGACCGATTCTTCCTGTCCAGCGCAACCGAGCGAATCCACATACACAACGCCGGCCGAGGCTGTTTCGCCGTAGCCGTGGAACGGGCTGTTCCCTAGCTGTCCTCAGTGATCTCACCGACGACACCGAGATTGCCCTTGGTGCTACCGGTACTGGCTCGTGAGGAAGCGGTTGCCGAGTTAGGCAACACACTATCCATGCTCAGCCCCGTCGAAGCAGCGTCTACGACCCCGCTAATTCCGGCCGGACAAGTATTGTTCGAGCCGTTCCAGGGTTGCCTCCATCGCGGCCCGGTTGGCTTTGGGGTAACCCGTCAGCTCGAGGCCCTTCGGAACCAATGCCGTCGACCAATCGAAAGTCTCGGTCACCTTCGTGCCGCCTTCCACCGGCTCCAGTTCGTATCGCCACCGGTGCCTAAAGAAGTGGGCCCACGCGATAAGGCGATTTTCCTCGTACTCCACCACTTCGTTCGATATGCGGTAGGGCACGCCGAACTGCTTCATCTGCATGCCAAATCTTGAGCCGAGTCGGAGCGGAGCATCCCCGTAGCGGTCGCCCTTCACCATCCCCGAACCATCGATGGCCGCGTGGCCGGCAGGGTCGACCAGAACGACAAAGACCTCCTCAGGGCTGGCGTCGATCGTGCGTGAAACCGAGACTTGCCGTTCCTTGCTCATGGGGCGAACTTACCCGAACTCGCTATTGGGCATCAGCGCGAGCTGAGTCGCTCCAGCAGGAACTCGAGCATGAGGGGGTGCTTCTTGTGCCAGTAGCGGTAGTCGCGACAACCCGGGTCTACGGCGCCCTCCGGTGGCGGATCGAAGGCGTTGCGGAACCGTTCGACTTCGTTGGCGAATGGATCGCCACTGCCGCAGTCGATGCGTAGCGGGAAGCGGCTTAGCTCGTCGAGGAGCAGGTGTGGATCGTGGGCCTGCCACTCCTCTTGCGAGTGGTAGTAGCCGGGCACAAACTCCCAGTCGGGGAAGATTGCCGGCGCCAGCGAACCGACCGCGGCCACCCGCTCAATCCCCAACTCAACAGCTAGGCCGAGCACACCGAATCCTCCGGTGCCCCAGCCGTACAGGGCCAACCGATCCGTCGACAGACCCAACTCCTCGACCACGCCGAACAAGCCCTCGGTGACCAGCGACCGGCTTTGAGGCCCACCCGCCTGATCGAACCAGAGGGTGCGAAACCCGTCGATCAGCGCCAGCGCAAAGATCGCGCTCGCGCTGCGATCCAACAGCTCGACGAGGCTGGCATCCTGCACACGAACTCCAAAGCACGACGCAACAAAGTCTGGCTAGTGACCGACGTGGTCAATGCCGTCGAGGCATTCATGGACCGAAGCCGCAGACAACGAACGGGATAGCGCCGTACTTCTGGCACCGGAACTTCGGGGCGACATAGAGTAGAGAAACTCTTCTAGACCAGTGGGGACCTCAGAAGTGGAATCTCACGACAACGCGACCCAGCAGCACGGTGCTTCTTCTCGATGGATGTGGCTTGGCCTGATCACCCTCTTTGTGGTGATCGTCGGTTGCAGCTCAGCAGTCGACCAAGCCGGTGAGAGCCAACAGCAAGCCGATGAAGTTGCGAGTGCACGAGCGGCCGAAGAAGCCGAGGTGGCCACCGCTGACGAGACTGTCGACGACGATGGCGACAACGAGCCCGAGCCGACAACAACTACGGCTCCGGAACCTGAGGCGGAGCCCGAACCAGAACCCGAGGTAGAAGCAGAACCCGAGGTTGAGTCGGAGCCTGAGGCTATGACAGTCGACTTCTCCGACACGGAGTACAGCACGCACATCCATCCGATCCTGGAACGGTCCTGCGCTTCTTGCCACGCCCCTGGCCAGGCGGGCTCGGACCACTTCGAACTCGACACCGCCGGCGACGCCCAAGCCGCCGCAGCTGGTATCCAACTCTTCACCGACAGCCGGACCATGCCTCCATGGCCCGCCTCACAACTTTCACCAAAGTTCGTCGGTGACCAGTCGCTCTCCGATGAAGAGGTCGCCCGCATTCGCACCTGGGCCGAAGCCGGCGGTGAGATCGACGTGGATCCGACCATGCCGGTCGAACCAACTCAGCCACCCTCCTTCCTCGAGGGTGAAGATCGCGACATCGTCATGACCGCCCACGACGGTCCGTATGAACATCAGACCGACATCGTGGATGAGTATCGATGCCTCGTGTTTGAGCCAGGCAACGAAAAGCTCGAGTTCATCACCGCCGCTGGCTTCGAGCCGGACCAAACCGAGATCGCCCACCACGCAATCGTGACCCTGGTGAGCGGTGAGCTTCGCGACCAGGTCACCGCACTTGAGGCCCAGGACCCTGCTGCGGGCTGGAGCTGCTACGGCGGAGTCAGGACCCTTGACACTTCGGCCGGTGGCTCTGTGCAACGTCTCAACGGTTGGGCTCCCGGTGGCCAACCACAAAGGCTGCCGGAGGGCTACGCCATCGCCCTTCAACCGGATGATTTTGTTGTTGTGCAAATGCACTACCACTACGACGGAGCCACCCCGGCGGACAACTCCCGCTACATACTGGGCCTAGCGTCCGACGAAGACCTCGCCGCCAACCCCGATGGGTTCAAGGTGTTGACGAACAACCGTTACCTCGGTCCGGCCGAGATCCCCTGCTACGAGGGCGACACCCATCCACTCTGTGACCGAGACGCCGCTCTGCAGCGGGTGAGGGATCTTTACGGAGGCTTCGTCGGAGCGTTCCCGAACTTCTTCCTCAACCAGTGCGGGGCCACCGTCGAAGACTTTGCCCACATGACCGATGGCAACGCCTCGTCAACGTGTGACCTGCCGGTTACCAACCCGGGCCGGATCCACAGTGTCAACGGCCACATGCACGAACTGGGCAAGAGCATTCGCCTCACCCTCAACCCCGACACTCCAGAAGAACGCATCCTGCTCGACATTCCCGATTGGGACTTCGAATGGCAGTTTGGCTACGAGCCGGTTGAGGACATCATCATCGACAGCGACGACATCATCCGGGTTGACTGCTCCTGGAACCGGGAACGAGCCCCCTACGAAGCGGTCGGCTACATCCTCTGGTCCGACGGGACCGGCGACGAAATGTGCTTCTCCGGAGTCACCACCCGACCAGTGGAGTAGCTGAATCTGACATGCCCGGCTCATCCCGACGCGGTGAGCGTATCGATCCGGGCGAGCACCACGACCCGGAATGGCACGTGCTTGACGTCGTGGAGGACTTTGAACTCATCGACGCGTGGCAGATACCCGCCGAAGGAACCGCGGCGGAGTTCTCCGAGCTGTGCACCATGTTCCTCTCACTCGACCTAGAGAACGACGAAGGCTCGAAAGCCAGCCAATTCCTCTTCAGCGCCCGCGACAGACTTGGGCAACTCTTCGGGTGGGACGAAGAGGTACTCACCCAACCCATCCCCGGCGGTGAAGAAGTCTCGCTGAAGGAGCGACTCGACGACGAGCTCGCAGCCACCGCCCAGAACATCGACGGTGGCAAATCCCCATTCCAAGTCGTGTACTACACCGACCGAGAACTGTTGCTGGAGCTATCCAACTCGACCGTCCATGCCGCCATCCACCTGGCCTGGGTACCGACCGGGGGCGACACCTACGGCGGACAAATGGGGATCTTCGTAAAGACCCGAGGCCAGCTTGGCCGAATCTACATGCCAGCGATCGCGCCGTTCCGCCACTACATCGTCTACCCGGCCCTCATGAAACGCATCGCCGCAGGCTGGCAACAGCGGTCGTCATGACACACCGCCGATACGACGGCGGACAAGGGGTGACCAACATCGTGTTGTTAATCGGTGTAAACCCAAAGGCGTGACTCGAACAGGGAAATTCGATGCTCGCCTTGGCTGGTTGGTGGCGGTTTTTGCCAGTGGATGTCTTCTCTTCACCGCGTGTGGGGACGACTCCGGAAACGGCGCCTCGGTCACCGCAGCCGACGACCAGACTGAGGACTCTGACAGCGGCGACGACGCCGACAACGTTGGGGACGACAACTCCGCAGACGACAGTGCAGACCCGGGGGCGACCGGTGAGGCATTTGCGAACGGAACCGAGACGTCCTTCGAAGGAGAGCTGTCGGCGGACGCTCCGGCGGTGGTTCACGACATCGAGCTGGCGCAGGGTCAAGTGATCCGGTGGGCGGTTGGCACCCAGGGCGAGTTTGACTCCATCGCCGCCATTGCCGTCAACCCCGAAGAGTTCCGATCCGGAAGTGAGGAATACCTGCCGTTCTGGACCGATGCGTTTTCCGATGCTGCCGATCCGAAGCTGGAGGTAGTCATCCGTGACCTACCACCCGACCTCCGCGACCTCGCAGAGGATGAACTCCCAGCTACCGCCGAAGAGACCCTCGACCTGCTGGACATGGATGTGCTGCTGAACGGCGACGAATGGGTCGAGGAGATACCTGGCGTAACCGAGCTTCTCGGCGACCGGGTAATCGTTCAGGGTGGCAGCACTGGGCGGCACACTTTTGACGAGGCGGCCGACGGTTACCGGCCGTGCTTCATCGCCCCCGCCGATGGCACCTACAGCGTGATCGTTGCTGCGGAGGAGGCTACCGCATACGGGCCCTACATCGCATTGGTCGAGGCGGCTCCGGTGACTCTCGCGGTGGAGGATCTTGACGTGCAGGGCTACCTCGACCGCAATGGCACCGATCCCTGCTTCGAGTCGTTCAACTAAGACTCGCCTACCCAGGACTCGCTCCGGAGCCTCAGAGCCCCAACAAGTCGAGAAGCCAGCGTCGCGGTCCGCCAGATCCAATCGGCCGAGCCGCCAACACCGGCCACGCCCACACGAACAAAGAGGCCGACAAGGCGGCCGTGGCTCCACCGACGACCCGGGGCCACCTCCCTGGCAACCGGTCGATGACCACCACCAGCGACAGGGCCATGGCCGGAACGAGGGGCGCGGCGTAGAAGCTGAAGCCGTCGCGCCCACCAGCTGCGAAAACCACAACCGAAACCAAGATCGCTGCGGGGGCCAGGAGTGAGTTCGGCCACGGGGGCGAGAGTCGGCAGCCAGGCGACGCACCCATCGCGGAGGAGTCGCTCAGCGAGGGTTTGCGCACAAACGCAGCCACCGCTTGCAGCACGAGGAATATGGCAGCCGCCACGCCTGCGATCCAAAGGACAGGGTTGGCCAGCGCCACCACCGCCGCAGTTGTGGGCGCCCCCTGGCAAACACCATCGGACCGGTCATGCGCCGCCGCAGCCATCTCGGGGGTACACCGCTTGTGGAACAGAACCGTGGGCTCGGTGGACAGCGGCCACGCCAGAACCGGTGCCGCACTGGGGTTCGACGGCGCCAGCTGGCGATGAAACCTGAAGTTCTCGGCCTGCTCGGAAACCAACGCCGCTGTGCGGGCACCCAGACCACAACCGTCCGGTTCGCAGTGGCCTTGGGCCAGTGCCACCTGGTCATTCGTGAACCACTCGAGGTGGGCGACGCCGTATGTCGCGGTCGCCATCGCCAGCACCACGGCCGCGGTCGCAACCCGGCGGCCGACATTGGACCCCACGGCATAGATGGCGGCCACTACCACGAGAGGAACAACCGTCCACTTGATGGCCAGTGCCGCACCCAACAGCACCCCGATCAGGCCGACCTGTGCTGCGGAGCGTCTCCCGTGCGCCAACAGTGCTAGCACTGCGGTGGTGGGCAGGGCTGCCAGTCCATCGAGCAACGCCAGCCGTCCGGTGACGAAGGCGACACCGTCGAACGCGACAAGTCCTCCCGCGAGCAGGGCCAGCCAGGGCCGTACGCCAAGACGGCGAGCTGCGACCACCGTCAGCCAGACCACCAGCACCCCGGCGACCAGTGGAGCCAGCCGCCAGGTCCACGGCTCCAGGCCAAACAGCCTGATGCCAACTGCAAGCAGCTGGGCTCCAGCCATCGGGTGGGGCGCATCCACACCGGCCAGACCCCCATCGATCACATCGACCGCGTCGCCCACGTAGAAAATCTCGTCGAACACCAGCACCGAAGGCTGACCCAGCCTCACCGCCCGGGAGATGGTTGTGGCGGTGAGCAGGAACAGCAGGGGCAGCGACGACCGAAGCCCCGCAAGGCGCGGGGCGAACCCGTGATCTGCGGTAGACGCACTAGCTTGGTGAGCTGTCACAAGGGATCCGTCACTGACGTGGCAACCGGCCGAACCGTACCAGAAGGCAACGGGGCACCGATGGCGCTGAGCACAACCCGAGGGCGAAGATTCAACGTTGCCGCCGCAGTCGCTGTTGTTGTCGCGATTCCGCTCGCTCTGGGGGCGTGCGCTGACCCCGTGGATGTTCGGGAGGACGAGGCGGTTCAGCTGGCTCGCCTGTGCGTGAGTGTCAACGAACGAGCCACCGGGGAAGCCATCGACGGCTGGGTCGATGGCGCGGCCCCCGAGAACCATCGTTTCGTGCAGCTGGCCCTGGCCCGCCAGGGTATCGTCGTCGGTGGTACCGACCGCTTCACCTCGGTTTGTCGGATCGGGTCGTGAACAAATCTACGAACGCGAAAGCCCCTCCGGTGAGCAGAGGGGACCGCTTGATCCGGCCGGGGGTAGTGCTGGCGGGATGGGCGCTGCTGATCTGGTGGCGAGGCGTGCCCGTGGACCGGGAACAGATCCTGGCCGGCATCGTGATCAGCCTCGCGGTGTTGAGCCTCGGCCGCACCGACCGGACCCTCGGCCGCCTGGTAGCCGACTGGCTGCCTTTGGCGGCGGTGCTCGTTGCCTACGACTTCTCCCGGGGCGCGGTCGATGCGCTGGGTATGCCGACCCAGGTGCAGCTGCCGATCACGATCGACAAGTTCCTGTTCGGCGGAAAGGTGCCGACCGTCGAGCTTCAAGCCTGGCTTCAGCCCGACGGCCCAGCCCGCTGGTGGGAGCCAGTGATCTCGGTGATCTACGTTTCCCACTTCGTGGTGCCCTTCGCCACCGCAGCCTGGTTCTGGACCCGATCGCAAAAGCTGTTCCGCAGGTACCGCAACCAACTCGTTGCGCTTACCGCCGCCGCACTCGTGACCTTCGCCGCCCTGCCAACGGCACCACCATGGTTGGCGGCGCTACTTGGCGAACTCCCGCCGGTCACCCGCAGCGCAGCGCGGGGGTGGGAGCCGATCGGGCTCGGTTTCGCGGGCGAGTTGCTCGACAAGGGACAGGCGAGCGTAAACCTGGTGGCAGCCGTGCCCTCGCTCCATGCCGCGTACGCCGTTCTCGTGGCCGTGGCATTGTGGCCGTTCGCCGGCAGGGCGCGGCCCCTTCTGGTCGCGTACCCCCTGGCGATGGGGTTCGTGTTGGTCGCCACGGGCGAGCACTACGTCTTCGATGTAGCTCTCGGCGCTCTCTACGTCGCGGTAATCCAGGTAGCGTCTCGCCGATTCTTTCCTGTAAGAACTCCTCCCGCCAACACCGACGCGGCGGAGACCCTGTCCCAGTTCGGCTGCGACTCGAACTGCGACAGTTGCGACCATGGCGAGCTGCCCGCTTTGGTGGACACCCTCACCGGCGACTGATTCTCGCCGCTTTGGCACCACCAGGAAGCACTTCGGCTGCTCGGAACGCAAGGCCTGTCTGCAGCCGATAGCGACCCTAGGGCGTTCGTTCTCCACAGCTTCCGGTGCGAGCGGGAGTACTTCGCCAAGTTGTCGCCGCTGGGCCGGATCGGCGAACTCGTCGCTGGCAAGCGCGTAGCGGCCGGACCGTTCTCGCTCCAAGGTGCCCCATCGCTCCAGCCACCAATGCCGATCCACGGGTAACCGGCAGGCGCATCGTGTAGGGCTAACCTCATCCGGCGGGTTAGAGCTTCATGGAGCCAGCGGTTTCCAGCACCTTCAGGTTAAGAGCCGGATGCGGAACAAGGCCACGTAGTTTGCACTTGGTGACGGTGAGCGTGACCGGGCTCATCTTGTAGCCGCTCCCAACTTTGCTGACCGTGTAGCTGAGCTTGAGCTGCGGCTGGCCGGCCCTACCGGGAACGAACCGGGTGTAGGTGCCGGGCGTGCTGCTCGCCATCTGGGCGGCACGGCCGTCGAGATGCTCAAGGTAGTAGACCGAGACCTCGGCGGTATCCATGCCAGCAACGGGCTGGCTCAGCTTGAAGGTCGAGCCGTTCACGATTTGTTCCTGAGGACCCTGTCGGGTCTGGAACATTCCGTCTACGGTGACGTGCGCCTGGTTGTAGATGGTGTAACCGCAATCTTGCCCGGGCTGATTGTCGGGGATCGAGCACGATTTCACGGTAAGCCGTACCGGACTGACGTGATACTTGCCGTGCTTGGCCCAGACCTTGAAGTTGAGCTTCAGGTTGGGCTGACCAGCCACACCGGGCACAAGCTTGTTGAAGGTACCGGTGCGGTTGGTGTCCATCTTCACCACTCGGCCATCCATGTGCTCCATGTAGTGGAGGGACACCTTCGGGGTTGGAAGTCCGTGCAGCTTCTCGCTGAGCCGGTAGGTGGCACCGCGGGTCGTATGAATTTGGGGCCCCTGGTCGGTTTGGAACCGGGCGCCGGTCGTCACGTTGGCCTGGTTGTAGATGATGTAGTTGCAGTCTTGGTCGTTTGTGCCGGTTTCGGTGTGCCCATTCGAGCCACCGTCTGAGTTGCCACCGGCAAAGGCTGTTCCGGTACCGCTCAACATCACTAGTGCGACGACGGCCATGGCGATGAAGCTGCGGACGGCTCTCGGGGAAATTCCTTTGCGTGAGATGGTGGTGGTGGTCGTCGAGGTGATTGCGGTAGTCACGGTTCGCCCTTTCGGTTGGTGCTGTTTCTTAGATGCACCGACGGGAGGGACGAGTTCGCGAGTTCTTGAAGTTTCTTTGTGATCCGACCCGAGCCCGAGCGCTCGACCCATGGCCGGCGGTCTGGCACAGAAATCGATTCGCCTCAGGCAATCAAGTCGAAGGCGGCCTCAACAATGACGGTGACCACGACTGGTTCGACCGAAACGGTCATCACCCTCGGCGCCTCCCCACCTTCCTCGGCCATACTCATGGCCGTGCGACTTGCCCTGCTAGGCATGCCCCCGCCTCCATGGGCCCGCAACCCGGGTTCGGCAATCCAACGCACACCACCGACAGTCGCCCCCACCCCGGCGGCGTAGGCATCGGCACGGCGCTTGGCATCGGCCACGGCCTCGGTGCGCAGACCATCCCACTCGGACACCTCCGGCCCCACCTGCCAGTTTGGCCCGCGCAGCTCAATACCATCGTGGCTGAGCGCAGTGATAAGCGCCGTCAAACCGTCGCTATCAGCCGCACACACCAACCGCGTCGTGCGGCGAGCGACATACCCGCGCCGGCGACGCTGGCCGGCGCGATCTGTCTCCCACTCAGACGACGTCGATATTGACGCGGTTTCCGCAGTTCGAATCAGAGGCTTGCGGCCTTTCCGATTTCCACCGATCACCGAATCGATCAGCCCACAGCGCTCGGCCACCAAACCCATTGCACCATCCTGAGACTTCGCATCCCGGCCGATCGCCATCACATCGATCCTCGCCTCCGTGGGTGCTACCCGCGCCTCCAGCTGGCCCCGAACCAAGATCTCTGTCATATGACGATCGTAGTTTGGATGTTGGAAGCCTGACGGAGCCCGGCCAGAGGCTTGCTCTCGGAGCCGTTGCATTTATGTATCGAGCCGTGCGGACTTTTGGAACAATTCCTTGGAACTCCGCCCTTCTGCAAAGGCTTCCGCCACCCGCTCGCGTCCGACGGAAAGACCCAGGGCAACCGCCAGTTCCATCTGGCGGTTTGTCGTGACGAGCAACTTCAGTCTGGCGACGGGGTCCATTCGATCCAGCAGTCTTGGCAACCCTCGATCAGCGAGGTCAGCCGCGATGGCTGCGCCTGCTGCGTCCACATCAGGCCAATCTTGTATCCGCCACCACTGCGAGTTTGATGGGTGAAACGAGTAGCTAACCATCCACTGGTCCGACTTCGGCTTTCGGTTTTCGCAAGGTCGAGTACCGAGCAAGTCTTCGAGGCCCGGATACCAGTTGGCAAAGTTAAAAAAGAACTGCGCATCCCCGAGCTGATTCCAACGGTTGGCCTGCAGGTTGATAACAGCCACGACGTCGGTTCTATCCAAGTACCAAGTCCGCCCATTCTTGGTGAACCCGACATCTTTGAGCAGAGGCGCTATGTGTTGCTTGATTACTGCATCGATGAGTTCGGCCGGTGGCTTCACGCATTCAACCTAATTCGGAGACGCCCGGCCCGTCGCTGATCGTCGAGGGCCTAATGTGTAGGGTCTTCAACAGAATTTCCGCCTGCCTCGACATTCAATGCTCTGTTTCGCTTGCCGCTGGTGCGGCCCATGGAGCTACCGGATCCACAAAACTGAACCGCCCTGGGTTTGATGGAGGCTCTGGTTATTGGATTCCAACCGGGGTTGGGTTGGTCTGTTGGGCAGCGTAGAAGGCTGCTTCGTATTCTGCTGGTGGGATGTCTTGGCAGTGGCCGTGGAGCCGCTGGTTGTTGAACCAGTGGACCCAGGACAGGGTGGCTAGCTCGACGGCTTCAACGTCGTCCCAGCCACTGGCATCGGGCCCGTAGATGCA
>CALAML010000185.1 GCA_937925845.1 uncultured Acidimicrobiales bacterium | reverse complement strand
GCTGGCGGCGGCGGGATGGCGGCGGCGGTGGCGGCCATGCGGGCTTCGCGCTCGGCGGCTTCGGCAGCGGCAGCGGCGCGGGCGTCGGCCTGGGCCTTGGCCACGGCGGCTTCTTCTTCGGCGGTGCGCTCGCGGGCCTTGGTCTGCTCGGTGCGCTTCGAGTGGATGAACCGACCTTCGCGGGCCGCGTCGGCCACGATGCGGGCCATCAGTTCGGTGGAGCGGATGGCATCGTCGTTGCCGGGGATGGCGTACTGGATGACGTCGGGGTCACAGTTGGTGTCGACCACGGCCACGATCGGGATACCGAGCTTGTTGGCTTCGGTCACCGCGATGTGTTCCTTCTTGGTGTCGAGGATGAACACCGCCTCAGGCTGACGCTTCAGGTCACGGATACCACTCAGGTTGCGCTCCAGCTTTTCGAGCTCGCGGCTCAGCAGCAGGGCTTCCTTCTTGGGCATGGCCTCGAATTCACCGGAGTCGCGCATGCGCTGATACTCCTGCATCTTCGCCACCCGCTTGGAGATGGTGTTGAAGTTGGTGAGCATGCCGCCGAGCCAGCGCTCGTTCACATAAGGCGAGTTGGAACGCTCGGCGTGGGAGCGAATCGACTCCTGGGCCTGCTTCTTGGTGCCCACGAACATCACGCTGCCGCCATTGGCGACGGTGTCACGAACGAAGATGTAGGAGCGCTCGATAGCCGAAAGCGTCTGGGCCAAGTCGATGATGTGGATCCCGGCGCGCTCTCCGTGGATGAAGCGCTGCATCTTCGGGTTCCAGCGGCGGGTTTGGTGTCCGAAATGGACGCCCGCGTCGAGGAGCTGCTTTGTGGTTACGACTGCCATGTCGTGATTTCCCTTCGGTTGATCGCAGCTTGTCCGGGTGCGCCATCCGCCTTGTGGGAGGAGAGCGACCGAGGGTTTATGTGGGACAAGCGGAAATTGGTTGCCGGTACGCCAAGCGGCGCACCGATCTGCCATGTTAACCAGCAACGCCGCGGAAGCCACCTGACGTGGCCAAAACCACAGCGCCAGCGCCCCTCGCCGAATCCCACGTCAGTTTTCAAGGGACGAGGGATTTTTGGCTACTCTTGGGTTGGTTCTCGACGGCGGTGGCCGTCCCATCGAAGCTCCTCATACCAACCGAGGCTCCCATGGTGACGACTACACCGGCCCGAACCGGGCATGACCGCCAACCCTGGATCGACCCCAATCGATCCAGCCCGACCGGGCGGCAATGGCTCCGCACCCGGCGGTACCTGGCCCTGACCGCAGTGGTTGGCCTCTGCCTCGTCGTGGGCGGCGCGAGTTCGTCGGCCCACGCCCCAACGAGCGGACCGGCGGCCGACTCCCCCGCCTTTCAGCCGCCGGTGGTCGGGGCGGTCAATGTGGTCGACGGGTTTCGACCGCCGGCGAGCCGGTTCGGGGCCGGCAACCGGGCCATCGATCTGGCGGTCGGCGCCGACGAGACGATCGTGGCGCCGGGCTCGGGGTCGGTGGCGGTGGCCGGGCCGGTTTTTGGCGTGGGCACCATCAGCATCGACCACCCCAACGGGCTTCGCAGCGTGCTTACGCAGATGGTCTCGATCGAGGTGGCGGTAGGTGACCAGGTGGAGGCGGGCGATGCGGTCGGCACCGCCACCGGCCAGGTGAGCCTCAGCACCAGAGCGGGCCGGGCCTACCTCAACCCCGAGATCCTCTGGGGCGAGAGCGGCCCTCCCCCACGATCGGGCCGAGCCCGGTTGGTGCCGCTTCCAAGCCAGGGCATCGACTAAGCCGCGACAGCCTGTCGACCTGCGGTGGTGTCAGACACCGATCGGGCCAAACGGGTCGATCAGGTCTCCGCTGGATCAGCACCCCCCAGGCCCAAGTAGGTGCCCTTCAGGGTCAGAGCCCACCAGGCCCGTACTTCATCGTTATCGGGCTGGCTTTTCCGGGTGGCAGTATGCATCCATGACCTCTGGTGTTCCGATCGCTCGCCTCGCTGAACTGGCCGATATCCCGGAGTTGGTTCGGCTGCGAGGTTTGATGTTCAGCGCCATGGGCATCGAGCCCGAGAACCAGAGCTGGCGACTCGACGCCGCCGAGCACTACGAGCGCGGCCTCTCCAACGGTCGGATCGTTGGCGCCGTGGTGGACCGACCTCGCGTCGATTCGAGTACTGGAGACGGGGCTGGCGATACGGGCGACCTGGCCAGCGGCGGGGTGGTTAGCTTTCTCGACCAGATTCCCGGCCCCACCCAGCCCGCCTCGTTTGTGGGCCACATCAGCTCGATGTGCACCGAGGTCGAACACCGCGGGACCGGAATGGCCGCCGCCGTGCTCGACCTGCTGCTAGCCGAAATCCGCAGGCGGGGTCTCACCGTTGCCGAGCTCCACGCCACGCCAGAAGGCGAAGCCCTCTACCGCAGCCGAGGATTCCTCCCCCGACCCGGCGGCCTCGAAATGCAGGCCAGGCTCTGAACCGAGTTGGTGTGCTTCTCGCTCGATAAGCCCCTCGTCAGAAACGCCACGCTCAACACGATGAACTCAGAATGTCTTGCAAAGCAAAGGCAAAGGCGCTGTTGTTGCTTTGATTGGGCTCGTACGGGTTGTTGAGTGGGTTCATGGTGACGTGGCCCGGTTCCCAGGGACCGAGGCGGGTGCGAGACCAAATCCGCAGAGCTGGTCGAGGAGCCCGGGAACCCTGCGGGTTCCTACGACGGATCTCGTTGCCGAGGCGCGTCTCAGAGTCCAGGCAGCGCAAGCGAGTTGACCGAGCCGCCGGAACCCCAAAGGCCCCCCAGGGGCCGACGGGTTCCCAGGGACCGAGGCGGGTGCGAGACCAAATCCGCAGCGCGACACTAAGGAGCCCGGGAACCCTGCGGGTTCCTGGCGACGACTGTCGCCTGCCAAAGCGCGTCGCCGACCCAGCGGCAGCGCAAGCGAGTTGACCGAGTACTGCGAGGGACGAGCAGCGGGCTCCCCCAGGGAGACCGAACGAGACCAAATCCGCAGCGCGGGTCGAGGAGCGCCAGCGACGGATCCCGCCTTGCGGCAACAACTAAGCCAGCTCGCGCTCCGTTGCTGACATGCGGCCCTTGAGCTGCAGTACGGCTTTGGTGTGGATCTGGCAGACCCGGCTTTCGGTTACTCCGAGCACCTGACCGATTTCGGCCAGGGTCAACCCCTCGTAGTAGTAGAGGGTGAGCACGATCTTTTCGCGATCGGGCATGCGGTTGATGGCACCGGCGAGCAGCTGGCGGGTCTCTTCACCTTCGAAGGTGAGTTGGGGGCCCTTGTCGACATCGGCGATGGTGTCGCCCAGCGTCATCGATTCGCCGCGGTCGCCGCGACCGAGCATCTCGTCGAGGGCCACCAAACCGGTGAAGGACAACTGCGAGAGGAGGTTCTGCAGGGCCTCGACCGAGGTGCCCATCTCGGTGGCAATCTCTTCGTCGGTTGGAGTGCGGTGAAGATCGGCTTCGAGGCGGGCGAAGGCCCGCTCGAGGGCACGGGACTTGGCCCGCACCGAACGCGGCACCCAGTCGATCGAGCGGAGCTCATCGAGGATCGCACCCTTGATGCGGGAGATGGCGTAGGTCTCAAACTTGAAACCACGGCTGGGATCAAACTTCTCGATGGCGTCGATCAGGCCAAAGATGCCGTAGCTGACCAGGTCGGCCTGCTCGACATTGTGGGGCAGGCCGATCGCCACTCGGGACGCCACGTACTTCACCAACGGCGAATAATGAATGATCAGTTGATCACGAGCCTTGCCTCGATCGCCGCCTTGGTAGGCCGACCATACGAGTTCAAGTTCGTCTCCGCCCAACAGCGTCTCGTCCACCAGATCCTCTTAACTTGTCGGTTATCGTCCCCGTGGATGGGTGGATTCGACCACTCGCCTGAGCCGCTCTTTGCTCACGTGAGTGTATAACTGCGTCGTACCCAGATCCGCGTGACCCAAAAGTTCCTGTACAGAACGTAGATCGGCACCTCCGTCCAGCATGTGAGTGGCAAAAGTGTGCCGAAGAGCATGGGGGTTTGTTGGCGTCGGGCTGCGGCGGTCCAAAACCCGCCGTACGTCGCGGCTGGAGAGCCGTCGGCCCCGCCGATTGAGGAAAAGGGCCACTCCAGAATCTTCTTCAATTTCTGTCGCAGATTGTCCCGAATCGGCTTGTCTCGAACCGGCGCTGGCGCCGCTGCTAGCGGTGGCCGTTTTGCGGGCCTGCACCCGCACGCCGAGCCAGGCTCGGATGGCCTCGATGGCGGGCCCGCTCAGCGGCACCATTCGGGCCTTGTTGCCCTTACCCCAGACCGTCAGCTGGCCCTCGGCCAGATCGAGGCTGGTGAGGTTGAGGTTCGACAGCTCCGACACCCGCAACCCGCTGCCGTAGAGGATCTCCACCACTGCGGTGTCGCGCTCCACCCACGGCGATTCGGTGGGGGCGGTCGGCGCCGGATGATCGAGCAGTACCCGCACCTCCTCATCGCGGAGCACCCGGGGCAGACGCTCGTCGGCGCCGGTAGCCGACAGGGCGTTTGTGGGGTCACGAACCGTCAACCCCTCCTTGTGAGCCCAGGCGAAGTAGCGGCGCAGCGCGCTGAGCCGACGAGCCACCGTGCTGCGGGCGTAGTTGCGGGTGTGCAGCGAGGCGAGATAGCGCCGGACCATCTTGCGATCGACCTGCGCCGGGTCATCGATTTTGAGCCGGTCGGCAAACTCAAAGAACGCGGCCAGGTCGCGCTGGTAGGCGGCAACGGTGGCCGGCGACAAACGCGTCAGCGACTCGAGGAACCGGGCGTCGTTCCAAGACATGGCTTCACCCTAACGGCCAAGTCCTCGGGCTCGCCGCACCCCGGCGAGGCTGTCGGCCATCTCGCAACCAACGGTTGCACATGCTGACAAGCGGTCCCGTAATGTCTGGCCAAGTGCTGCACTGCACCAGGGCGGAACCAACCCGGTTCAGCCCTGATGATCGGGGGATCGCCATGACCACTAGTGCCGCCCAGGCATGGGGCGGAGCGAGGCAATGACCGGCGTCGAAGGACTCGACGTTGAGGGAGTCTTGGCCGAGGCCCGGAGCAGAACCGGTGGGCTGGAGGATCTCGGCCCTGGCCCGTTCGTTGAACCGCTTGGACGACTCGTCGATTCGCTCGAGGCCGAAGCACGACTCAACGACGTCGGTCGACTCATCTCGAACGAGCGAATGTTGCTCCACACTGTGAACCGCCTCAACTACGCGAACGATCGCAAACAGTTCCCCGAGATCGCACAACAGAAGATCGAGCGGCCGGTGTTCATCATCGGCATGCCCCGGACCGGCACCACCATCCTTCACGACATTTGTGCTCAGGACCCGGCCAGCCGGGCTCCCCTTACCTGGGAGGTTATGTTCCCGTCACCCCCGCCCCAGACCGCCACCTTCGCCCACGACCCTCGCATCGACCAGTGCGCGGCCCTTATGCCCCAACGAGATGCCCAACTCCCCGGCTTTGACGCGATCCACCCCATGGGTCCGCAGCTGACCCAGGAATGTGTGGTGCTGATGGGCGAGGCCATGTGCACCCCGCTGTTCCACAACCAGTTCCGGGTGCCCAGCTACCAGGATTGGGTCGACGACGAGGCCGATCACGCCGAGGTGTACGCAGTGCACCTCCGCCAGCTCCAGCACCTTCAGGCCCGCCACCGAGGCGACCGCTGGGTTCTCAAGACCGGCGCTCACCTCTGGGGTCTGGAACATCTGCTGGCGACATACCCCGATGCCCGGATCGTGTTCACCCACCGAGATCCGGTCAAGTCGATGACGTCCTATGCCAGCCTCACCTCGATTGTGAGACGAGTAGGCAGCGACGATGTGGACCCGGCCGAGATCGCGGAGGACTGGACCAACAGACTGCGCAAGGTGTTAATGCACGGCATCGAGGTACGGACCTCGAAGGACTATCCCGACGCGATCTTCTACGACATGTACTTCCAGGACTTCATCGCGGATCAGTTCCGCGAGGTCGAGAAAATCTACGATGCCTTCGACCTACCGATGACCAGCGCCGCCGCCAATGCCATGCGGGCTTTCATCGGCGACAACCCGCCCGGCAAACACGGCATACACCGCTACGCGCCCGAGGAGTTTGGCGTAGTGCCGGACCGGGTTCGGGCCGAGTTTGGCGCCTACATCGACCACTTCGGCCTTGTTCCGGAGCCAGCACAATGACGAAATCGAACTCGGCTGAGACGAACTCGACTGAAACCATGCAGGCATGGCGGGTCCACAGTTACGGCGACCCTCTAGGGGTTCTCAAGCTTGAAGAGGTAGCGGTGCCGACGCCCGAGGCTGGGGAAGTCCTCGTTCGAGCCGAGGCCATACCGCTCAACCTCAACGACCTTGAGCGCATCACCGGTGGCAACATGATGGCTCCCCCCGAGTTCCCCTACAGCCCGGGTATGGAAACCATGGGAGTTGTTGAGGCCTGCGGCGCCGGCGCCGAAGACTGGATGGGGCGAAGGGTCGCGGCCATCACCAAACGAGCCCATGGCGGCTTTGCCGAGAAGGTGCTCTGCGACACCAACGCGGTGTTCGAAATGCCTGACGATGTCCCGCTCCCCGACGCCGCAGCGTTGTTCTTCCCGTTCCACCTGGCCTGGCTTGGACTCCACGATCGCGCCGAGATCCAGAGCGGCGAGTCGGTCCTGATCCATGCCGCGGCCGGCGGATCCGGCTCGGCCGCCATCCAGCTCGCTAAAGCGGCAGGAGCCCGGGTGTTCGCCACCGCAGGGACCGATGACAAGGTGCAGTTCTGCCGCGACCTTGGAGCCGATGTTGGCATCAACTACTCCACCGAGAGTTTCTCCGAGGTTGTGCTCGCCGAAACCGATAACCGTGGTGTGGACGTGGTGTTCGACAATGTAGGGGAAGCGGTTTGGGAAGAGTCCATCAAATCGACGGCCTACAACGGTCGGTACCTGATGATGGGATTCGCCTCCAACAAGCTGGTTGCCGACGAGAAATTCATCGTCCCTCGACAGGTCGCCTTCGCCAACATCAAACTCTGCGGCGTCATGCTGCACTACGCAGGGCAAGACATGCTGGGCATGATCAAGGGGGCGATGGGCTGGAACGTCACCCCGACCGCCCTCGGGACCCAGATCATGGCTGAGGTAGTCGACCTCGTCCGCAACGGGGAAGTCCAACCTGTGGTCGGGGCCGTGGCCGATTTCACTGAACTTCCGAGCCTGATCCAGTCGATGGCGGACCGCTTGACCGTTGGCCGCCTCGTCGTGAAGGTGCCCTCCTAGCTTGGGTGGGCTACCCGCTCGATCCAACCTCCGTTTCGGGCCACCCACCCTTGTTGGGTGAGCTTGCGGATGGCGGCGGTAATCTCCCCCACTCCAAGACCGGTTCGGGCGATCAGGATGTCCACCGTGGCTGGCTGCCAACCGAGCTCGGCCAACACCAGATCGCCCCTGGCGCCGGGGGCCGGTCGAGCTTCGACATCGGTGCGGGTTGCGCCCGAGCTGAGACCCAACGCCACCAGTACGTCGGCCACATCGAGGGCCGGAGCCACCCCATCGGCCAACAACCGGTTGGTACCCACCGACGTGGCGGCGCGCACCGGGCCCGGCACCGCCATCACCGTTCGACCCCGGTCGTAGGCGTCGCGAACGGTGAGCAGCGATCCGCCCCGCACCCCCGACTCCACCACCAGCAACACATCGGAGAGGGCGGCGATGATTCGATTCCGGGCCGGGAACCGCCACGGCGCCGGCGGCACCCCCAGCGGTACCTCACTGCACAACAGTCCCCGCTCAGCCACTTCGTTCCACAGCTCCCGGTGGGCTTTGGGATACACGTGATCGAGGCCGCTGCCGACCACTCCGATCGGCGGAGCGCCATCTACCGACAGCACACCCCGGTGGGCCGAACCATCGATCCCCAACGCCAGCCCCGACACCACCCGGACCCCGGCCTCGGCCAGGTCACGACCAAACTCGTGAGCCAGATCAAGGCCGTAGCGGGAGCATCGACGGGTACCGATGATGCCAACCCTTGGGCCTAGCAAGGCATTGGGATCGCCCCGCCAGAACAACACCGGCGGCGGACTCAAATCGCCAGCCAGGGCCTCCGGGTAGCCTGGCGAGCCGACCAAACCCACACCGAGACCAGCGGCCTGATAGCGACCCCACAGCTCGCCGATGTCGATGGCGCCTACCTCGTCGCGAAGGGTCCGGCGCAACGGCCCCTCTTTCGGCTTCGGCTCGAGTAGCTCGTTGCTGACCGACCCGCGGGCGAGGGCGGCAAACGCGGCCCGAGGCTCATAGCGGTCGAGGAGCCGGGCCAGCCGGACCGGCCCGACACAGCTCAGCCCAGCCAGGGCCGCCACCCAAGCCTCCGCCGGAACTTCATCGGCTCGCTCCCCGCCAACGATCGCACTGCGTGATGTGGAGGCGTTCGATTCGCGGGCTGCGCTCATGATGCCCGCCGGTTCGAGGTGGGATCGGCAAAGTTGGCCCGCAACTCAAGAGCGCTCGAGATCGTGTCCTCATCGAGCAGCACCGGATCGGTTGGTGATGAGGCGCCGGCCGGGTCATCGGTTCGTACCGCTTGGAGGTCCTTCAAGGTGAGGGCCACACTGCGGACCCGTTTCAACCCCCGACCCGAGAGGTTCCCCGACTCGATCGAGCCCCGCAACATGGCCCGCGCCGGCTCGGTGAGCTGGGTCAGCTCCTCAAGCAGTGGCCCCGACAGCGCGGCGTTGGTGCGCTCACCCCGCATCTGGGCCCGGAAGCGAACCGCAGCAACCCGCGCCGCGATACTGGCCGTGGACTCTTCCGGGTCGCCACCTAACAGCGCCACCGGATCGGGACGAACCACATCAACCCGCAGGTCGAAGCGATCCAACAACGGACCCGACAACCGTCGCCGATAGCGGTCACGCGCCGCCACCGAACATCGACAACCACCAGGATCGCCGGCGAACCCACACGGGCACGGGTTCATGGCCGCAACCAGCAGAAACCGAGCCGGCAACGTCGCCGCCACTGCCGAGCGAGCGATGGTGACTTCGCCATCCTCCAGCGGCTGCCGCAACGAGTCGAGCGAGGCCGGAGCAAACTCGCCCAGCTCATCGAGGAACAGCACCCCTGAGTGAGCCAGGGAGATTTCGCCGGGCCGAACCCGGCCGGTGCCACCCCCAACCAACGCCGCCGTTGACGCGCCGTGATGCGGCGCCCGAAACGGCGGCTGATCGATCAACCCGCCGGCCGGCAAACCCAACCCGGCGGCCGAATACACACAACTCACCTCCAGACACTCCTCCGAATCCAACGGCGGCAACAACGGAGCAATACGGCGAGCCAACATCGTCTTGCCCGCCCCCGGCGGACCCATCAACAACAGATGATGACCACCGGCCGCCGCCACCTCCGCAGCCCACCGAGGCAGGTGATGACCTCGCACCTCCGAGAGATCCGGCGGAGCCAACCGCAACGGCGGATCCGGCGCATCCGGAATCGCCGGCCACGCCACATCATGAGCCAAGGCATCCACCAACGAACGCAACGTGTCGACCCCAAACACCGCCTGACCGTTCGACGCCTCAGCCGCCACCCGGGCCTCATGCACCGACACCAACGGCACCACCGCAGCCAACGAATCCAACGACCGCACCAACGACAGCGTGCCCGGCACCGCCCGCACCGAACCATCCAACCCGAGCTCGCCGATAAAGCCGATGTTACGAATCGCCTCGGCCGGAACCTGCCCCGACGCCACCAACATGCCCATGGCGATAGCGACATCGAGCCCCGGACCGATCTTCGGCAACCCCGACGGCGCCAAATTCACCGTCACCTTCCGATCGAACCACTCAAACCCCGACGACAACATCGCCGCCCGCACCCGATCCCGGGCCTCACGACAGTTCGCATCCGGCAACCCCACCACCCGAAACGCCGGCAACCCGTTCGAGCAGTGCACCTCCACCGACACACCATGACCCTCAACCCCAAAAAGCGTCGAAGAAAACACCGAAGCCAACATCACAAACCTCTCTCCACGCGCCACCCGGCGCGCCACACACAAACTGTTGGAGAGAGGCTTCAGCGACCAGCCCCATCAAGGTCAGCACCCAACCTAATCAGGGGGTGTGACAAGAACTTCCGTCAGCAGAGCCCGTCGGCTTGGAGGGCTTCGATCCAGCGGTTGGCGATGAACTCGGCGCCCGCCTGGTTGGGGTGGATGTTCTCTTCCTTGACCGTCATGGTGACGTGGTCCCAGCCAGTGAACATGTCGACGGTGCGAATCTGGGTGCCCTGCGCGGCGAAGTCCTCGGCGATCTCGCGCACCTGGGTGTTGTACTCGGCGGTGGCGTCGGCTCGAGCCGGACCCGCAGGGATGATCTCGGCCAGATAAATCTGCACGTCGGGTCGCGCTTCGACGAGGGCCCGCAGCATCCGGCGCAACTCCGACAGCGTTGTTTCGCGGGGTACATCCTTGGTGATGTCGTTGGTGCCGGTGTGTATCAACACCAGGTCGGGCTGGAACGCCGGCGCCACCGGGATGACGGCCTGAGCCGACTGCTGGGTGGTGCGACCCCCCACCGACTGATGGTGATGGTCGTATTCGTTGTAGCCGCTCGTGGGGATGCCATCGGCCCACTGGTCTTCGGTGCCGACCATGTCGAAGCGACAGCCGAGGTCGCGGGTGCGGTTCTGGAACGGGTATCGCCACGAGGGTCGATCCGACCGACCCATGGTGATCGAATCGCCGACCGGCATCAGCGTGACCGCACCTTCAAACTCCGGCGGGATCTGGCGGGGCAGATCCTGAGCCGGGGCCGGGCCATCTTCCTCGGCGGGGGCGCCTCCATCGGCTTCGGGGGCGCCAGGCTCCAACTCGCCCGTGGCGAGATCATCCTCCGCATCGCCGGTGCTGTTGTTATCGCCGGTGTCGCTGTTGGCGTCGACGTCGCCGGCAGCGTCGGCGGTGTCCTCGTCGCTGGCGTCGAGCGAGCTTGGAGGTGATGCCTGGCCGCCGTCGTCGCCGCATCCGGCCAACACCAGTAGGGCGCTGGCAACGATGACGATAAGCAGAACTATCGCTTGTGGCGATAGTGGACGGGGGGAAGCAGCCACAACCCTCAGGTTAACGGGGTTGCTTGATCGCATGACCGCGCCCGCCAAGGAGAGATCCCAAAAGGGACTGCCCAAACGGCAACGAAGCAGCGACGAACCGGTTCAACCCGCCGTCGGTCCACCTTTGAACCATGTTTCGCACTGGCTTCGAGGCCTACCCAAATCAGGGCCCACCAGCCTGCAGGCACTACTATGGGTCCTGTCATGACAACCGGATTCGACGAGCCACAGGGCCCAGGTTGGTGGCGGGCTTCCAACGGGAAGTACTACCCGCCGACCAAGCGGCCACGCACCGACGTCAGCGATGGCCACCCCGGACCAGCCAGCGCACCCCTTGGCCCCGACTGGTGGTTGGCTGCCGACGGAAAGTGGTATCCAGGCTCGCGGCCCTCCGCACCAGCCGATGCGGCCCTGCCCGACCTTCGCGACCGACAGTCAACAAAGACGACAGGATCGCTGGGCAGCACCGGCAATCGGGCGTCGCGCTGGTCCGATGCCCAAACCGCAGCCGGTAGTGGCGCAACGGGCGCAGCCACCAGCGCCGCAAGTGCTGCGAGTGCGGGCGAAGCCAACCCGGTCGAGCCCAACGAGGTTGCCGCGGTGGCATCAGCCGAGGCATCGAGCCGACGCTCATCCGGTCAAGGGTTTGTCGCTCGCGACATCACCACGCCGCGCTCCCAAGCTGTGACCGACTCAGACACCCTGGGGGCCCTGGCCCGTCGGATCGAGCGTCGACCCGACGACACCTCGAGCGGTGCGGCCATCGGCACCCACAGCGACGTCGCCACCGACGCCGATCAGGTCACTGCCGAAAGCACCGACACCGTCGAGTCCAGCACCATCGAGACTACAAAAGCCGAGACTGCCAAAGCCGACATCGTGGCCAGTACCGGCGCACCGGCGAGTTCGGCCAAGCCGCTCCAGAAGATCGAGCCCTCAGACGCCTCGCCGGGCGGACCCACCACTTCAGCGCCAGAGAAATCGGCCAAGCCGGAACCATCCTCGACCAGCTCGGTGTCCACCGGCACCGCCCTCCCGGTCGATTCCACCCGAACGGTCGAACCGCTCAAGGCCGGGGCCTCCGCTTCCACTAGCGACGCGGAACACCCCACCCCCGCCCCGGCGCCAACGGTGGCATCCGACCTGGCATCGGCACCCAAGACGACCGCGGCGGCCACAGACCCGAGCGTCGATGACGCGGCCGCCAAGCCACTGCTTCCCCCACCGCCCAAGCTCAACACGCCTCTAACGGCGGAGCAGCCCGCTCCGATTGATCTCAACCCGTCGACCAAGTCTCCAGAAGCCAAGCCCACCCTCGATAGATCCGACGCCCCGGTCAGCCACACCCCGCTGGCCCATGTCAGCGCCGAAGCCGCTGAGAACCCGAGCCCCAGCATCGCCGCGGGCGCGGCGATGTTCGATCTCCCGCCGGCAGCGGAGCAGGTCACGAAGAGCTCCAGCGCAACACCAACAAAAACGCCAAGCTCGTCGGAGGTTGCTGAAGGGTCGAAACAGTCGACCCCATCGGCCTCACCCCTACCGCGCCAATCGACCACCAGTGGCGGAAGCGGCGCACCACCGAAGTCGAAACCGATCTCCAGCAAAGGCAGCGGCAGCGGCTGGCTGTCAGAGATCGAGCGAGGCGACCTCATAGGCGACCACACCATCGACCTCCGCGGCGATAACGACCTCAGCCCGGCCGCCGCTGGGCCACGGACAACGAACTTCACCGGCGGCGCCTCCACGGCTACCACCGCACCATCAACGAAGAACACCGGCGACGACGTGGTGGTCGAACGACCCCGGCCGACCATCGCTGAGCCCGAGGGGCCCCGACGGGGGCCGGTCATCCTCCTGGCGCTTGGCATCGTCGCCGCCCTCGGGGTGATCTTCTACCTGGCCACAAGAAACGGCACCGAAGAACCAGTCGCCAGAAGCGCCGATGCCATTGTGGAAGACGACGAGGCTGGCTCAAGCAGCAACGATGGCGCCGAGGCTGAGGTCGAGGCTGACGAATCGACCGCCGACTCCGACCCAACAGTTGATGGGGCCGAGTCCGGGACGATCCGATTCGAAGAATCGTCGCCTGCTCCCTCCGGCGATGAGGCGGTCACCGGTGATGGCCAAACCCCGGTCCCCTTCGGTGATTGGGGATCACTCAGCGACAACATCGAGGTTCGGGTCGTCGGTCACACCGTAGAAGGTGCCAATCCACCGACGGCGGTTGGCGAACAAAGCGTGTCGATCGGGGTTGAAGTGCAGCGGGCCGGGGCCGGAAACGAAGCCGTTGAGGCCAGTTGGCGGCTCCTGAGCCCATCAAACGCCATCTACGACCTGGCCCCCGGCGGCTGTGGCGGGTCGTTCCCCTCCCCCAGCACCGGTGTGGACTCCAGCCTTACCACCGCGCTGTGCTGGCCGGTGGCCGAGACCGATGCCGACTTCGAGGAACTCCTGCTGTTGGTGCAAGCCGAAGGCGACGAGTTCCCCAACGTCTTTGGCTTGGCGGCGAACTAACTCCGCTACCCGAAGATCGCCCAGGCCACCAGCAACGCGGCCACGATGAGGGCGGCAGCGACGAAGGCATAGTCGAACCAGGACTTTTGTTGGGGGCGAAACGGATTCATTCCCACCCGGGCAGCGTATCTCCGCCCGGCGCCGACCGTCCGCCAGCATCGTTCGCGATTCACCTACCCAGACTTTGCTGGCGGGCTGCGATTTATGGGCAATATTGCCGCCCCGGCCACCTCAAGTGAACATTGGTAACCGTCGATGCTTCGGTTTCAGATGACAGCCGAGACCAATGGGGGTCCCGCAATGAACTTTGAGATCGAACCACACGAGGCAGAGGTGCTGGTAGAGCTCCTCTCCGAGTCGGTCAAAGATGACACGCCGGCCTTTGTCGCCCAGGTCATCAAGAGCGTCCATGTTCGGCTCGAACATCAGCTCCGACGCGAGATGCACTCGGTTTAGACAACACGGTCTAAACCCGCACCTAACACCACACCAAGCCGCCCTTCAGGCGGACCAAACCAGGCCGCTCGCCCCGCCTCTGGCACCACAAGACGCCGTCACCAAGCCAAGCGGGGTCGAGCGACCTGGGCCGACCAGCGCCACCACAATGTGGTGCCAGAGGTCGCGATTGAAGCTTTATGGGTCCCAGCGCCAATCGCCCGCGCGCTGGGACCCTCCCGCGCCCAACCAGTGGTGCCAGAGACCGCGGTGCCAGAGACCGCTAAACCGCGGTGCCAGAACCGGCACCGTTTGGGGTCCGGGCCCGCACAGCATTTGGTGCCAGAGACCGCGGTTCCGCGGTGCCAGAGACCGCGGAACCGTGGTGCCAGAGACCGCGGAACCGTGGTGCCAGAGACCGCGGAAGAGACCGCGGAACCGTGGTGCCAGAGACCGCGGAACTGGCCAAGAAGACGCCGTCACCAAGCCAAGCGGGGTCGAGCGACCTGGGCCGACAACAGCACCACAACGCGGTGCCAGAGGTCGCGATTGAGGTTCTCAACGCGGTGCCAGAGGTCGCGGGGATAGTGCCAGAGACCACGGAACTGTTGTGCCGGAACCGGGTCCATGTGGGGTCTGACACCGAACGGACCCGGTTGGTTGCAGGCACGCGGTGCCAGAGGTCGCGGGGATTGGGTTTGCCTTGGGTTTTTGGGGTGGATAGCTTCTTGGGCGCTGGCGGGGCTTGGTTTCCCGGCCGCAATCGACACTTCCCCCTGTCCATGTAAATCCTGACTGCGCCCATGCGCGCCCGGTTGGGACCAAGTCCGGGAGTGATCGATGACGAAGCAACCAGAGAACAACAACAAGCCAAACCCGCGGGCGCGCCTCGGCGCGGCGGGAGAGTCGCTGGTGATCGACTGGTACGGCGAACGTGGCTACCAGCTCGTTGACAAGAACTGGCGATGCCGCGCCGGCGAAATCGACCTGATCGTGGCCCGCAACCGCGCCCTGGTGTTCTGCGAGGTCAAGACCCGCAGCTCCTATGCCTTCGGCGGGCCCTTTGCCGCCGTCGGCGCCGAGAAGCAGGCCCGGCTTCGCAAGCTGGCCCTCGAATGGCTCGCAGCCACAAAGCGGGGCCGGGGCATGCAACTGCGCTTCGACGTGGCGGGCGTGGTCAACGGCCGAGTCGAAGTGATCGAAGCCGCGTTCTAACTATTGAGATGCGGGCCGCTCGGGCCCGCGTCCAATTAGTTGAAGCGCTTCTCGCGAACCTTGGCGGCCTTGCCGACCCGGTCACGGAGGTAGTAGAGCTTGGCTCGCCGCACATCACCGTGGATCGACACTTCGATCTTTTCGATGATCGGCGAGTGCAGCGGGAACGAACGCTCCACACCAACACCAAAGCTGAGCTTGCGCACGGTGAAGGACTCACCGATTCCACCGCCACGACGGGCGATCACGACGCCTTCAAAGACCTGGACGCGCTCGCGGTTACCCTCCACAACTCGGACATGCACCTTGACGGTGTCTCCAGGGGAGAATTCGGGAATGTCGTCTCGCAGGCTTGCCTGGTCGACGACGTCTGTGAGCTTCATCGGTCTGTTCCTCGAAAGCGGCGTCTAGCTGCCGAGCCGGGGGTGGCGCGGGAAGTTGTCAGGATAGGCGAAAGCCTCCCATGCCTCCAACACCGTCGGCTCAGGACCCAGTTCTTCCACCAGATCTTTTTCGGCGGCGGTGAGGCCGCCACGGGCCTTGATCAGGTCGGGTCGGCGATGCTGGGTGCGGGCCAGGCTCTGGGCCAAGCGCCACCGATCAACCCGGCCGTGGTCACCCGACCGCAGCACCTCAGGCACCTCATGGCCCCGGAAATCCGCGGGTTTGGTGAACTGAGGATGCTCGAGAAGGCCAGTCGAAAACGATTCGGTCACTACCGATTCGTCGTTGCCCAGCACTCCGGGAACCAAACGGCCCACCGCTTCGATAATGACCCCAGCGGCGATTTCACCGCCGGCCAGCACAAAATCGCCGATCGAAATTTCTCCATCAACCAGCTCCGTCCGCACCCGATGGTCGATGCCCTCGTAGCGGCCACAGATCAGCGAAAAGCCGCCATGGTCGGCCAGCTGGGCCGCCAACGCCTGGTCGAAGGTGCGGCCCCCGGGCCCCAACAGGTAGAGCGGCCGGGGCGGATCCACCCGTTCGACACTGGAAAAGACCGGATCGGCCTTGATCACCATGCCGGCGCCACCACCAAACGGGGTGTCATCAACGGTGCGGTGGCGATCAGTGGCCTCATCGCGAATGTCGTGGGTACGCAGATCGATCAGACCGTTGGTTCGAGCCCGCCCAATCAGAGAGTGCGAACTCGAATCATCCACCATCTCGGGAAACAGGGTGAACACATCGATGCGCATCAGCGACTTCCGGGCCCAGCCATCTCAGCCAGCCTCTCCCGCTGGCTGATCGCCGGCGTCGCCGTCATCGGCCGAACTGGTGGCAGCGGCATCGTCGTCGTCAAAGAGGCCCAGCGGCACCTCGACGGTGGCGACACCATCTTCGAAGGTCACCAGGAACGTCAGGGGCACCAGCGCGCCGGACTCCAACACCAACAGATCACTCGCCGGATTCTCCTCGACCGCCACCACCGCGCCCCGATCGGTGCCGGAGATCTCCACCACCCGTGCACCGATGAGGTCGTGCACCCACAGCTCCCCCTCGACCGTTATGGCCTTGGCCCGCAGCACCTGGCCGCGAAGCGCTTCGGCGGCGTTGCGGTCGCTACATTCGACAAACCGCACGATAAAGCGATCCTGATGAGGACGCGACGAAGCGACGGTCAGTGTCGCATCGTGTTCGGTCATGAGCACCGAACCCGGATCCAGGCGTTCGGTCCGGTTGGTGGTCAGATGGACCGCCACCTCACCGCGCACCCCATGGGCTTTGCCGATCCGGCCTATTTCGAGCATGAGCAAGCGGTGCTCGGCGAGTACCTACTCGACGAACTCGACCTCAACGTCAATGTCGTCCTGGCTGGCCGCAGCCCGCACGATCGAACGGATCGAGTTGGCCACCCGGCCCTTCTTGCCGATCACACGACCCATATCGTCACGGTCAACAAACACATCGAGACGGACCGGACCCCGACCGCGGTCGTCAACCTCGACCCGGACTTCGTCGGTGTGTTCCACTACCGAGCGGGCCAGATACTCCGCCACGTCGCGAGCGATCGTGATCGCATCGTCGTCGTAGTCATCGTCATCATCACCGTCGTCGGCGTCGTCACCGTCGTCGGCGGGGGCGTCGTCATCGTCGTCGTAGTCATCTTCGATGTCGTCGTCGAACTCGGCCTCAGCCTCAAGCTCGTCGTCGTTCACATCTTCGTCGTGGTCGCCGTTGTCGTCGTCGGAGTGGGTCACGCAGCCGAGCCCTTGAACTCGTCCCATGTGCCCGAAGCCTTCAACAGCTTTTCGACCGTCTCGGTGGGCTGGGCGCCGTGGCGCAGCCAGTGCAGAGCACGATCGTTGTCGATCTTGATAACCGACGGCTCACGACGGGGGTCGTAGGTGCCAACGATTTCGATAAAGCGGCCGTTGCGCGGCTTACGGGAATCGGCAGCGACAACGCGGTAGGTGGGTTGCTTTTTCTTACCCATCCGCATGAGGCGGAGCTTGACAGCCAATGGGTTTCCTCTTTCTCAGTTCACAGCTAGCTCAGGTTGAGATTTCTCAGATCCCAGACCTGAGGGTTGGACCTCGGAGTTGCGCCAAGTCCAGCACACCACGCTAGCCGCGCTGCGGCCAAACGCAGCAATTTTGTTTGTTCTGGCGTCGCTGAGCTCATCGTCACACCGGGTCCAGGCGGGCCCGAAGACCAAGAACTTCCTCTCGCCAGGCCTCGGCGTCTTCGGTTTCGGCCCACAATTCCGCCAGCTCGGACTGTCCGCCAAGAATCAGATCAATCGCGTTTCTACACCGCCCGACCAGTAGATCCGGCACTTCCTGAGTGTTGTTGGTGACCCAGCTATCAAGGGACTCGGTATAGGAGTTCCGGGTACCAAACCGACCCTTCAACCGAGCCACGGCCTCGATCGCGGCCAGCGCCTCCGCTGCCTGGTCACCGTCGATGGAGTCGGCGTCGAGAATGGCTCCGACCGTTGTGTTGATGAGAGAAAGGTCGGAGACCTTCTCCAGGTCGTAGACCCAGTCACAAGCGGTGTCGTTGTCGAAGTTGCCGTGTCCCCATGCGCCCATAGCCCAACGGTAGCCCGGCCCTTTACCGGGGCAGCGCCAGCCCGCCTCCGGCATCGCCGCCGCCGTCTTCTTCGCCCTCTACCGGGATCCCCAACTCCCGTTGGAGTTCGGCGATATCGAACTTCTGGGGCTTCACGCCACCCTTGGCCGTAGTCCGACCGCCGCCGCGCCCCTTCTTGCCCTTCTTCCCCTTTTTCTTCCGACTCTTGCCGCCGCCGGCCTGGCCCAGACCCATCTTCTTCATCATCGACTGCATCTGGCTGAACTGCTTCACCAGGTTGTCGATGTCGTTGGGGTTGGTGCCGCTGCCCTGGGCGATGCGAGCCCGGCGCTGAGCATCGATGATGTCGGGCTCAGCCCGCTCCTGAAGCGTCATCGAGCGAATCATGGCCTCGATGCGGTTGATCTCCTTGTCCTCGATCTCAACATCGCGCACCTCCTTGGGCACGCCGGGCAGCATCGAGATCAGGCCGCCAAGGGGGCCCATCTTCTTGATCTGCTGCATCTGATCGAGGAAATCGTCGAGGGTGAACTTGCCCTCAAGCAGCTTCTCAGCCGCAGCCTCGGCTTCGTCGGCCTCAAAGGCCTCCTCCGCCTTTTCGATCAGGGTGAGCATGTCGCCCATACCCAGGATCCGGCTGGCCAGACGATCAGGATGGAAGATGTCGAAGTCTTCGAGCTTCTCACCGGTCGAGGCGAAGGCGATCGGACGGCCGACCACCTCCTTGACCGACAGCGCGGCACCACCGCGGGCGTCACCGTCGAGCTTGGTCAGGATTACCCCGTCGAGTTCCAGGGTGGCGTGGAAGTTCTCCGCCACCGTGACCGCGTCCTGACCGGTCATGGCGTCGACCACCAGGAAGGTGTAGTCGGGCTGGACCACCTCGGAGATCTGGCGGACCTCCTCCATCAACTCCTCGTCGATGGCCAAACGGCCAGCGGTATCGACGATGATCACATCGCGGCCCACGTTCTTGGCCACCTGCCGGGCATCAGCAGCAACCTCAACCGGCGTGGTGGGCTCACTGAACACCGGCACGTTCAGCTGGGCGGCCAGGGTCCGGAGCTGCTCCACCGCGGCGGGACGCTGAAGGTCGCAACCGATCATCATCGGGTTGCGGCCCTTACTCTTGGCCCAACGAGCCAGCTTGGCCGAGTTTGTCGTTTTACCCGAACCCTGCAGACCGGCCATCAAGATGACGGTGGGTGGCTTCGGGTTGAAGCTCAGAGTAAAACTCTCGCCGCCGAGGCTCTCGGTGAGCTCTTCGTTGACGATCTTGACGATCTGCTGTTCCGGGTTCAGCGCCCCCGACAGCTCCTCGCCCACACAACGCTCGCGGATGCGGCCCTGCAGGTTCTTGACGACGGTGAAGTTGACGTCGGCCTCAAGCAGGGCGAGACGGATTTCCTTCAGAACTTCGTCGACCTCGGCCTCGGAGAGCTTGCCCCGCCCCCGGATGCCGCTAAAGATCGATTCGAAGCGATCGGTAAGAGATTCGAACATGGTTTCCTGGGCGCAGACGGGCGAACGAGACGTTGAACTTCGGTGCTGGAGTTTCCCGAGCCGAAGCGGAGCGTTCCGCTCCGATCGGATCCAATCGGACAAAAGACCAGCAGTGACAGCCTACCCAGCCAATTCATCAGTCCGGGCCAGCGCCAGGTCCATCAAGACCGAGCCAACGACGGGCCCGCAGACCGAGAGAACCGGCAACGGGGGTCTGACACCCGTTGCAGGGTTGGGTGTCAACGGCTTGGGTCGTTTATGACGATGCCGCCCGCTCAGCCCGAAGTGATGTTGACGTCGACCGCCAGGTCGTTGGTGCCCCGCCCCCCGTCCCAGGTGCCGCTGTTGGCAAGTTGGATGGAGTAGCGGGCATCGCCAGCCAGGCGAGGCGACCCATCAGGAAGTTCAAGGTGTACGTCGTAGCTGCCACCGGGCAGATCCCACGGGGTAAACACTGAGAGATTGAGCCACCGAGTCTCCCCGGGTTGTGGCAGCACCCGACGGGCATCATCGGTATGGCGCACCCGGTACTGCTCCCCGGTGGCGTGACTGGTGAGCACGACGTTGATCGGACGAGGGTTAAACAGCTTGCCGAAGCCGTCGTTGGCCATCTCCAAGCGAATGCTGAGCGGCTCGCCGGCCCGCACGGTGGTATCGATCGACGACTGGACCATGCGGTAGCGGTAGCCGAGACGACGGCTGATCTCGTCGAGGCACCCGGTGTTGCGCCACAACTCAATCGTGTCCTGGTAGAAGCCGGCGTTCAGGTAATCCCAGTGGAACCGCTCAAACTCGGCGACCGCGGTGCCGCAGTCGGTGCGCTGGCTCCCAACCGACACCTGGCAGGTTTCGCCACCGACGGCCAGGAACTCCGAGCCCACCTCGAGGTAGCTCTGAAACTCAGCCTTTCGCGACGGCGGCCAGTAGGTGCCGGCATCGTGATCGTTGGCCAACACGCAGTCGTTCTTGTGACCGATGCGGGCCTTGTCGCTGCCGTTGAAGGCGCTTCCGGCGTCGACCGGAGCCGGATCCAGCTCGATGACATCGGCCGGATAGCGAAGCTGAATCATGCGATCCTGGGGCAACGCGTTGAGCAGTGCGGTACGCACCCGGGCCCGGTCATCGGGGTTGGTGAGCCCATTGGTAGAGGTGTGCCACTCCCCCCACGACCCGATGAAGCCCGCCTGGAGCACCACGATGACGTCGCTGTGTTCGGCCAGCACCGGGGCCAACTGGGCCAGGTGTTCCTCGATCCGCCAAACCGGAGCGTCAGCGTCGGTGCCGAAGTTGTAGGCGAATCTCGGGATCAACTTGATGCCACTGGCCCGGGCGTTGTTGAACAACTCGTTGAGGTTGGCCAACAGCTGGGCATCGATGGGGGCGTCGCGAAAGTTGTCGAGACGCACATAGACCCGCGCCATGCGAACACCTTCGTCGTAGAGCGACGTCATACCGAAGACCGAAGAGGTGTAGCTGCTGACCGAATCGGCGACCTCGGCGTCGCGATGGAAGCCCCGCTCGGGGTTCGGGATGTCGGCGTCGGTCGCGGCGTAGCTCTGGTTCACCTCGCCCGGGCCAGCGGGACCGCAGGCGGCAGCGATGAGGGTCATGACGACCACGGTGGCAACAACGGCTGGCCAGACCCGCCGGGGCGATGGTTGAAACATGTTTCTCCAAGGCTTGACCGCGACCGCGTCGAGGGCCGCGACAGTGAACAAAAACAGGTCGCGACACAACCGATATGACCAAGCCCGCCAAGGCCTTCCAAACGCCGAGTAACCGCCGCAACTCGATCGCAACACTAACGCAACATGACGGTGATGCAACCCGAAGGTGTTATGAAAATTCTCCCAGCCCGCCGCGGCCGTTCAGCCAGACCCGAGGGTCGATGGCTCACTCAGAGAACATGGCCTCGACAAACTCATCGGGGTTGAACTCGATGAGGTCTTCGATCTGTTCGCCCAGGCCGACCAGCTTCACCGGAATACCGAGGCGGTCGTGGATGGCCAAGACGATGCCGCCCTTGGCCGAACCGTCAAGCTTGGTCAGCACCACGCCGGTCACGTCCACCGCTTCGGTGAACTGCAGCGCCTGCTGCATCCCGTTCTGGCCGGTGGTGGCATCCATCACCAACAACACCTCGGAAACATCGCCAGGATCCTTGTCGGCGACGCGCCGCACCTTCGACAGCTCATCCATCAGGTTCGACTTGGTGTGCAGGCGCCCGGCGGTATCGGCCAGCACCAACGACGAACCGTTGGCCTTGGCTTTGGCGATCGAATCAAAGATCACCGAAGCCGGGTCGCCACCCTCCTCGCCACGCACAAAATCGGCGTTCGACCGTTCGGCCCACGTCTCAAGCTGTTCCGCAGCCGCGGCCCGGAACGTATCGCCAGCAGCCAGGGTGATCTTGGTACCGGCATCGCCCTCACGCTTGGACAGCTTGCCGATCGTGGTGGTCTTACCCACGCCGTTCACACCAACAAACAGCCACACGCTGATGCCGTCGCCCTTGGTCAGGTGCAGCGTGCGGTCGCCCTGCATCCGCTGCTTCATCTCCGCCTTCAGCACCTCGAGCATCTCTGCGGTTTCAGTGATGTTGGCGTCGTCGACCTGAGCGCGGACACTGGTGAGGAGGTCGGTGGTGGTCTCCACACCAACGTCGGCGCGGATCAGCGCCTCCTCAAGTTCATCCCAGGTTTCCTGATCGAGGTTGGTGCGGGAGAGGATCGAGCCGAGGTAGCCGCTGACGGCGGCCCGGGCCTTGGCGATGCGCTCTCGAAAACTTGGCGGAACAACATCGGGTGGGGCCTCGAGGGTGTCGAGGTCGGAGATGTCGTCGGGGACGCGGGTCGGGGTATCGAGCCCGGCCTTGCCCTTCGCACTCGGCGGTTCCAGCTCAACGCCGCGGCGACCCCGCAGGGCCGTACTGGCTACAAACCCCAGAAGGCCGAGAAGCAACACCGCAACGATGACGACAATGAGTATCGGATCCATCAGCAGGCGACTCTACCCGCCCACCCCGCAACAGGCCGACCCGATTGCCGTTCCGAACAAGATTTGTGACGCTTGGCGCGCCAAAAACGGCGCGGTGAGCGTCACATTTATTCAGAGCCGAGGGTTACGGTGCTTTGGAGTTCTACGCCGTCTCTTACAAACTCGAGCTGGACTTCATCGCCGGCCCGGCGGGCTCGCACCACGGCACCGAGATCGTTGATCGAGCGGATGTCACGATCGTCGACCCGGATGATCAGATCGCCGACCTCAATGCCACCCTCTTCGGCGCCCGAGCCCGGGCTCACCTGGGTGATCAGGGCGCCAGCTCGACCCGTGACCGGGTTTCGGCCGCCGACCCCGAGCAGGCCGCGCTCGATTTCGATGTCACGAACCAACAGATCGGCGATGTCGAGGGCCCGGTCGATCGGGATGGCAAAGCCCACACCGTCGGCGGTGCCGGAGCGACTGAAGATGGCGCTGTTGATGCCGATCACCCGACCCTGGCGATCGACCAGTGGCCCACCGGAGTTGCCTTGGTTGATCGAGGCGTCGGTCTGAATCATGGCCTGCGGCGGGGTGTCGCTGGTGGGGTCGACCCGCAGCGGGCGGTTGATTGCACTTACGATTCCCGAAGTCACGGTCTGTTCGAGGCCGAAGGGGCTACCCAGCACCACGGCCAGCTGACCCACCTTCACCTCGGTGTTGGTGGCGAGGGCGGCGGGGGCCACGGCATCGGCGGGATCCACCTGGACCACGGCGACATCACTCACATCGTCAGCGCCGATCACCTCCCCCTCAACCTGAGTGCCACTAGCCAGGCGCACCAGAACGGTTTCGGCGTCACCGACCACGTGGGCGTTGGTAAGAATCCGACCGTCGTCATCGTAGAAAAACCCACTACCGAGACCGGTGCGGCCACCGGGCCCACCAATCACCAGCTGGACCACCGTGGGCCCAACCGCTTCAGCCACTGCCACCACCGGCTCTTCACCCGAGCCGGCATCGACCGGGCCGGGATCCGCCGCGGGACGGTCCGGCGGGTCGGCAGGTGCACTCTCGCTGGTGGGCACCGGACGGGGCCCGACCGCTCCGCTGGCGGACTCGGAATCGGCCGAAACCCGACCCAACAGGAACGACACTATCGCCGTGGCGAGGAACGCCAGGGCGAGGAGCAGCGGCAACCACCGGTTGGGCTTGTCGCCATCAGGGCCGTGGTCGGGTTGGCCCCCCGAGCGTGATCCACCGCCGAGACGGGTAGCGGCGTTGGTGGTGGCGAGCGGAGCACCGGCGGTCGAACCGGGGAACGGTGATGCCGGTTGAGCGGCGCCGACCTGACCGCCAGGATCGGCCGGCGCCGGGGCGGACCCAACCGCGGGCGGGAACGGCGAGGACGACATCGGAGTAGCCGGGACCGCAGCCTGCTGCCAGACCGGCACCGAAGAAGCCATGTGGTCGGGTGCCGTCAGGGACGTCGGGGACGCCGCCGCAGCCGGGACCGGGATCGGTTCCAGAGGCGCGGGCTGGCTCACGTCGCCGGATGTGCCCTGCTCTTGGATCGATTTGCGGTTGCCCCACATGGTTAGAGTGCCTCAGGTTCCGGGGTGGTCGGCCAGGTCTGCTGGTCGGCTGAAGACGACCAAGCTAAAGCGGTTTCGCCAGGTCTACGGAGCCGACGACGGTTTGGATCGGCCGATCGACCGATCGACCGAGCTTGGCACCGTCGATGGTGCCAACCACCACCGAACGGCCAAACATTCCCCGGCCGCCAATCTCGCCCGGGCCGTGCGGCAGGCGTCCTGGCAACCGCCCGTCCAACCCAACCACCGACCGCATCAGCGGCCCCAAATTTCATCAAAACTTTCCGGATCGATCGGGGTAGAAACCGACGGGCCGTCATCGCCATCCGAGAGTCCGCCGCCACCTTGGTCGGCCATCTCGGCCGCGGTGACATCGTCGTCGAGCCAATCGCCATGGACCGCCGCAGCTGCGTCGCCCACCCCATTGCCGCCGACCGCACTGTCGCCCACCGGCGCTGGGGACGACGAAGCGGAGTGTGTGGATCGCACCGCGGCGCTGGGGGTGGGCGGGGCTGGCGGTGGCGGCGGGGTGTACGCGGGCGGCGAATACGACGGGGCCGCGGCTCCCGGGGGTGCCGCCGCCACTCCGGGCTGAGCCCAACCCGAACCCGGGTCGGTCGGTGGGGTGAAGCGAGCGGTCACCGCTGGCTGGGGAGCGGGCTGGTTCGACTCCGAGGTTTGCGGCACCGGACCGGATGGATCGACCGCTTCAGTAGGGGCGGTCTGAGGACTCGAGAACGGTGAGTAGTCGGGGGCGCCACGACGACGACGCCGGGTGGGGCCGATCCGGCGAGGACGGCGAATCCGGCTGGTGGAATCGGCCACGGCCAACTCGACAGTGCGCTCGCTCAGCGGCGGCTGATGGGCTCCGGTCATGGCCGGATGGGTCGGCTGCGGTCGCCGCTCCTGGGGCAGGGCGGGAATCCAGATCGAAAACACCGAACCCCGACCAACCTCAGAAGCCAGCCGCACCTCGCCCCGATGGCCCTCAGCGATCTGCCGCACGATGGCCAGACCAAGACCGCTACGGGCCCGACCCCCGGCCGGGTCACCCTTCCAGAAACGCTGGAACACACGGGGGTGATCCTCCGGCGCAATACCGGGTCCTTCATCGGAAACCGCCATCCACACCCGATGATCCTCCTCCCCCGCCGTCACCCGGATGCGGCTGTTCTCCGGAGCCAACCGGACGGCGTTGGCCAACAGGTTGGCCAAGGCCCGACCCAGAGCCACTCGATCGCCCTCCACCCAAAGGTTCTGACCGGTGGCCGCAGCGAGGGTCATGCCTCTGGTCTCGGCGACAGCCCGGAACTCATCAACCGCGCCCGCCACCAGGGCCTGCACATCGACCAGCTCGGCCACTTCATGGCGCGACTCGCGGCGGGCATAGAGCAGCAGATCATCGACCAGCCGAGACATGCGCTCGGCCGACTTCTGCACCACCTTGGCGGTGTCCCGCATGTCGCTGGCATCAGCGTTCGGATCATTTAGGGCCACCTCCAGGTTGGTCCGCATGACCGCCAGCGGGTTGCGAAGCTCATGGGAGGTCTCATGGATAAAGGTCCGCTGATCCTCAAAGGCGCCGTCGAGGCGGGCCAGCATGGCATCGAAGGTGTCGGCCAACTCCTTCAGCTCGTCGTCGGGACCATCGAGGGAGATTCGGCGCGACAGGTCGGTGGCCTGAATCTCCTGAGCCACCGACGTGATGCGGTCGAGAGGGCGAAGGATGCGACCGGCCACCATCCACCCCACCCCCAGGCTGGTGATAAAGAGCATCCCCAACGCACCAAAGGAGTATTCGCGAAGGGTTTCGAGGGTGCGCCGGTCGATCTGGCGCTCCATCTCAATAGCGATCTGTTCACCGGGATTGTTCCGCTCGAAGATGCCGGTGGTCTCCCCCGGTACCACCACTTCGAAGTCGTTGGTGATGGCCCGACCCTCCAACGAGCGGGAGACCGACATGTAGATGCCGGCCACCACCAGCGCGGCCAACCCGAAGAGCACCGTCGAATAGATCAGGGTGATGCGGAAGCGCAGCGACCCCATCCACTCCGGCATCCACGCGGCCAGGCGCCGAAACCGGCTTACCTCGTGGCGGTTGGTCGCCGGCATCGGTGTTGGGGCGGTCAACGTTCCGTTGCCTCAGCAACCTCGGCGCCCTGGGGCACCTCGGCGATCAGTCGGTAGCCGCTGCCGATGATCGTCTCCAACATCGGGAACTCGTCATCGATGCTGAGCTTGCGCCGCAGTGTGCCCACCGTTACCCGCACCGTATTGGTGAACGGGTCGGCCTGTTCGTCCCACACGTGTTCGAGGAGTTCCTCCTGGCTGATCACCTGCCCGGGTCGCGAGGCAAAGTAGCGGGCGAGGGCAAACTCCTTGGCGGTGAGGTCCAGCTCCCGCCCGCCACGACGCACCAGATGCTGGGCGGTATCAACCTCAAGATCGCCCACCCGAAACACCGCACCGCTCTGGCCGGCATCACGGCGCAACAGGCTCCGCACCCGGGCCGCCAACTCCGGGAAGGCAAACGGCTTCACCAGATAGTCGTCGGCGCCGGAGTCGAGCCCCTGCACCCGCTCCTCCACCGCATCGCGCGCCGTCAGCATCAACACCCGCGGCGCCGGCCCTTCGACGGCCCGAAGTTGTTGACACACTTCGTGGCCGCTCAGCCCCGGCATGGTGATGTCGAGACAGATCAGGTCGTAGTCGGTCAGCCGCGCCTTCTCGAGCGCATCCGTGCCGTCGTAAGCCACATCCACGGCATAACCCTCGTGACGCAGGCCGCGAGCCACCGCATCCGCGAGATCAACCTCGTCATCGACAACCAATAGCCGCATCAAGCCATTGTGGCGTGTCGCGGCCCGGTATTCACAGCAGGTCACGCACAGTATCCAGTGTCGATCCAGTGTCGACCCGGTGTCGATCCCTTGGCTATCCAGCGTTGACCCTGTCGAACCCGCGGCTTCGGATGGCGCCAGGTTCACCAAATCGTTGGCGGTTAGGAGACTCCAAGGGTCAACTCTTGGCTCTTCTGTCCGACTCGACACCGGCGAGCCCTCATCGCCAACAACATCCAAACAACTTGTCCGGGGGTGCACCCTCGGGGAATGACTTGGCGTCTTACACTGGTTTTGAGTCGTGAGGTCCGTCCCCACGCGATTCCAACAACGCAACTTCACCAACGCAACTTCACCAACGCAATCCCCAATGATCCCCCCAACGATTCCTCCCACCTCACCGAGGCACTGTGTCGATTGATGAACCGCTGACCGACAGCGACGCCAGCACCGATAAACCACAACCCGTATCGCTCCAGGCAGACGCCAGCAACGGCATGACTCCCGCAGACTCCTCTGCTGGCGCGGTGGTGTCGCTCGAACCGGTCTCGATCGAGTCCGTCCTGTTTGAGGTCAAGAAGATCATCGTCGGCCAGGACCCGCTGATCGAACGCCTCCTCGTTGCTCTGTTGGCCCGCGGCCACTGTCTGCTCGAAGGCGTGCCCGGCGTGGCCAAGACCCTCGCCGCCGAATCTTTGGCCCGAGCCGTCGGAGGCTCGTTCAATCGAGTCCAGTTCACCCCCGACCTGTTGCCCGCCGACATCGTCGGTACCCGGATCTACCGGGCCTCGACCGAACAGTTCGACATCGAGCTCGGGCCGGCCTTCACCAACTTCCTCCTCGCCGACGAAATCAACCGGGCCCCGGCCAAGGTGCAGTCGGCGCTGCTCGAAGTGATGGCCGAACGCCAGGTGTCGATCGGCGGGGAGACCTTCCCGCTGCCCAAACCGTTCCTGGTACTGGCCACCCAGAACCCGATCGAATCCGAGGGCGTCTACCCGCTGCCCGAGGCCCAGCAGGACCGCTTCCTGATGAAGATCGTGGTCGACTATCCCACCCCCGAAGAGGAGGTGGAGATCGTCAACCGGATGGGAGTGTCGCCGCCCACCCCCTCCCAGGTGCTGAGCCCCGAACAGCTTGTGACCATGCAGGACCAAGCGGCCAACATCTACACCGATCGCGGTGTGGTGGAGTACGCGGTGAACCTGGTGCTCGCCACCCGCGAACCGCTGCGCTACGGCCTGAGCGACCTCGAACCGCTCCTCTCCTACGGTGCCAGCCCCCGCGCCAGCCTCGGCCTGATCGCCGCCGGCCGGGCCATGGCCATGCTCCGAGGTCGAACCTACGCCACCCCTCAAGACGTGTTCGAAGTGGCCCCCGACGTGCTGCGACATCGCCTGGTGCTCTCCTACGAGGCGCTGGCCCAAAGCATCACCGTCGAACAAATCATGGGTCGCATCCTTTCGACCGTGCCGGCGCCGCGCATCTCGCCGGCCCAGTGAACCGGCCGAAGTGAGGGCCCGCGACCACTACCCCGACAAGGTCCCGACCGTCGACACGGTCGAAGCCACCCAAGCGCGTCTCGGTGCCATCCCCGGCGAAGACGGCTCGCCCGATCAGGTTCTGCGCCGACTCGAGATATCGGTCACCAAACGCCTCGACGGCGTGCTCCAGGGCGACTACCGCGGCCTGATCCCCGGCCACGGCAGCGAGCCGGGCGAAACCCGGCGCTACGCCGCCGGCGACGACGTGCGCCGCATGGACTGGAACGTGACCGCCCGCACCCAAGCGCCCCACATCCGCGAAACCATCGCCGACCGCGAACTCGAAACCTGGCTGGTGGTCGACCTTTCACCGTCGCTCTACTTCGGCACCGCCAGCTACCAGAAGAAAGACCTCTCGCTGGCCGCGGCCGCCACCGCCGGATTCCTCACCGCACGCGGCGGCAACCGTATCGGCGCGGTGCTGGCCACCATGAACGGCCCCGAGGTAATCCCGGCCCGCACCGGTCGCAACCACCTGCGGGCCCTGCTGAGCCGAATCGCCAACCATCCCCGGCCCACCGCCCTCGGCCACGCCGATTTGGCCGGCGCCGTCGAACGGGTCATGGCCCCCAACCACCGCCGCGGCCTGGCCGTGGTGGTATCCGACTTTCTCGCCGACGAAGCCTGGGCCCGATCCCTCGGCGTGGTCGGTACCCGCCACGAAACCCTGGCGGTAGAGGTGGTCGACCCCCGCGAACTCGAACTGCCAGCGGTTGGTGTACTCGAAGTGACCGATCCGGCCACCGGTGCGGTGCGACAGATCCAAACCTCCAAAGCCGACGTGCGTCGCAAGTATGCGGCGGCGGCGGCCAAGCAGCGAGGCCGCATCGAAGGCCACATCCGTAGTGCCCGAGCCGACCATCTCCAGCTCCGCACCGATGAAGACTGGCTGCCGGCCATGGTCCGGTTTGTCGGCCTCCGCCGGGAGCGCCAAAGCGCCATCGCCCGGGCCGGAGGTGCATCGTGAGGTTCATCGCCGAATGGCGCCTGTGGTTCCTGGTAGGTGTGGCCCTGCTGGCCATCGGTTACATCTTCGCCCAGCGCCGACGCAACCAGTACACGATCCGATTCACCAGCAGCGAACTGCTCGACGCAGTGGCTCCCAACCGACCCAACTGGCGCCGCCACGTGCCAGCCGTTCTATTCCTCGGGGCTATGAGCGCCTTTGTGGTGGCGTTTGCCCAGCCGGCCCGAATTGAAGAGGTGCCTCGGGAGCGGGCCACCGTGGTGATCGCCATCGACGTGTCGTTGTCGATGATGGCCACCGACGTGGAACCCGACCGCTTCACCTCCGCGGTCGACGCCGCCACCCAGTTCTCGGCCGAACTCCCCGACCGCTTCAACCTGGGCCTGGTGCTCTTTAACGGCCGATCGGCGATCCGGGTGCCGCCCACCCAAAACCACAACCAGGTGGTCCAGGCGCTTGAGGGGCTCACCGAAGACGACCTGGGCGAGGGCACTTCGCTCGGCGGAGCGATCCTCACCTCGCTCGATGCCCTCGAAGCAGTGCCGCCCGACGAGACCGGCACCGTGCCGCCGGCCCGCATCGTGCTGCTCAGCGACGGCACCTCCACGGTGCCGCCGGGTGACGATGAAGGAGTGGCCGCAGCCAACGAGGCCGAAGTGCCGGTATCGACCATCTCCTTCGGCACGGTCCGGGGCCAGATCACCCTGGAACTCGATGGCGTCAGCCAAACCATTCCGGTACCGGTCGATGCCCCCAACCTGGCCCTGCTCGCTGAGCGGACCGGAGGCGCCGCATTCTCGGCCAGCAGCAGTGACGAACTCCGTGAGGTCTATTCCGATATCGGCAGCGCCGTCGGCTTCGAAGAAGAATTGGTGGAGGTCAGCTGGTGGTTCAGCGGTATCGGCCTGGTGCTACTGCTCCTCACCGCCGGAACCAGCCTCGTCTGGTTCAGCCGCCTCCCCTAGACAGCACTTGAAGGACTGGTCGCCGGCTCGATTGAGCTTCGGGTGCGGTTAGGTCTGGCCGGTTTTGGTTGGTCTAGAATCGGGCCATGGGTCTTGAGCTTTGCCTGCTGGTGCTGATCGTCGCCGCTGGTTCAGTTGTGGTGTTCCGGTCGCCGGACCTTTCCAGCCTGTTGCAAAAGATCGGCGTGATCTTCCTTGTGCAGCTGGCCACGATGTCCAGCGACGGGTTCGGCGCCATCATCGCCTTGTCGACCGTACTGTTGATGGTGGTGTGCGCCATGAGGGCGCTGGCGATGATCATCAAGTCACCCCAGTCCATCTAGACCACCTGCTGAGACGACCGCGTTAGGTTAGGGCTGCTTGGACCGAAGCGACCGATTGAGCCAGGTTCCTACTGTCACCAGGACCGTCGGTAGCAGCACCAGATGGAACAGGGCCAGAACCCGGAGGCGGGTTGGCGACAGCTCGCCTTCGCCCAGCACAAAGAATCGGATGCCGGGCCGAAACAACCAACCGAGGAAGGACCGCTCGGCCCCGTCGCTGTTCAGCAAATCGACGCTGGCGATCCAGCGGCCGGTCGACCCCAACGCGATGGCCACCAGAATGGCTGCGGTGGTGGCGGCCACCGGCGCCAACCGCAGCCGGAACATGCTCATCGACAACCCAACCGGCGCAGCCACGATGGCCACCACAGTGAGCCCGTAGCTGGCCCATCGATGGGTCAGCAGCCAGAAGCCAGGCTCGACGCCGCGACGGAAGTCGCCCAGCGCCAGCACCCCGCCGCTGATCGCCAGCCAGGCCACAAAAAACACGGCCATCAACAGCAGCACCTGCAGCACCAAGAGCACCAGCCGGTCGGTGCCCGGGCGAACCGGACTCTGGCCAACCGGAGGTCGACTCTTCAGCGTGCTCACACCAAAACTCTAGATGGGTGAAGAGCGATCCATGCCGAAACTTGTGACGGGTGTCTGACACCCATGACAGGTTGCTTAGACGCCGATTGGGGTGGGCTCGGCTGGGTTTGCTGTTTCGGAGCGGACCTTTTCAGAGAGCACTGTGGACGAACCGCCGGCCTGCATGGTGACGCCGTAGAGCACGTCACCGGCCTCCATGGTGCGCTTCTGGTGGCTCACGATGATCAGCTGGGCCTCGTCGCGGAACTCCGCCACCAGGTCGAGGAACCGATGCAGGTTCACATCATCGAGAGCGGCCTCGACCTCATCCATCACATAGAACGGCGACGGCCGGCTGCGGAACACGGCAAAGAGGTAGGCCAGCGCGGTCAGCGAGCGCTCACCACCCGACAGCAGCGAGAGCTTGCGCACGTTCTTGCCACCGGGCCGGGCCTGAAGCTCGATGCCGGTCTCGAGCATGTTCTCCGGGTTGGTCAACACCAAGCGACCGCGCCCGCCCGGGAACAGGGTCTCAAACAGCGCCGTGAAGTTCTCACTCACATCGGCAAAGGCCTCGGTGAACACACCCACGATCTCGTCGTCGATGGACGAAATGACCTTGTTGAGTTCCTTGCGGCTCGCCTTTACATCGTCGAGCTGACCCTTCAGGAACTCGTGACGCTCGGCCAGCGCCTCATACTCGTCGAGGGCCAACGGGTTGATCGGCCCCATCAGCCGAAGCTCACGCTCCAACTCCCGGGTACGGGCCGGGGCAGTCACACCATCGGCCAGCTCCGGGCACTCGGTGTCCATCGCCGTTTGGGGGTCGCAGTCGAGTTCCCGGCGAAGGGTCTCCACCGCAGCCTCGATACGAATGTTGGTTTCCGAAGCCTCCATGTCGGCCCGACGAGCCAGCTCGCGTCCCTCTTCCAGGGCCCGCTCCTGGGCGATGCGGTCACGGCGCAGCGAGTCGAGCTCGGCCGAGATGGCCTGCGCGGCTGCACTCTGGGCCTGGCGTTCGATCCGTAGCGACGCCAGCTTCTCGCTGATCTCGGTGATGCGACCATCGAGGTAGCTGGCCAACGAACGACTGGCATGAAGTCGACGGTCGAGCTCCTGACGACGCTGGGCCGCTTCGTCACGCTTGGCCACGTTGCGGCGCAACCCCTCCTCGACCCCCTCAAGGCGGTCGGTGAGCACCTGCCGCTTTTCGCTCAACCCACTCAGGCGCCGTTCGTGGTCGCTGCGACGCTGGCGCAGCTGCGACTCTTCGTGGGCGAGGGCACCACGCTCTTCGCGCCAGCGGGCCACCCGCTCCTCATGCTGAGACTCGGCGGCCACCAGTTCGGGCAGCGCCGCTTCCAACTCGGTCACCCGAGCCGAATCCACTTCGATCTGACGCTGATGGGCAGCGATGGCCTCGTCGAGCTTCTGGCGATCCTCATCACCGTCGGCCAGGTCGGCAGCCAGGCGCTCCAGATCGCGTTCGGCCAGCTCAAGGGCCTGCTGATTCTTCTCCTCAGCGGCAACCGCGTTGCGCTCGTTGCTGCGAGCCTGGGCCAGTGCCTGCTCGGCGGCGTCGGCGGAAGAAGTGGCGGCCTGAGCGGCCTGAGCCGACGACACCACCTTGGCCTGGGCTTCTTCCAAAGCGGCGCCGGTAGCACCACTACCCTGCAGCCCGGTCCGCCAACCGGTGGCGGCAAAGCGGTCACCGTCGCGGGTGACCACGATCAGGTCGGGCTCGGCCAGAGCTACATCGAGGGCGTCGGCCCATGGGCCGTCAACCAGCACGGCGGCGGCCAGAAGACGGTCGAGTAAACGATCGACCTCCGGAGTCTGGCCACGTACCCGATCCCGCAGGGCCATACCCGACGAGGCCCGGTTGGCGGCGGCGGCGGAAGCGGTGGCCGAGCCACCGATGCCGTCGACCCGGTCGAGAGCCACCACCGCACCGGCAGCGTCGTCGGCGTGCAAGGCGGTGAGCGCGGCGCGGGCGGCATCACTCGACTCCACCACCACGCTGGTGAGGGCTTCGCCGATCGCCGCTTCAAACGCGGTCTCAAAGCCGTCGTCGACGGCAACCAGATCCAACAGGGTGCCAAGCACGCCATCGAGACCAGCCAGTTGTTCGGCGCCGGCGGCGGAGCGGGCCTGGTCCAGTGCCAGCTCCAGCGCCTCCACCCGAGCAGTCCAGGCCCGAGCTTCGCTGGTGGCCGACGTGGCGGCGGTGGCGGCCCGGGAACGGGAGCTTTCAGCACTCACCAGTGCCTCAGCGGCTTCGACCCGCTCAGCGGCGAGCGACTCGACCCGGCTCCGAGCCTCCTCGGCCGCCGCGGTAAGGGCGGTGCGCCGATCGTTGGCCGACCGGTGCTTGACCGACATACGGTCGATCTGGGCCTTGGCCTGAGCCATCGAGGCCTGCGACCGCTCAACGGCCTTGGCGGCGGCGTTGAGTTCGGCCCGAACCTCACCGATTTCAGAACCGAGGGCCTTGGGGCCATCGCCATGTTCGGCGTCGAAGGCTTCACGGCGCTTCGCCATTTCGGCCTCGTCGGCAAGGAGTGCAACCCCGTCGGCGTCGCCCGCCTCGATGTGGGCGGCGACCTCGGCGATCTCGGTGGTGAGGCTGTTGGCGTCGGCCTCCAACGTGGCGATCACTGTCTGGTCGGTGGCCTCGTTTCGGGCCGCCTCGATGCTGCGCACCCGCTCGGCCACGAGAGCAGCCTGGCCCTTGGCTCGTTCGGCCAGCCCCTCGAAGGCGGCCAGGTCGTCACCCAGATCGTCGCCGCCCTGGGCGGTGAGGCGAGTCTCCGCGTCGAGCACCTTGGTATCGAGGCTGGCGAGTTGACCCTTGATGGCGGCCTCGGCCTGGTTCTGCTTCTCCTGGGTGGCCCGGGCTTCAGCCAGACGGCGCTGCATCGTCGACAGCTCCCGGCCGGCGAGGTGCTTGCGCAGCTGGGTGAGTTCGGCCACCAGCGAGTCGTACCGGCGGGCGGCGTCGGCCTGCTTCTCCAGCGGACGCAAACCCCGCTTCACCTCCCGCAGAAGATCCTGGATGCGGGTGAGGTTGGCCTCGGTGGCCACCAGGCGGCGCTCGGCCTTTTCCTTGCGCTTGCGGTATTTGAGAACCCCGGCGGCTTCTTCAATGATCAGCCGGCGATCCTCAGGCCGGGCGTTGAGCACGGCGTCGATCTGGCCCTGGGAGATGATGACGTGCTGTTGACGGCCGACACCGGCATCGCTCAGCAGCTCCTGGATGTCGAGCAGCCGACACGGCACCTGGTTGATCGAGTACTCGCTGTCGCCGTTGCGAAACAGGGTGCGCTTTACGGTGACTTCGGAGAATTGCACCGGCAGGATGCCATCGCTGTTGTCGATGGTCAGCGCCACCTCGGCCCGCCCCAGAGCGGCCCGCTTGGCCGTGCCGGCAAAGATGACGTCGTCCATCTTTGAGGAGCGGATCGACTTTGGTGCCTGGGCGCCAAGCACCCAGGCCACGGCGTCGACCACATTCGACTTACCGGAACCGTTCGGACCGACCACCACGGTGACGCCAGGCTCAAGGTCGAGCGAGGTGGTGTCGGCGAACGACTTGAAACCCTTCAGGGTCAGGTTCTTGAGAAACACTCGGCGTGACACTACTGGCGAACTCCCCTGAATTGGTGGAGCGGCCACAATTTCTTTCACCACATAGCGTGAACTTGCGGCTACTTCTGGGGAGCAACAGAGGCTCACCTGTGGTGACCGGCGATCCCGCTTCAGCTCGACCGGGGAATCGGCTGTGGATCAGGATTTTTGTTGGCCTCGCCAAGCGCACAGAATGCGGTTGAGGGATCGCCTAACGTGACGCCATGTCGCGGTTCCCGCCAATCTTCCCTCGTCCATGTCACTGACCTTCGCCGATGCGACGCTCGTGGCCAACCACGTGATTGCAGCAGCCGATGCCCACAACGCCGGGATATCGGTGGCGGTGTGCGATGTTGCTGGCGACTTGGTGGTGTTGCTGCGAAGCGACGGGGCCCCCGGTTTCTCGGCCGACTTCGCCGCGGGCAAGGCCTACACCTCGGCAAGGTTCAAGAACTCAACTGCAGCCCTCGAAGAGGCGTGGGCTGAGCGTCCGGTGTTTGCCCAAAGCCTGCTGGCCCAGGGCAAATGGTTCGTCGGCCGAGGTGGCGAACCGCTGCGCCGAAACGGAGAAGTGATCGGCGGCGTCGGCGTCTCCGGCAACACCGCCGACCTCGAAGCAGAGTTGGCTGTTGAAGCCGCCGACCTGCTCGACACCGATGGTTCCAGAGAAGCAACATCCGACCGCGGCTAGTTTCGAGTTGGTGGAAGCAGCGGATGGGGACCGGTCACCGGAGACGGCCTGGCGGGAATTTTGTGCTTCGTTGGGTGAGCTTGGCGGGCTGTCAGCGGTAGCGGGATCGGCTGGTCTTGAGCATCTGATCGACCAAACTTCGCTTTGGCTGGCCTGGGAAGTGCTGCACGCCGATCCCGGTCGGCCGTGGTTTCACCGCCACAACGACATGGTGAGCCAATGGGGCGGACCCAACTACGACAACGCCTACCGTCACGCCCGCATCAGCCCCAACCATCGCTACCGCATCCGCGGCAAGATGCACGGCTGCGACAACTTCATCCTGGCCATTCGGGCCGGCTTCATGCACGAACCGGTGTGGGGCACCCTGAACCAGATCACGGCCAACGACCTCGGTATCGGCCGCGGCGACGAGTTCGAGTTGGAGCTTGGCCCGGGCGGTGACGGATCACCTGTGATCGACCTTCCCGATGGCGCCGTGATGGTGTCGATCCGGGAGTTCTACATCGACTGGCAGCCCGAAGAACCGGCCACGATCGTGATCGAATGCCTCGACCCCGATCCCGCCGCTGTCGCGAGCGGGCCCAGCTCGGCCGAACTCGAAGCCCGCCTTCAAGCTACCGAAGCCCAGATCCGCCACTCGCTCACCTACTGGGACAACTACCTCAACACCAACCGGGCCCAACGCACCGACAACCAGTTCGCCCGGGAGACGGTTGATGTCGAAGGCAAAGGCCTGGCCCAGGCCCGCTATGAGTTCTGCTTCTGGAACCTGGCTCCCGACGAGGCGCTGATCGTCACCAGCGACCTCCCGGCCGCCGACTACTGGTCGGCCAACCTCTACCGCATGGCCACCTTCGAACCGATCGAATGGTTCGGCGCCATCACCAGCAGAAACCATCTCCAAAGCCACACCGACCCCGACGGCAAGGTGCGCTGGGTGGTGAGCGCCACCGACCCTGGCCATCCGAACTGGCTCGACACCACCGGGCTGGCCGAAGGCCTATGCACCATCCGCTGGTTCTGGCCCACCGATGACACCCGGCCCACACTCACCACCGACGTGGTGCCGGCATCCGCTATCAACTCCGATCCGCCGGTGAGTGCCGAACAACGGGCCGCAGAACTTCGAAGCCGCCAGGACCACCTGCGCTGGCGCTTCCGCAGTTGATCCGATGAGCTGGACCCCACCGGCCCAGGCCGACTGGGTTCGCCGAGCCAACGCCGGCGACGACCCCGACCGCCAGCCCGCCCCCGGCCCTTTCGACGCCGACTCGCTGGTGGCTGAAGCGGAACAGGAACTCGGGCTCGGCGCCAACAACGGGGACTGGGCCGAACCGTTGGCCATCGCTTGCGCCGCGCTCGAACACGAAGCCGAACTCACCCCTCTGGGCCGCTGGGCCACCCAGCGATACCTGCGGCGACTGGTGCGGGTGCGCCTACAACTCGACGCACTCGGCTCACTCGCAACGCCAGCAGCCGAAGCCGGGCCAACATCGGCGACCACCGAACCCATCTTTGTGATCGGCCCACCCCGCAGCGGCACCACGCTGCTCCACCGCCTCCTGGCCGCCGACCCGGCGCTCCGAGCCCCGCTGGGCTGGGAGTTTCTCTACCCGATTGCCGACGGGAGTGAGCCCACGTCGCAAGACGAGCCTGACCCGAGAGTGGCGGCGGCGGCCGCGGAGCTGGTCTTTCCCCAAACCGTGGCCCAGGGGCTCGACGCCATCCACAGCTACTCGGCCATCATGGTGAAGGAGTGCCTGTCGGCGATGGCCTTTTCGTTCCGAACCGAAGAGTTCATCAGCCGCTACCACGTGCCGAGCTATGCCGAGTGGCTTCGCGACGCCGATCTCACCCCCGCTTACCGCACCCATCGCCAAGTCCTCGAAACCATCCAGGGCCAAGCCCCAACCCGCTGGGTCCTGAAGTCGCCGGTTCACCTCCAGGGGATTCCCGAACTGATCGCCACCTACCCCGATGCCACCATCATCTGCACCCACCGCGAGCCAACAGAAGTGCTGGCCTCGGTCTCCAGCCTCATCGCCACCCTCCGGTCAGCCTTCTCCGATGCGGATGGTGCCGAAGCGATCGGCCGCTACCACGCCGACCTCTACGCCCGAAGCCTCGACCGACTGGTTGATCACGTCGACACCGGAGTGCTGGCTCAGACCAAGGTGATCCATTTGGCGCACCGCCACCTCACCACCGACCTTCAGGCCGCGCTGGCGGGGTTGTACGACCAGCTCGGTCGCCCGGTGCCCAGGGAGGTAGCCGTCGCGGCGGAGGCCGAACGCAACCCCGATCGCATCGACCGCCTCGGCGCCCACCGCTACAGCGCCGCCGACTTCAGTCTCTCCGCCGAACTCGCCTCCAGATTCACCCGCTACCGGGACCGCTTCCTCAGCGACGACCCCCGCCAACCTGAGACGGGTGTCTGACACCCGTCTCACCCCAGCAGCGGCTCGACAAAGCCGTAGCCACATTCGGAGCGGGCGATACGGCGGCCGCGACCGGACAATTCGAGTCGGTGTATGAGGAAGCCAACGAGGTCCCGGCCTCCTCCCCCAGCCGTCCCGACCCGTGGCCTGCCACCTCCCCGCCGCCGGCCCAAGCCAAACCAAAGCGTCGCTGGTTCCGCTCGAAAGATCGCTAGAGCGGAGCAGTTCTGGCGCCTCATCACCGATCAAACTGCAGGCTCCACGATCGTAAGATAGCTTTGTAGAAAGCTATCCAGGGAGAGAGTTCTGACTGTCGCCGACCTCGATATCAGCCGGGCCTCAGGATTTCTTGGCGCCCATGTGAACGCTCCGCTCGACGTGGTGCTGGCCGGTGGGGCCACCGGCGATGCCCTCCGCGACGCACTCTGGCAACACCAGGTGCTGGTGTTCCCCGGCCTGAACCCCACGCCGGGCCAGCACCACCAGCTGGCCGAAATCTTCGGCAAACCGCAGCCGCCGCAACCCCAAAACGTGAGCCACCCCGACTACGAAACCATCACCGTCTTCGACTCTGAAGGTGGCTACAAGGCCGACCAGTGGCACGCCGATGCCACCTTCGGGGCCGAGGTTCCGCTCGGAGCCGTTCTGTGCATGCGCGAGAACCCGGCGGTGGGCGGTGACACCATGTGGGCCAGCGCCTACGCGGCCTACGACACACTCTCGGGCGGCATGAAGAAGCTGCTCGATGGCCGCCGAGCGGTGCACGAAATCGCCCCCGGACTCAGCCACGAACATCCGGTGGTGATCAGCCATCCCGAAACCCAGCGCCCAGTGTTGTTTGTGAACAAGATCTTCACCCGACGACTCACCAACCTGCCGCTGGAGGAGTCCAACGCCATCCTGCCGTTCCTGCTCAACCACCTCACCCGCCCCGAGTTCACCTTCCGCCACAGATGGGACGACGGCGACGTCGTGATCTGGGACAACTGGTCGACCCAGCACTACGCGCTGTTCGACTTCGCCGAACGCCGGGTGGTGCATCGCATCTCGCTCGACGGCCAAGCGCTCGCGGCGGCGCCGCTGTCGGCGGCTGGATAGCTGTGCTTCCCCGCGACGACGAAGAGACCACCTTCCTGCTGCTGCTGGGCCGGCTCGAACGCCTGAACCAAGGGCTGGTGAGCGAGGTCTGCGGACGCCACGACATCAGCCCGTCAGAGATCCGGGTGCTGGCCATGCTCCGCGAGGCCGGGCCTTCCGGAGTACGCCCGGCCACCCTCGGCCGATGGGTGCTGCAGACCGCTGGCGGCCTCACCGCCACACTGAAACGGCTCGACGCCAACGGCTATACCGTCGCCACCGCCGACCCCGAAGACGGTCGCAGCAAACGCATCGGCCTCACCAAAGCCGGCACCACCTTTCACGACACCGTCCTCGGCGAACTCTCCGACCGCTACCGCCTGGCCCTGAACTCAGTCGACCTCGGACCGGCCCGTGCCCAGGTTGAAGTGCTGATCGCGGCCCTGGAGCGATTCGGTAACCACCCGCCCAGCGCCGGCTGGAGCACAACCTCCGACCCCGCCCCCGCCACTGCCTCTACCGAAACCGAAACCGAAACCGAAACCGCCTCAAGGAGCATCCGATGATGCAGACCGGACCCCGCAACCCCTTCCTTGCCGACTCGTCGAACCCGATCGGCCACGGCCGCTCCGACCAACAGGACAACGTGCCGTGGCGAGGCCCTGAAGGCCCAACCGAAACCCTCGGCGACGACGACGTGCAGTTCCAGTGGCTCGGGGCTGGCAACTTCGGCCAGCTGATCTCGGCCCCCTACCCCGACGGCAAACGGGTGCTGTGGAACAACGGCCGGGCCACCATGACCAA
>CALAML010000184.1 GCA_937925845.1 uncultured Acidimicrobiales bacterium | reverse complement strand
CCACTGCGAGCAGGCGGGTATCGCCCATGTTGGCGGGATCGGCATGTTGATCCACCAGGCGGCGCACGCATTTCGGCTGTGGACGGGCGTCGACCCGTCGATCGAAGCCATGTCGGAGGCGGCTCAACACCAACTCGACGCCAACTGATGGCTCAGAACTGGCGCGAAACCCGGCCACGAAGGCTGAATTTCGTCGGAAACGTGCCGATGGCTATCTCGTGGCCCTTCAAGGAAATATCGAGAGTTTCCCCGTTTCAGACATCCTTCGCCTGCTACACGGCCAGGATCAGACCGGCCGGCTGCGGGTTGAGGGCGACCGCGGCACCCTGTCCATCTTCATGGAGTCGGGGCGTCTCGTGGCCGCGGAACACAACGGCGAAATCGGCATAACGATCTTGGACGCGATGGTGGAGCTGATCCGCTCAACCTCCGGCAGTTTTGCCTTCGATACCGACGTCCGGCCCGTTGTCGCCGCCGAGCCCGAGCAGCTGGAGGCCGTGCTGAGCGAAGCCGAGTTCTGTGTGGCCGAGTGGGAAGAGATCGAAGCTGACGTCCCCAGCCTGGAGATGTGGGCCCAGCCCGTCGACACCTTGACCGACGACTCGATCACGATCAACGCCGAGCAGTGGCGCCTTCTGGTGGCCATGGGTTCGGGCGCCAGCCTGGCCACCCTCCGAACCGTCACCGGGCTGCGGCCACTCGAGATCGCCCGCGAGGCCAAGACCCTCGCCGACCTCGGTGGCATCAAGTTGGTCGAGGAAAGCGAAATGGCCGAGCCGGTGGCGGCCGACGGTGCGGGCGGGCTCTCGTCCCGCTTCGCCGCGGCCAACAAGTCCGGCGGCAATGGCAATGGCAATGGCAACGGAAACGGCGACAGCGGTACGGCTTCGGGCCGCGACGGCGATGCACCCTCGAAAGGTTCGGCTCAGGCTCGCGGCGCGTTAACCTCGCTCGCCTCAAGCCTGGATCGGCGCCTGACCGATCTTGGCCCGCCGCCTGGCCTAAAGGACCGCCGCGTGTTTGCCGGCTCGATTCTGGATGCCCGCGACATCACCACCGACTCTGCGCCGGACACCGAAAGTGATGCCGGTTCGGAACCGAACGCGAATCGCCGATGGAACGATTCTGGGCCGGACAAATCCTGAAGTCATGCCTGATCTTGTTCTGATTCCCCTCTTTGCCATCGCCGGGCTCTTTGTCGGCGCGGTGCTTCCAACCATCACCCAGCAGGCCCCGGGTTCTGATCCATTGCTGGCCGGTGCTGGGGCCAACGAGTTCATTCCCATCAAGCGCTGGTTTTCGCCCACGTCGTTGCCTCGATGGGTTGTCGTCAGCTGCGAGGTGGTGACATCGCTGCTGTTTGTCTTTGGGGGGCTGCGCTTCGGCCTCGGGGCCCAGATCCCCGTGTACCTGGTCTTCTTCGCCGCGCTGGTGGTGGTGACGATCGTCGACCTCGAGCACTATCGAATTCCCGATCGCATCACCTTTCCCACCCTCAAAGTCATGGCTGCGCTGGTGGTGATCGGATCGGTGGCCACCGGTTCGGTCGACAAGATCCTGGGCGCCCTGATCGGTGCCGTGGTGTACTTCGTAGCCCTGTTGGTGCCGCACCTGATCTCGCCGAAGGGCATGGGCTTCGGCGACGTAAAGTTGGCCCTGGTCCTGGGTCTCGCCCTCGGCTGGCTGAACCCGATGCTGATCCTTTTTGCCTTGCTGATCTCGTCGCTGCTCGGCGTGCTGTTTGGCATTGTCGCCGCCATCACCCAGGGCAAAGGCAGCGCTTTCCCGTTCGGTCCGGCACTTGCGGTCGGCGCCATCGCCACAGTGTTGGCCTCAACCCAAATCCTCGAGCGCTTCGGGCTCTGACTTCTAGCGTTCCCGGGCCACGCAGGCCGCGGGCTGGACGGTGCCACTTCGCTTCGCTCGTGGACCTGCCACTGGTTCTGGCTCTTCGGCGCCTGGCGAGCCGTCTCCCAAAACAACAACGCCGCTTCGCCGGACTTGGGTTTGCGATGTCGTGCGCGGTGTCGGTCGGTTGACCTTTTGTCGTCACGATTGCCATGTGTTGCTGGCTCAAAAAGGGTCAATTTGGTTCTAAAGACGCACCCGAGGTCGGTCACGGACCCCGGAACGCGGCAGTCTGTTGCGGAAAGTACTGAAGTTCGCGCTGTACGGGACCACCTCGGTCGTGGTACTCATGATGGCTATGTCTGCTCTTCATGGCGATCTCTCCGAGTTCGATGTTGCAAGTGTGCTGGGACTGCTGTCCGACTTGCGAAAAACCGGTGAACTGTCGTTCACCGGTGACCGGGGTACAGCCCTGGTCGGTTTCGATCGAGGCAGCATCGTGTGGTCGGAATGTTCCGCCGCGCCCCATAGCACCGCCCCGGCCGACGTCGTGTTTGAGCTGCTTCGATTCCGGGAGGCCAGCTTCGAATTCGAGGCTCTCGACAAGCCGGCCCGCAACCGCGATCGCGAAGAAGTAGCGCCGGTACTGGCTTCGGCCACCGACCAGATCGGTGAGTGGCGTGAGGTCGAAAAGGTTGTCTCGTCGGGCGATGTCGTGGTTACTCTCGCCCGGAAGCTTCCGGCCGACGAAGTGGTCATCCGCCGCTCCGGTTGGGATCTGATCCACGCCATTGGCGCCGGTCAGACCGTGACGTCGATCGGCGCCAGCATGCAGCTGAACGAGCTTCGGGCTACCCGCCTGGTGAAGGAACTGGCCGAGGACGGGTTGATCGAACTCAACGGCCGGAACCTGACCGACCCCGACTCTGTTGAGACCAAGCCCGAGACCGCCTCAACAGAGACCACATCAACAGAGGCCACATCAACAGAGGCCAAGGCTGAGGCTGGCGATGGCGCAGGAGCCAAGACCGACTCTGCGAAGGGCAGCAACGACAACTCGAAGGCTGCGGCCAAGTCCGCCGACGACAAAGCGGCCAAGTCCAAAACCGTCGCCGAGGCGGACGCGGCCAAGCCCAAGGCGGAAGAACCAAAGTCCACCAAGGCTGAGTCGGGCAAAGCCAGCGCGGGCAAGGCTGCCGCTGCGGCGGCAACCGGTGTGGCCGCAGCGTCGACCGACAAGGCGGCCGCCGATGCCGATCTCGTAGCCGAGACGCCGGAGCTGGCGGAGATCGTGCTCGAAGACGACCTTGGAGCGCCGGTCGAGATCGACGCCATCCCGGTGGTCGGCACCAAGCCGGACCAGGAAATGCCCGGTATCGACCTGGTAGCCGACGAGACCCAGAGCTTCGGCGATTTCCCGCCGCCGCCCGCGGTCGATAGGTCGCAGGCCCCAGATCTGGCTTCCGACGATCTTCCGCCTCCGCCGCCCGCTATCGATGTGCCCCCAGAAGTCACGGTGGGTGCGGCATCGGATCAGCCCGATCTCGAAGGCAACTCGGCCCGTTCCCGCCTCGACAAGATGGCGTCAGAACTTGGCTTGGACATCGACGAAGACACCAAGGATCCGGTCGATCTCGACGCCGATCTTCGGCCGTCGTCAAGCTCCGATAGCTCGCTGGTCGAGTCGGAACAGGCCGATAAGGGTCGCTGGCGTCCGTTCCGGTCCCGCAGCTGACCTCATCGGTCGGCCGCTTCCAGCCGCCTGCAATAGTCGCTTGTCAGTCCGGACTCTGGGGTCACCGAGCACTCTGGCTACGCTGGGGTGGTGAGCGCAACCAACGGCCTGCACCACATCCGAGTCGGTCTCGAGGCCCGTCCCTACGACGTGGCCGTTGGGGCTGGCGCCTCATCGGAGCTGGCTTCGCTGATCCCGGCGTCGGCCCGCCGGGCCGCGATTGTGACCCAGGCCAACATCGGCATCTCGGTTGATCCGGGATGTGAGCACCGCGTCTTCGAGGTGGTTGACGGCGAAGAAGCCAAAACCATGTCAACGGTGGAGGACCTGTGCCGCGACTGGGCTCGCTGGGGCCTGACCCGTGCCGATGTAGTGGTGGGGGTCGGTGGCGGTGTCGTTACCGACCTCGCCGGGTTCGCCGCCGCCAGCTATCACCGAGGCACAGCGGTGGTCCATGTGGCCACCTCGCTGTTGGGCATGGTCGACGCCGCCATCGGTGGCAAGTGCGGGGTGAACCTCCCGGAGGGCAAGAACCTGGTTGGTGCGTTCTGGCAGCCCCACGGCGTGATCTGCGACACCGACCACTTGGCCACACTTCCTCCAGCCGAGCTGCGATCCGGGATGGGAGAAGTGGCGAAGTACGAGTTCCTCCGGCGCTTCGATGCCGGTGATACCGGTTGGTCCTCAAACGGTTCTGGCGGCGTGAGCCTGGTCGACATGGACCGGGTTGGACAGGTTGCTGCGTGTGCCGCGATCAAGGCCAGCGTGGTCGCCGCCGACGAACGCGAGGGTGGCCTCCGGGCCGTACTCAACTACGGCCATACGCTGGCTCATGCGCTCGAGACGTCAGGTGGCTACGGCCTGCGTCACGGTGAGGCGGTCGCTGTCGGTCTGGTCTACGCCGGCGAGCTGGCGTTCCGCCTGGGACGTATCGACGATGCCGCTCGGGCTCGTCATCATCAGGTAGTGGCCGACCTTGAGCTTCCCGGACGACTGCCCGAAGGTAGCGATCTCGACGAGCTCCAGGGGCTGTTCGTCCGCGACAAGAAGGCCCTCGACGGGGTCACCTTTGTGCTCGACGGCGCCGACGGGGTGGAGCGGGTGACCGGTGTGGAGCCGGCCCTGCTGCGAGAAACGCTTGAGGTCCTGCGGTGACGGAACCGGTCGAGGTGTCGGCACTGCCCGCGCTCGACGTGGCGAGCCGGATTCCCAAGTTGCGCCAGAAGTTCACTACCGCGGTCGAGACCAGCGGCAAGAGCACCGCCGATGGTGCCGATGCCATCGCGCCCGGTCCGATCGATGGTCTGGTGGTCACCAAGCTTGAGCATCTGCGATACCTCTTTGGCTTCACCGGGTCCGCCGGCTTGGGCTGGATAGGCCGTGACGAGGCGGTGCTGATCACCGACGGGCGCTACCGTCATCAGGCCGCGGCCGAGTTGGAGGCCGCAGGGGTGTCAGCCCGACTGGAGATTTCCCGCACGCCACGGCCGATCTTCGCCGCCGCCGCCGAGGATGCTTGCGCCGAGGTGGTTGGCCTCGAGGCGGCCCATGTGAGTTGGCAGTCCGCCACCAGCTATCGAGGCTGGTTCGAAGGTGTCGACTTGGCGCCCACCATCGGGCTGGTCGAAGGGCTGCGGGCGGTCAAGGACGCAGGTGAACTGGCCCGTATCGAGGCCGCGGCAAAGGTTGCCGATGCTGCCCTGGCCGAGGTCCGCACGCTGCTGGTCCAGGGCCCGACCGAAGCCGAGGTGGCCCAGTCGCTGGAGCAGGCCATGGTCGCCGCTGGCGCAAGCGGCGCGGCCTACGACACGATCGTGGCGAGCGGCCCCAACGGCGCCAACCCCCATGCGCGTGCCGGTTCACGGCGAATCGAAGCCGGGGATCTGGTGGTGATCGATGTCGGAGCGGTGGTCGACGGTTACCGCAGTGATATGACCCGCACCTTCTCCATCGGCGAACCCGACGACCTCAGCCGACGCATGCTCGAGGTGGTCACCGAAGCTCAGGCCGGCGGGGTGGAAATGGTGCGGGCCGGCGTGGCCGCAGCCGATGTCGACAAGCGATGCCGGGATCGAATCGCTGAGGCTGGTTGGGCTGAAGCCTTTGAGCACGGGACCGGTCACGGGGTGGGCCTCGATATCCATGAAGCACCCTCGGTGAATTCGCGCACCCAGGATGTACTGCTTGCTGGTCATGTGGTCACCGTGGAGCCCGGTGTCTACCTCGCTGGTCACGGCGGGGTGCGGGTCGAAGACCTGGTGGTGGTGACCGAGGCCGGGGCCCGGGTGTTGTCGCAGAGCCCGAAGGATCCGGTGTTGGCCGTCGGCTAACGGTGAGTTGGCCGGACTGCGATATTGCCTTTTTGTAGGGAGTCGTTGGTACTCTCGCGGCTGATGGAGAACAACGCTGCGAGCGGCAATGGCGCCGCTACCGCCTCCGCCCCAAGTCCGGCGGAAGCGATCCCGACGCCGGACTTCTACCAGTACCGGTGGGAGCCCTTGGCCGCGGCCGTGATCGACGATCACTTTGTTCGCCTGACTTGGCCCGATGGCTTGTGCCTGGTGGCGTTTGATCTATGGCTTCGGGAGAACGCCGTGGACGCTGGTGGGGTGGATTTGGCCACTCGGGAAGGCCTGCTTGATCCGGGCCATCTCGGTTCCGACATCAGCGTGACCGACGCCAACGTCACCGCCGCTGGCGCGTTGGAGGTCTGCTTCGGTCCCGACGGTCACCTCGCCCGGTTCCATCCTGGTTGGTTACGTCACGTGGCTTTGGGCCGCCATCTGGCCTCGGCCTGGATGCCGGAACCCCAGCCGTGGTCGGCCCGCGAGTTGGTGGAGCCTCCCACCCACGACGGCCCCGCGGTACTGGCTGACGACGCCGCCTTTGCCGCCTGGATCAACGACTTGGTGGCGAGGGGCATCGCCCGACTTCGGGGTTTGCCCGACGATCCAGATGTTGCGCTGCAGCTGGCGATGCGAATCGGTCCGGTTCGCGACACCAACTTTGGCCCGATCTGGGACGTCAAGGCCGACATCACCATGGCTGGCGCGGCCGACACCAACTCCACCGCCAACTCCAACCTTCGCCTCGGCCCCCACACTGATCTGCCGACTCGGGAGACACCGCCGGGCTTTCAATTCCTGCACTGTTTCCGTAACGAGACCGCCGGTGGCTGGTCGACCATGGCCGACGGCGCTGCGGTGGTTGAGGCCCTCCGGGCTGAGTACCCCGAACATTTTGAAGCGCTGACCACCCTGCGCTGGGTGTTCTTCAACCGTGGACCCGGGATTGACCATCGGTGGTCGGGCCCCTTCATCGACCGAGGCGTCCATGGCTCGCCGCTCACCCTGCGGGCCTTCTATCCGGTCCGGGGATTCCCCGATATGGATCCGGCCGATATGCCTCGGGCTTATGAGGCCATGCGCTGCTTTTCAGAAATGGCGGCCAGCGATCGCTTCCAAATGCGCTACCCGTTTGAGGCGGGGGATCTGGTGGGGTTCGATAACCGTCGGATCCTTCACGGCCGCGATGCCTTCGAGGCCGGTGGCCGCCGTCACCTCCGCGGTATCTACATCGATCACGATGAGATCTTCAGCACGACCCGGGTCGCCAACCGACGCGCAGAATTCGGCGCCTGACTATCCCTTCCAGCCCAATCCCTCCATCCCAATCCCCTCCATCCATCTCCACAACACAAGTACAAGCGAAAGAGGCCAGGCAACTATGGCGAGCGAAAGCGGTTCTTCGACTCACGAAGGCGTCTTCATCACCTGTGCGGTGACCGGTGGCGGTTACACCGTCGACAAGTCCGACAAGGTGCCGGTCACCCCGGCCCAGATCGCCGACTCCTGCATCGAGGCCGCCAACGCGGGAGCTGCGGTGGTCCACATCCATGTTCGTGAAGACGACGGGATGCCGTCACGGGCGGTCGAAAAGTATGTGGAGGTAGCCGAGCGGGTTCGGGAATCCGAGACCGATGTGGTGCTGAACCTGACCGCAGGGATGGGCGGCGACCTGGTGCTCGGCGACATCGAGAAGCCGCTCCCACCCGCCGAGGAGGGCACCGATATGGCCGGCGCAACCGAGCGGGTTGAACACGTGCGCCAGATCCGTCCGGAGATCTGCACCCTCGACTGCGGTTCGATGAACTTCGGCGAAGGTGACTACGTCATGACCAACACGCCAGCGATGCTGGAGGCCATGGCCACCCAGATGAACGAGATCGGCACCCGCATCGAGATCGAGGCTTTCGATACCGGCCATCTGGCCCACGCCAAGGACCTGGTGCGCCGCGGCATCATCCCCGAGCCGGTGATGGTGCAATTGTGTATGGGGGTGCCCTGGGGGGCACCGGATGATCTCAACACCTTCATGGCCATGCGCAACAACGTCCCCGACGGCTGGACCTTCTCGGCCTTTTCGATCGGCCGCAACCAGCTGAAATACGTGTCGTTGGCTGCGCAGGCCGGAGGCAATGTGCGGGTCGGCCTCGAGGACAACATCTGGCTGTCGAAGGGTCGCCTGGCCAGCAACGGTGACCTGGTCGAGCGGGCCGTCACCATCCTCGAAGCCCAGAACTACCACGTGCTGACACCGGCTGAGGTGCGAGACAACCTGGCCTTGACCGCTCATGGCTGAGGCTGACGGGCCTCACTACGAACCGTTGGCACCGCAACGGGCCGCCATTGTGGGCTGCGGGGTGATCGGTGCCGCCTGGGCCTCACGCCTGGTGCTCTCGGGGGTGGAGGTCGCCATCTCCGACCCCTCCGATGCCGCGGCATCGATCATGACCGAGGTGTTGGCCAACGCCGTAGCCGCATGGGACGACCTCGGCCTCGACACCACCTCGCCGGGGGAGTGGCGCGTCGCCTCGTCAGTGGCTGATGCCGTGAGCGGCGCCGACTTCATCCAAGAAAGCGTTCCGGAGCGACCCGACATCAAGCAGGCGGTGCTGGCGGAGGTCGAGGCCGCAGCTCCAGCCGACACGGTGATCGGTTCGTCGACCTCAGGTATCAAGCCCACCGATCTGCAGGCCGCCATGGTGAACCCGGAGCGGTTGGTGGTGGGTCACCCGTACAACCCGGTGTATCTGTTGCCGGTGGTGGAGGTCGTGGGTGGCGAGGCGACACCGATCGAGACGATTCGTCGGGCCCAGTCGATCTACGCCGGCATCGGGATGCATCCGGTGCATGTGCGGGTCGAGATCGACGCCTTTATTGGCGATCGACTCCTCGAGGCGGTGTGGCGCGAGGCCTTGTGGTTGGTGAATGACGGGGTAGCCACCACCGCGGAAATCGACGAGGTGATGACCTACGGGTTCGGCCTCCGTTGGGCCCAGATGGGGTTGTTCGAGACCTATCGTGTCGCCGGCGGCACCGGCGGTTTCCGTCACTTCCTCGAACAGTTCGGCCCCACCCTCGAATGGCCCTGGACCAAGCTGATGGACACCCCCGACTTCACCCCCGAACTGGTCGACAAGATCGTGACCCAGTCCGATGCCCAGTCGGGCGGCCACGACGTCCGGGAGCTCGAGCGAATCCGGGATCGCAATGTGGTCGGTTTTCTCAAGACCCTTGAGGCCAACGACTGGGCCGCCGGCCAAACCGTTGCCGCCCAAAGGGCTCGCCAGTCCGGACGCTAGGTCGGGACTCTAGGTCAGGGGAGTCATTCTCTATCACCCTGCTAGGTTGACTCTGCTCCGATTTTGGACTCTCAGACTTTTTCGAACCCGAGGAAGACATGCCGACGATCACCACCAACGACCTCAAGACCGGAATGACGCTCCACCTCGAAGGCGACCTGATGAACGTGGTCGACTTCCAGCATGTGAAGCCGGGTAAGGGTCACGCGTTTGTGCGGACGACGCTGAAGAACGCCCGCTCGGGCGCCACCGTCGACCGCACCTTCCGGGCCGGCGAGAAGGTCGAGCGGGCCATGATCGACAAGCGCGACATGCAGTACCTCTACCGCGATGGCAGCGACTACGTGTTTATGGACAACGAGTCCTACGAGCAGTCCACCGTCACGCCCGAGACCCTCGGTGACGCCACCAACTACCTGATCGATGGGATGACGGCCCAGCTGCACTTCTTTGGCGATGAGGTCATCGGTACCGAGCTGGCGACCTCTGTGGAGCTGTTGGTGGCCGAGACCGAGCCGGGCGAGAAGGGCGATCGCGTGTCGGGAGCTCGTAAGCCCGCCACCCTCGAGACCGGACTGGTGGTTCAGGTTCCGTTGTTTGTGAACCCGAATGAAAAGATCAAAGTCGATACCCGAAACGGCGAGTACCTGACACGGGCCTGATCGGTCGGTAGTCGGCCGGCAGTGAACAGCAGTGATGACGGACAGGAGAATCTGGTGACAGCTGGCGGCCGTGGGGTCACGGGAGGAGTCGGGTCCCGGCGCGAGGCGCGCGAGCGCGCCCTGACCCTGTTGTACGAGGCCGCCAGTCGAAAGGTAAACCCGGGAGCGGCGTTGCATTCTCTTGCAGTCACTCCCGATCAGTACGTGGTCGACGTGGTCAAGGGCGTAGGCACCCATATCGACGCTCTTGATTCGGAGATCGATCGGGCCGCATCGGGCTGGTCGATTGACCGCATGCCGATGATCGACGTTTGTATTCTGCGCATGGGTTTGTGGGAGCTGACCCACCGTCCCGATGTGCCGGCGACGGCAGCGATCACCGAGGCGGTGGCGTTGGCATCGCAGTTCTCAACCGACCGGTCGGCGCGCTTTGTCAATGGTGTCCTCGCCCGGTTGGCCCGGGAGCTTCGGCCCGACGAAGCAACTCCCGATCCCGCCGACATTCCAAAGCCGGTGGCTACACCAGGTCCACCGGCCGATGCACTGCCCGATCTGGCCACGGTCACCGATGCCACCCTGGCCCCTGACTCTGAAGCCCGCGATGCTGAACACGATCTTTCGGCGGGCGGTGCTGCCGGCTCACAGACCGGTGCTGTTAGGGCTCCTTCAGCGGTGAGCTGGAGTGGTCCTCTGGCTTTGCCGGCCCCGCCACTCGCTGACCCATTGGTGCGGCTGCGGTCTTGGCAGGTGGATGATGCCCCCGCTCTGGTTTCGGCCTGGGGCGATCCTGCGGTGATCGACTCGACCGCCGTGCCTCCCGATACCAGCGAGGCCTACGCCCGCCGTTGGATCGAGGGCGACGAGCTGCGTCGAACCGCCGGTCTCTCGCTTGATCTGGTGATCGTCGTCGCCTCTGGTGAACCGCCGGTACTGGGCGAAGTCGGCCTGGTGCCAACAGGGGTGCCCAACACCCTCGAGCTTGGTTGGTGGGTCGGATCGGCCCATCGCGGCCACGGCTACGGCTCCCATGCTGTCTCTCTGTTGGCCCGTTGGGCTCAGGCCACCCTCGGGGCGGAGGTCACCGCGTCGATTCCTGCCACCAACGAAGGCTCGATCGCGGTAGCCACTAAGGCCGGTTTTGTGCTCGATACCGAAGACGCATCCGGGTCGACCTGGCGCCTACCCAGGCTCTAGGAGGAACCTCACCCCAGGGCACTAGCTCACGGTCGGCGCTCACCAGCCGCCGCGCTGCGGCCAACTCGGTGCCATCTCGCGAATCCCGATTCTTCATCTGGGCGCGGTGCTGCTATCGTTCGATCTCGACCGTGAAGCGAGTCCTGTGAGACTCAAACGGACGAAAGAGTGTGCTGATGGCCGAAAGAGAACGCCGAACAACGCCCCCGTACGGGGGCGTTTTTGTCGCCCGGACCGAGGTATTGGACGCCGACGCTATGGCCCGGGCGGTCAAACGGATGGCCCACGAGATCGTGGAAGCCAACCAAGGTCTGACCAACGTGGCCCTGATCGGGTTGCAAACCGGCGGTGTCGCTCTCGCCGACGCCATACGGGAGGCGCTGCTCGATATCGAGGGTGTCGATATTGATGTCGGCGTACTCGACGTGGCCCTGCACCGCGACGACATCGGGCTTCGACCGGTGCTCCCCGAGGCCGAAACCCGGGTGCCCTTTGGCATCGACGGTCGGGTGATCGTGCTGGTCGACGATGTCTTGTTTACCGGACGAACCATTCGGGCGGCGCTCGATGCTCTGAACGACTTCGGTCGCCCTCGGGCTGTTCAACTGGCGGTGATGGTCGATCGAGGCCATCGAGAGCTGCCGATACGACCGGACTACGTAGGTAAGAACCTGCCGACCCGGCGTGACGAGATCGTTGATGTGTCCGTCGATGGCGTCCAGCTCGGAGAGATGTACAAGTGAAACACCTGCTTTCGATCGCTGACCTTGGAGCCGAGGGGCTCAAGGAGTTGTTGGATCTGACCGACCGGTTCGCCGAGATCGGTCGCCGCCCGATTCCCAAGGTTCCCGCCTTGCGAGGCAAGACCGTCGCCACCCTCTTCTACGAGGATTCGACGCGAACCCGGCTTTCGTTCGAGACCGCGGCCAAACGTTTGTCGGCCGACACAATGAACGTGTCGGTGTCCACATCGTCGGTACAAAAGGGCGAGTCGATTCGCGACACCGTCGAAACGGTGAGCGCGATGGGGGCGAATGCTTTTGTGATCCGCCATCGCTCAGCCGGAGTTCCTCACCAGGTCACCCAGTGGACCGACGCTCACATCATCAACGCGGGCGACGGTTGGCATGAGCATCCGACCCAGGCCCTGCTCGATGCCTACACGCTGCGTCAGACACTGGGCGAGATCCGTGGCCGCCACATCGCCATCGTCGGCGATATCAAGCACTCGCGCGTCGCTCGTTCCGACGTCACCGCATTTGCGCTGCTCGGAGCCGAGATCACTCTGGTGGCGCCGCCCACCCTTTTGCCTCCTTCATTGGCAGGGTGGCCGGTGCACGTTTCCCACGATCTCGACGAGGTGATCCCGAAGGTCGACGCCATCTATGTCCTGCGGGTGCAACAGGAGCGCATAACCGATGCGGTGCTGCCATCGCTTCGGGAGTACAGCGCCGGGTACGGCCTGAACCTGGAGCGGGCCCAGCGGCTTCCGAGCCATGCGCCGATCATGCACCCGGGTCCGATGATCCGCGGTGTGGAGATCACTTCCGAGGCCGCCGATCTGCCCAACACGGTGGTGACCAACCAGGTCACCAACGGTGTTTCGGTTCGGATGGCGGTGCTGTACCTGTTGATCGGCTCCGGGGTGGACCTGTCCAGCTCCGGTGGGGCCAACAGCGAGGGTGACACCAGCGTGGGTGACAACAGTGTGGGTGCCGGCACCACGCCGCCGCCGGCCTCGGCGGGTCAGCAGGTGCCGCCGTCGCAAGAGTCCGCAGCGACGGGCCGCGGTGCCCAGATTGCATTAGATGGTGGTCTCAGCGAGGCCACCGCAGTGACATCCAGCGAAGGAACGAGCGTTTCATGACGATCCAGTTAGCGATTCGAGGCGGTCGGGTCATTGACGCCAGCGGCGAGCGGCGAGTCGACGTTGGCATCAACGATGGCCAGATCGTTGCTCTTGAGGAGAGTATCGACGGCGCGGCGCGTGAGGTCGATGCCGCCGGTTGCGTTGTTTCCCCTGGTCTGGTCGACATGCATACCCACCTCCGCCAGCCCGGCAAGGAAGAGGCGGAGACGATCGAGACGGGCTCACGGGCCGCGGTGCTCGGCGGCTACACCGCGCTGTTGGCCATGCCCAACACCACGCCGGCCATCGACTCGGCCGCGGTCGTGCGCGAGGTCCAGGAGTTGGGTCGCCAGTCATTATGTGATGTTGAGGTTGCGGCTGCGGTTACGGTTGGTCGCACCGGCGAGCAGCTCACCCCGATGGCGGAGCTGGCCGAGTTGGGCGTAAAGGTGTTCACCGACGATGGCGACGGGGTTCAGGACGCTCGAATGATGCGTCGGGCTCTCGAGTACGGCACCGCCTTTGATGCCACCCTTTCCCAGCACTGTGAAGTCGACGCCCTCAGCGAGGGTGGTCATATGAACGAAGGTGCGGTGTCGTCCCGCCTCGGTGTGCCGGGGATTCCGGCTGAGGCCGAAGAGTTGATGATCAGCCGCGACGTGGCGCTGGCCCGCCTCACCGGTGCCAAGGTGCACTTCCAGCACTGCTCCACCGCCGGTTCGGTCGAGCTGGTGCGCGCCGCCAAGGCCGCCGGCATCAGGGTGACGGCTGAGGCCGCCACCCATCACTTCACCCTCACCGATGAGTGCTGTGCCGACTACAACCCGATGTTCAAGGTGAACCCGCCGCTGCGGACCGCGGCCGACGTCGCCGCCATCAAAGCCGGTCTGGCCGACGGCACCATCGACGCCATCGCCACCGATCACGCGCCCCATACCCCCGAAGCCAAGGACATGCCCTTCGACCAGGCCCCGTGCGGAATGCTCGGCCTGGAGACGGCGCTGGCGCTGGCGTTGACCGAGCTCGAGTTGCCGATCGAAACCGTGCTGGGGCTGCTGTCCTGGCGCCCGGCCGCCATCATCGGGCTGAGCGACAGCCACGGCGCCATCGCCGTTGGTCGCCCGGCCAACGTATGTGTCTTCGATCCGTCCGAATCGTGGACCGTCGATCCGGCCAAGTTGGCCAGCATTGCCCGCAACACCCCCTACGCGGGCCGCACCGTAAACGGTCGGGTCCGCCACACCGTTGCCTCCGGCGAACTGGTCGTGACCGATGGAGAAGCTCAACGATGACAACCGCCACCAACCGTTCGATCGCTGAAGGCGCTCTGGTGCTGGCCGATGGCGCAGTGTTTGAAGGCGAACTGATCGGCGCTGAGTTGTCCGGTGGTATCTCCGCTGGAGAGGTGGTGTTCAACACCGCGCTCACCGGCTATCAGGAGATCATCACCGATCCCTCCTACGCCGGACAGATCATCACCTTCACCTATCCTCACATCGGCAACTACGGGGTCAGCGAAGCCGACAACGAGTCGGCGCGACCGTTCTGTCGGGGTGTGATCATTCGTGATCTCGCTCGACGACACAGCAACTGGCGGGCCGACGGCGACCTGGACGGCTTCCTCCGACGCCATGGAGTTGCGGGAATCGCTGGGATCGACACCCGCCGCCTCACCCGCCATATCCGCGACGAGGGCGCCATGCCCGGTGCCTTCGGCACCGCAACGGTTTCTGAGCTTCAGGCTGCGGCGTTGGCCGATGGCGGCACCGACGGCAAGGACACCGTCGCCGAGGTCACCTGCCGGGAGCCCTATGTCGTCGCTGGCGAAGCGGGGGCTGAGCTGTCGGTGGTCGCCTATGACTTCGGCATCAAGTCGACGATCCTGACCCACCTGTCGAAGATCGCCAGTGTCGAGGTGGTCCCGGCCTCCACATCGGCCGCCGACGTGATGGCCCGCAAGCCAGATGGAGTGTTCCTTTCCAACGGCCCCGGCGACCCCGAACCGGTCGGCTATGCGCGAGAGGCGATTGGCGAGTTGCTCGGCCAGGTACCGATCTTCGGCATTTGTCTGGGGCACCAGCTACTGGCGGGCGCACTCGGCGGCGAAACGTTCAAGCTGCCGTTCGGCCACCATGGCGGAAACCACCCTGTTCGCTTTGATGGCGAGCAGCCGGCCGGGCTCGACACGATCAGCGGCCGGGTCGAGATCACCAGCCAGAACCACAACTACGCAGTGGTCGACGGGTCGGTGCCCGATACCGAGGTCACCCATCGAAACCTGAACGACGGAACCATCGAGGGGCTGCGGTCGCTCAAGGTTCCCGCCTTCAGCGTGCAGTATCACCCCGAGGCCGGACCCGGCCCCCACGACAGCAGGTATCTGTTCACCATGTTTGAAGAGCTGATGAACGAGCACCAGGGTGCCACCGCGGCATCGGGGCTGGCGGGCACAGCTAGCACTGGCGGAGGCAACTAATGGGTCGGCGGACCGACATCGAATCGATTCTCATCATTGGGTCCGGGCCGATTGTCATCGGCCAGGCGTGCGAGTTCGACTATTCGGGAACCCAGGCCTGTCGGGTGCTGCGCGCCGAGGGATACCGGGTCATCCTGGCCAACTCGAACCCGGCCACCATCATGACCGATCCGTCGATGGCCGACGCCACCTACATCGAGCCGCTCGATGTCGACATCCTCACCCGGATCATCGAAAAGGAGCGGCCCGACGCCTTGTTGCCGACCCTTGGCGGCCAGACCGCGCTGAACCTGGCGATGGAGCTGGTCGAGCGCGGCGTGCCGGAGCGCTACGGGGTGGAGGTGATCGGTGCCAAGCCGGAATCGATCGCCACCGCCGAGGACCGTGAGCAGTTCAAAGTGGCGATGGCCGAGATCGGTCTCGACGCTCCGGCTTCCGGAGTGGCCCGCAATATCGATGAGGCCCATAAGGTCATCGCCGGGCTCGGACTGCCGGTGGTGATTCGTCCGGCGTACATCCTTGGTGGCCGCGGCACCGGTATTGCGTCCACGCCGGAAGAGTTCGACAAGGTGGCTCGCAACGGTCTCGACGCAAGCCCGATCTCAGAGATCCTGATCGAGAAGTCGATCAAGGGCTGGAAGGAGTACGAGCTTGAGGTGATGCGCGACCGCGACGACAACTGCGTGGTCGTTTGTTCGATCGAGAACCTTGACCCGATGGGTGTCCATACCGGCGACTCGATCACGGTTGCTCCAGCGCAAACGCTTTCCGACAGCGAGTATCAGGTGATGCGCGATGCCGCCTTCGCCTGCATGCGCCGGGTTGGGGTGGAGACGGGTGGCTCAAACGTGCAGTTTGCCGTAAACCCGGCGGATGGGGCCATGGTTGTCATCGAAATGAACCCGCGGGTCAGTCGGTCCTCCGCCCTGGCGTCGAAGGCAACCGGTTTCCCGATCGCCAAGATCGCGGCCCAGTTGGCGGTCGGATACACCCTCGACGAGATCGACAACGACATCACCGAAAAGACGCCGGCGTGCTTCGAGCCGAGCATCGACTACGTGGTGACCAAGCTGCCTCGGTGGGCCTTTGAGAAGTTCCCGGGCACCCCGGGCAAGCTCGGCACCCAGATGCAGTCTGTCGGCGAAGCGATGTCGATCGGTCGAGTTTTTCCGGAGTCGTTGCAGAAGGGCCTGCGTTCGCTGGAGCAGGGGCGCTTCGGGCTCAACGCCGATCCGGGCGAGGCCCGCTACGACGAGATGCCCCTCGATGAGTTGTTGGCGGCCGCCGCCATCGCCACCCCTGAGCGGATCTTCCAGCTGGAGGCTGGTTTGCGCCGGGGCGTGTCGCCGGCCGAGATGTTCGAGGTGACCGAGGTCGACCCCTGGTTTATCGATCAGATCCTGATGATCACCGAGGAGCGTGCCCATCTCGAGACGCTGAACCCCGACACCATCTCGAAAGCGGAGTGGCGGCGGGCCAAACGTCTTGGTTTCTCCGACGCCCAGTTGGCCTATCTTTGGGGAGTCGCAGAGCGGGTGGTCCGTACCGCTCGTATCGCTGCCGGCGTCATTCCCACGTTTAAGACCGTCGACACCTGTGCTGCGGAGTTCGAGGCATCGACTCCCTATCACTACTCAACTTATGAGGATGAGGACGAGGCGGAGGTGAGCGATCGCCGGAAGGTGATCATTCTTGGTAGCGGTCCGAACCGGATCGGCCAGGGAATCGAGTTCGACTATTGCTGTGTTCACGCCTCGTTTGCCCTGGCTGATGCCGATATCGAAACGATCATGATCAACTGCAATCCGGAGACGGTGTCGACCGACTACGACACGTCCGATCGTTTGTACTTCGAACCGCTCACCTTCGAAGACGTGTCGAACATCATTGATGCCGAGCGTGCCCGCGGCGAGTTGTTGGGCGTCATCGTCAGCCTCGGTGGTCAGACCCCGTTGAAGTTGGCCGACCAACTCGACCCGGCGTTAGTGCTGGGAACGCCGCCATCCTCGATCGACCTCGCCGAGGATCGGGCGTCGTGGAACGATCTGTGTCGCGATCTCGGGATTCGTCAACCGGCCGGAGGCACCGTGGTCGGTGTTGATGAAGCCCTGGCGGTGGCCGCTGAGGTCAGCTATCCGGTCCTGATTCGGCCGTCCTATGTGCTTGGTGGTCGGGCCATGGAAATCGTCTATGACGATGACGGCATGCGTCGGGCCATGGAGGCCCTGGGTCGACTCGGCAGTCTTGGTTCGGAGGGTGGGCTCTCTGCGGAGCGTCCGGTGCTGATCGATCGCTTTCTCGAAGACGCCACCGAGGTCGATGTCGACTCGTTGCGGGACCGCACCGGCGAAGTAGTGATCGGCGCGGTGATGGAACACATCGAGGAGGCCGGCGTGCACTCGGGCGACAGTGCCTGCACCATTCCGCCGCACTCGTTGTCGGCCGAGATCGTCGCTGAGATTGAGAAGCAGGCTCGAGCCTTGGCCGAGCGCTTGTCGGTCGTTGGGCTACTCAACGTGCAGTTCGCCGTGAAGGACTCCGAGGTGTACGTGATCGAGGCCAACCCTCGTGCATCACGGACCGTACCGTTTGTGGCCAAGGCCACGGGCGTGCCGCTGGCCAAGATCGCCGCCCGCATGAGCGTGGGAGCTACCGCGGCCGAGCTCCGTAGTGAGGGGCTTTTGGTTGAGCCGGTCACCGGGCAGCATTTTTCGGTAAAGGAGGCGGTGCTGCCGTTCCGTCGCTTCCCCGAAGCCGACGCACTGATCGGGCCCGAGATGCGCAGCACCGGCGAGGTGATGGGTATCTCATCCAGGGCTGGTCTGGCCTTCATCAAGAGCCAGATCGCTGCCGGCGATCCGCTGCCAGACAGCGGTGTGGTGTTGTTATCGCTCGCGGATCGGACCAAGGATCGAGGCCTCGAGTTGGCTCGTGCCCTTCACGAGTTGGGCTTCACCTTTGCCGCTACGAGCGGTACCGCAGCCCACTTGAGGCAGGGTGGAATCGAAACGGTTGAAGAGGTGGCGAAGTTGGGTGAGGATCGGTCCTACCAGGGCCAGTCCGATTCGGTGGAGCTGATCGACTCCGGCAAGGTCGTACTGGTGATCAACACGCCGCGGGGCCGAGGCTCACGCGCCGACGGGGCCGAGATCCGCCGGGCGGCCGGTGCCAACGACGTACCGCTTCTCACCACCATCGCGGCCGGAAAGGCTGCCGCAGATGGCATCGCCGAATGGCGTGGCGAGAAGTTGACAGTCAAGCCGCTCCAGGAATACCTAGCGTCGTCATGATCTCACTTCGCCCAACTCCGTGTCGCGGCAGTCGTCGAAGGGTGGTTCGAAGGTGTTGGGTCGATGCCAACGAGGTGCTGCTGGGCACGGCGATAGCGACCGGCAGGGCCGCGACGAAGGGCATCGTCGAGTGGCGAGGCGAGATGGTGATGGTGAAGCCCTTCCAGGCAATGTCGGGTCGGGTGATGACTCCAGTTCGCCGAACTCAGCGTTGGGGTAGTCGGCGGACGGTGGTTCGAAGGTGTTGGGTCGATGCCAACGACGTGCGGGTGGGCACAACCATCACCGCCGGCCGGGCCGCGACGGAGGGCATTGTCGAGTGGCGAGGCCAGATGGTGATGGTGAAGCCTTCCCAGGCAATGTCAGGTCGGGTGATGACTCCAGTTCGCCCAAGCCCTGCAGGCTTGTCGAGGTGGTCAACGGCCCCCGGGGTGCGGCCCGAAGAGCGGAGACAAGAGTCACCCACAAGTCAGTCGAGATTTGCGTTCCACAAGACGCCGGCTGGGGTGGTGGTCTGATGAGTCTTGTCGATCGGTTGGGTGCATCGAGTTTGGCTGGGCTTCGGCGTCGTCGTGGTGTGGTTGGGTCAGCTGCGCCGGAAGTCGACATGAGCACGTCGGTGGGTTCGGTGGTGTTGGCGAATCCGGTGATGACGGCGTCGGGCACGGGTGGTCATGGAGCCGAGCTTGGTGCCTATGTCGATTTGTCGTCGCTAGGCGCAGTGGTCGTGAAGTCGTTGAGTGCCGATCCGTGGCCCGGCAATCCGGCGCCGCGGGTCCACGCCCTGACCAGCGGGATGATCAACAGCGTCGGACTTCAGGGGCCAGGGGTCGCTGGTTGGGTCGCTCACGACCTGCCGGAGCTGCTCGACAGCGGGGCCCGGGTGGTGGTCAGCATCTGGGGCCGGACGGTGGAGGAGTACCGGCGCGCCGCCGATGCGGTTGCCGGTCTTCCCGAGCAAGTGGTCGCCGTCGAGGTCAACGTGAGCTGTCCCAACATTGAGGATCGCTCCAACATGTTTGCCCACGCCGCCGATTCCGCGGCGGCTGTGCTGGCGGCCACGGCGGGAGCCAACCGCCCGAGGTGGGCCAAGCTAAGCCCGAATGTCACATCGATCGTGCCGATCGCCGAGGCGGTGGTCGATGCCGGCGCAGAGGCGTTGACGCTCACCAACACGTTGATGGGGTTGTCGATCGACACCGAGACCCGGTCGCCGGTATTAGGAGCGGGCGGGGGAGGGGTGAGCGGCCATCCGGTTCATGCGGTAGCGGTGCGTGCGGTTTACGACGTGGCCTCAGCGATGCCAGGAGTGCCAATCATCGGGGTCGGCGGCATCGCCAACGCCAACGACGCCCTCGAGTTCCTCATGGCCGGAGCCAGCGCCATCCAAGTCGGAACCGCCAACTTCGCCAACCCAAGAGCAACCGCCAAAGTCAGCCAAGGCCTAGCCGAGTGGTGCCAAGCGAAAGAGATAAAGAGCATCAAAGAAGTAATAGGCACCGCCCTACCCAACTAACCAGCCCAGCCCCACAATCCAATGGCCGAGCCGAGTCCAGCCCCACAACCCAACGGCCGAGCCGAGCCAAGCAAGACAAACACCTCCAAGGTGAATCACATTCACCTTCGAGCAAAACCCATGCTCCAAGCTAAACGGCATGCAAAAGCGGCGCCCAGCGCATCCACCGCCATCAAACCAATCCCCAATCCCATCCACCTCTGAGGTGAATCACATTCACCTCAGAGTCGATCGGGCCGCGAATGGTTATCGGCGCGCCAATGAGGCGACGGCTGCCCGTTTGCCGCCGTCTCCGTGTCGTTCTTGCGCGGTCTTGCCTGCCGATTGCCGGTATGCGGCCAGCGGCAGTCACCTTGGCTGGCGCATAAAGCGCCTGACACTGCGGTGCCGCGTCCGTTCCTCCGGTCTGACCTTTGCCGGACTACGCCCCCAAAGCCCCAGATCCTCCCGCGCGGCGGCGACTGACGCCGTCCCGTTTTCGTTTGTCGAGGGCGCGGTCCCTGTGGAGTGAGCTGGGGTGCTGAGTCCTTCAGGGACGATCTGCCAACAATTGATCTGTCGATGCTCCCTTGCAGCTCTGGCAGCGCCCGGCAGCTCGCCTCGATGGCTGCTGACCGATTTCGGTAGGCGCCCGAGCGCGGCTGTTAGGCAATCCACCTCTCGCTCGGCGCTGAAGGGGGTTGAGGTTTTCGGGCGAGTTGGGGGTGGCTCTTGCTCCGCCGAGTTGATGCCGCCGGCTCTGCTGGGAGGTCCGCAGTGAATCGCTGAAAGTTCTTCCTGCCCTGGAGAAGATCGAGCATGCGCCTGATCGTGAGCCACTCGGGACGCTTGGCTTTGCCGAGGTAGGCCGCCATGGACGACCAGGTGAAGTCCTCGGGCCGACGAACGATGCCCGCCTTGACCGGGTTGTTGTGGATGTAGCGCAGGATCTCTTTGAGTTGTTCATCCGTCTTGATGAGTTCGCTGTGGTACGGCTCTCGAAAGATGGCGCCCTTGCGGCCATGGATCCTGTTGAAGGCCTTGGTGAAGCAGGACTTGAAGTGCTGCATGAAGGGGCCCATGTCGGGCTCGGGTGTCTCGATCAACAGATGGATGTGGTTCGACATCAGCACGAAGGCGTGGATGATGATCCCGTAGCGCGCTGCGGCCCGGTTGAGCTTTTTCAGCATGAGCTCCCGGTCGCGATCGCTCAGAAAGAGCAGGATCTCATCAACAGCATGGTTGTACACGTGTTGGAGAGCCCCATGGTGTTCATGGCGTGGTTTAGACATGGCCAGCAACTTACAGACGCGCGATGACAGTCTCTTTCGGCCCCTCTACTACGGCTTCAGATACCTCCAAGGTGAATGGCATTCACCTTGGAGGTTAAGAGGGGGTCCGGCGATCAGCAGTCGTGCAACGGCAGGATCGATGCGTAAGGCCCGGCTAGCGGTCGAGGGGGCGGCATTCCCGGGTATCCCAGGGGCGGCAGATTTCGGTGATGGCGGCCATTTCGGCCACGTGTACGTCGAACTCGTCGGGGGTGCAGCGGTATACCGCCCGATCGCTCGAGCCATCAAGCAGTCGTTCACCGGTGCTGACCGCATAACACTCAGCCCAAACCTCGCTTTCGAGGCCGCCGCGACGTTCTCCCTCGGGGACCAACCGGCGCCCGGTATCGGTGATGTCGGTCGGGTCAGGGACCTCAAGGTTGTAGATGGCAAAGTCGAGAAGGTGACCAATTTCGTGGTCGACAGTTTCCCGCAGGTCGTCCGGCTGCCACCCGCGGTTGGAGATGTGGATGACCCCGTCGGCTGGGTTATTGCGGACAAAGGCCCCAACTTCGATGTTGGTTTGCTGCACCACAATGTCGCTGACCAACCAACCAAACTCTGATTCAGCGACCCGTTCCTCGGCTGCGATCTGTATCGAATCGGGGTTGCGGATCAGGTTTCGATCTCGCCAGAGGTTGAATGCCGCCGAAGCGCCAGTGGCCAGCATGGCTGCGGCGATAAAGAAGCCGAGGAAGCGGACCCATGGGCGTCTCGCCTTTGACTCAACTGCGACGTGGTCTCCGAAGAGCTCCTCGAACTCTTCGTCGGTGAAGTCAATTCCGGACACCGCACCAGTATCACTGGATTACGCGCCCATCCCGCATCGCGGCGGTGCGGCCGCCGTGCCGCCACATCCGCGGTTTGCCCATGGGCCGGGTGGTGATTGGGTGCAGTGTCCATGACCCGGCTTGGGTCAACCGTCAGCGTGGTCCGCGAGTGAGGCCATGAAGCGGTCGACCTCGGCTTTGTTTGTAAGGCGGTGGACGGTCAGGTGGGACCAGCTGCCATCGCGTGACTTCGCTGCGAACCCTCTTCGCTTCTTGTCGAAGTTGACCCAGGACCATCGCACCACGTTCACCTCCGGATCCCAGCGGTAAAAGTTGGTGAGCGGCTCCCGGTTGCCGTTCCACAGCACCTCGCGTCGCAGGGCCCGCCGAACCGTCCGCCGACCAACCCTGCCGATCACAACAGCCTTCGGCAGGTCAAGCCACACAATTGTGTCGGAACGCTGGTCGCGGAGGGTGCCGATCTGGCTCCCGTAGTCACCGCACATGGTCCAGCCACCGTGGCTCGACTCAAAGCGGTCCATCGCAGCCGACACCGACTTGATGAACTCGTCGTCCGTCGGATGCGACCAGTTCTCGAGATGGTAGAGCCCATCCAGTTCGATATGGCCGAGGCCAAGCGCGGCTGCGAGATGGGCGGCCAGGGTGGATTTCCCAGCACCGGAGCTTCCAATTACCGATATTCGCTGCATGACTGGTGGGTCCAGGCCTGAAACGTTTGCGACCCGCCGAGCAGCTACGAGTTGGGGCTGGCGATAAAGACCGGAATGACTCGATCGGCTTTGGCCGCATATTCCTCGTAGGGCGGATAGACCTCAATGCCACGCTGATACCAGGCCTCGCGTTCGTCACCTTCAACCAGGCGAACCGTGCCAGCCCAGGGTTCGGGGCCGTCTTGGATCGTAACGTTGGGGTCGGCGACCAGGTTATGGAACCAGCCGGGGTGGTGGTCATGGCCGCCCTTCGAGGCAATGACCGCGTATTCGCCCTCGTGTTCAACCCGCATCAGCGGCACCTTGCGGACTTTGCCGCTCTTGTGGCCAACCGTCGTCATCACGATGATCGGGATGCCGGTGTCCATCAGCGTGTTGGCCTCGGTGCCACCGGAGGCCTCGTAGGCCTCAACCTGCTTGGCTACCCAATCCCACGGACTTGGCTCATATTCACCCTCAATACCCATAGGCCGACACTAGTCCCCAGCGGCGAGCCCAGCCCGCCTCTCGGCCGTCGGCACTCATCTCCAAGCACTCATCTCCATGGTGAACCGCATTCACCTTGGAGGTCGGAAAGGCTTGAGCCGCTCCTTCAAGGTGAATGGCATTCATCTTGGAGGATCGAAACACCATTACCGGGCGGCGGTTTGTGGTCGCTCTCGGCATTTTCTCACCGAAACCCTCAAAACTGCCGGGGGTGAACCGATTGGCTGTATCGGAGGACTACTGTGCGACCGAAGTCGTGGCGTTGTCGTTTCGGGCTCGTGGGCATTGGCCTCACCGGCTCGACAGCCCGTCACCTTGGCTCAAGCCGTTCGCCTCAGCCCGGGTGATGACCCCCAAACAAACCGATTCGGAGTATGCCCAGATGACTGCAACCCAGACCGTGACCGATCGCCTGCCGGTCGCTGACAAGTTGGCGCTGGCCCTCGACGTGGACGACATGGTCGCCGCCCGTCGCCTCGCCATCGACCTCGCCCCCTACTTTGGCGTCGCCAAGGTTGGCATGGAACTCTATGCCGCAACCGGCCCCGAGATTGTCGGCATCCTCGAAGACCTCGGCTACGACGTCTTCCTCGACCTGAAGCTGCTCGACACCCCTGACACCGTCGAACGCACCGCCTCGGTCCTCGGCGCTCTGGGTGCCAAGTACCTCACGGTGCATGCTTTCGGCGGAGTAGAGATGATGCAGTCGGCTGTGCGTGGGTTCTCAGCTGGGGCCGCGAACGCCGGGATGGATGAGCCGACGCTTGTCGCCGTGACCATCCTCACCAGCGATGGGGGAGCGCCGCCGCACATCATGGGCAAGCGCGCCGCCACTGCAGTTGAGGCTGGCTGTGGTGGCGTGTTCTGCGCTGCCGATGACTTGGTGGAGGCCCGTCAGATCGCCCCGCGCTTACTGCGGGTTGTGCCTGGCATCCGTATGGCCGGAACCCCCTCGCATGATCATGCCCGCACCGCCGCTCCCCGTGAAGCGGTCGATGCCGGAGCCGATCTCCTGGTCCTCGGTCGAGCAGTGACCCAGGCTGAGGATCCCGTTGCCGCCGCCGCTGCAGTGTGCGAGGAACTCTCGTAGCTGACCCGGTGCCGTTCGTCGGCGTGTCGGGCTACACGCCGCGACTACCGAATCCACCGCTGGTCCTAAGCAGGGTCGCGCCTGCGGCGTTCTCGCGGCGCAGCTGACCTTGGAGGGCAATGGCATTCACCTCGAAGTGCCGGTCCAGATCGTGAACCACGCTCACCTCAGAGGTGGGGGTTGCTGCAGCTTGGCCCGGCTTCGGGTCATGGGGTCCTGATATGGTCCACGGCGTGCCCAACCCACCCGCCCAAACCGAGCAGGCGCGTCAGCAGGCTCGCGACAAGGCGCTCATGGTTCGCCGAATGCGAGCGGAGCGCAAACAGCAACTCAAAGCTGGCGACCTGTCGCTGGCCGACCTCTTGGCCGAAGCCGACCGAGATCCGCTGGTGGCCAAGATGAAGGTCTTGACGGTGGTCGAGTCGCTACCGGCGATCGGCAAGGTCAAAGCCCGACGAACGCTGGCCGACATCGGCATCGATGAGTCTCGCCGGCTTCGAGGGTTGGGTGAGCATCAGCGCGCCGCGTTGCTGGAGAACTTCGCGTGAGTGTCGAGACCAACCGGGACGGCCTCATCATCGTCATTTCCGGCCCGGGCGGGGTTGGGAAGGGCACGGTCGTGGCCGAGCTGATGCCTCGCGACCGGCAGCTGTGGCTCAGCCGCTCCTGGACGACGCGGCCCCGGCGCCCAAGCGAGGCGCCTGACGTCTACAACTTTGTCAGCCGCACCGAGTTCGAAGCCCATATCGAGGCTGGCGGATTCCTTGAGCACGCCGAGTTTCTCGACAACTACTACGGCACCCCGATGCCGGACGCGCCTGCGGGCCAGGATGTGGTGCTGGAGATCGACGTGCAGGGCGCCCGGCAGGTGGCGGCGAAGTATCCCGAGGCATTGCTGATCTTCATCGATACGCCGTCGGCGCAAATCCAGGAAGCTCGCCTGCGTAAGCGCGGTGATGCCCCCGATCTGATCGAGCGCCGTTTGGCCAAAGCGGCCGAAGAGGCAGCTGCCGGCCAGGAGTTGGGTGCCCAAATCGTGATCAACGATGTGCTCGAAGAAGCGGTCACCGAAGTGCATGCCATCATCAAAGCGACCCGCGATCGGGTATCGTGATGAGGTTCACGAATCCTGTGTTCGAGAGCCCAGACCCCCAAATCACCTGCGGAGACGCTGAGTAGCTATGGCCGAACGTCACGACACCATGATGCAGCCCCGAGTCGAGAACCTTCTCGAGCTCACCGGTTCGAAGTTTGCGCTGGTCACCCTGGGCTCGAAGCGGGCCCGCCAGATCAACAACTACTTCAACCAGCTGGGCCGCGACCAGGGCCGCGACATACCGCCGCAGGTCACTTCGGTGGCCCGCAAGCCATTGTCGATCGCCTTCGAAGAGATCGCGGTGGAAAAGATTGTGGGCGTCGAAGAGGTTGAGGAACCGCTGCCCGAGGTTGAGGCTGAGCTGCCGGCCGAGGACGAAAGCTGACGGTCTGGCCGTCGGCGCTCTGAGCGATCAGCCCCGACGCAACCAACCGCCCAAGCGCCCCGGAGATTGAGCTCATGAGTTCGCTGGCTGGACGTTTTGTCGTACTTGGCGTCAGCGGCGGCATCGCCGCGTACAAGTCGATTGAGGTGTGTCGACGTCTGGTCGACGCCGGAGCCCATGTCGCCCCTATTCTCACTGAGTCGGCACAGCGCTTTGTTGGCGCTGCCACCTTTTCGGCCCTGGCCTCCGAGGTCGCCCACACCAGCCTGTGGGCCGACCCCGATCGCATCCCTCATACCCGGCTCGGTCAATCGGCGGACCTGATCCTGGTTTGTCCGGCAACGGCGAGGGCCATCGCCGCATACCGTATGGGTCTTTCCGACGACCTCTTGACCGCAACGCTTTTGGCCACCCGCGCTCCGGTGGTCGTCGCCCCGGCGATGCACACCGAGATGTGGGAACAAGCTTCAGTCCAGGAGAACCTCACCGTGCTGGCCGAGCGTGGCGTCACGATTGTGCCGCCGGAGTCGGGGCGGCTGGCCGGCGGGGATGTTGGGGCCGGGCGTCTCGCCGATCCCGCCACTGTGGTGGATGCGGCGCACGATGTGCTGGCCGGTCGCCCGTATCAATCTCACGATGGTGGCCATGGGTCCGAGCCTTCAGGCTCGGTCGCGCCGGGCACCGATCTGGCCGGCCTGAGGGTCTTGGTCACCGCGGGCGGCACTCGTGAACCGATCGATCCGGTGCGCTTCATCACCAATCGATCGTCCGGTCGTCAGGGGCATGCGTTTGCCGATGTGGCTGCGGCCCGCGGGGCGAGCGTCACCCTCATCACCACCTCCGGTTTGGAGACTCCTCCGGCAGCCAAGGTGGTTCGGGTGGAGACCGCAGCCGACATGCACGAGGCTGTGACCGCCCGTTGGCCGGAAACCGATGTGGTTGTGATGGCCGCGGCCGTGGCCGATTTCGCTCCGGCCGAGCAAGCCGATAACAAGATCAAGAAGGCCGATGGCTGGGATTCGATCGAGCTGGTGCCGACGGCGGACATTCTCGCCGGTCTTGGCTCCAGCAAGAGCGCCGGCCAAATCTTGATCGGATTCGCCGCCGAGACCACTGATGTGGCTGCCAACGCCCAGAAGAAGCTGGTCTCGAAGAACGCCGATCTTCTGGTCGCGAACGATCTCACAGAGGCTGGCGCCGGCTTCGCTGGCGACACGAACAGAGTGCTGTTGCTGTCGGCCACCGGTGAGCCGGAGCAGCTTCCGTTGCAATCGAAACACGATGTGGCAGCCGCGGTGCTCGATCGTGTCGTAGAGTTACGCCGGTCCCAAACCTAATTTCAACCAGAGGCTCCACACATTCTGTGAATTTGGGGCCTCGTCAATGTGCACTCGCAGGCGGGATGGTTCACACTGGTTGGATACAAACCCCTCCTAGGAGTGCATGTGAGTTCCTACACATTCACGTCGGAATCCGTCACTGGCGGACACCCCGACAAGATGGCCGACCAGATCTCGGACGCCATCCTCGACGCGATGTTGGATCAGGATCCAATGAGTCGTGTCGCCTGTGAAACACTGGTCACCACTGGCTTGGCCATGGTCGCTGGCGAGATCACCACAAAGGCCTATGTCGACATTCCCACCATCGTGCGGGAGACCATCAACGAGATCGGTTACGACCGAGAGTCGTTCGGTTTCGACGGCAACACCTGCGGTGTGATGGTCACCATCGATGAGCAGTCACCCGACATCGCCCAGGGCGTCGACGACTCCGAAGAGGTTCGTTCCGGCAGCTCTGGTGAAGAGGACGACCTGAACAAGCAGGGCGCTGGCGACCAGGGCATGATGTTCGGCTACGCCTGTAACGAGACCGACGTGATGATGCCGCTGCCGATTCACGTGGCTCACCGTATGGCTGAGCAGCTGACCGAGGTCCGCCGCTCCGGCGCCGTGCCTTACCTGCGCCCCGACGGTAAAACCCAGGTCACCTTCGACTACGAAGATGGCAAGCCGGTCCGCCTCAAGACCGTGCTGGTTTCGACCCAGCACAACGATGGCATCGACCGCGACAACATGATCCGTCCCGATCTGATCGAGAACGTGATCCGGCCCGTGATTCCTGAGGCTTTCGCCGACGATGACTACGAAGTCTTCGTCAACCCGACGGGCCGCTTTGTTATTGGTGGTCCGGTGGGCGACGCCGGCCTCACCGGCCGAAAGATCATCGTCGATACCTATGGCGGCATGGCCCGTCACGGGGGCGGTGCCTTCTCCGGCAAGGACCCGTCCAAAGTCGACCGTTCGGCCGCATACGCCACCCGCTGGGTTGCCAAGAACGTGGTGGCCGCTGGCGCCGCTGAGCGCTGTGAAGTTCAGGTGGCCTACGCCATTGGTGTGGCTCGCCCGATGTCGGTCATGGTGGAAACCTTCGGTACCGAAACCGTTGATCCGGCCAAGATCGTTGATGCTGTCGACGAGGTCTTTGACCTCCGTCCCGGCGCCATCCTCCGTGATCTTGAGCTCCGTCAGCCGATTTACAAGCAGACGGCCGCCTACGGTCACTTCGGCCGCGAGGCCGCGACCGGCTTCACCTGGGAGCGCACCGACCGTGCCGACCAGCTCAAGTCGGCCCTGGGTCTGTAAGCATCCAGAGCAAGCGGTTCCAATGAACCGCTCAACAAAACGCAGAACGATCGCCGGGCCGCCAAGCCCGGCGATCGTCGCGTATCGCCACCCCTCCGACCACGAGACACGAACGTCCATGCCGTTGCTCGAAGGTGAACGTTATTCACCTTCGAGGTGGAATGTGGGGGTTAACGCAGCGGGTGGCGGCGGCGTGCTTGCCGTGCGTTGCTCGAAGGTGAACTACATTCACCTTCGAGGTGGGAAGCTCGGGTGCGCTGGCTTGGGGCCGCTCTGTGTCCGCCATGCTGCTCCTTCGAGGTGAACATCATTCACCTCGAAGGTCGGGGTTGTTTGCCGAGTATCGCACTCTGCCGGTCGGTCGTTCTGGGGCTGTCACTGGGATCGAATAGGGTTTGGCCCGGTGAACACGCCTCTTGATCTTGGTTTGTCCGGCACCGGGCCTGAAGCCGCAGCCGAAGTCAGCCCCACCGCCACCTCGACGGAGTTGGTCGTGCGGGTGCGCCCTGACGTGGCTGCGATCGACCGCGAGTTCGATTATCTGGTGCCGGCCAAGTGGGTCGACCGGGTGCAGGTGGGCACCATGGTTCGCATCGCTCTTGGCCCTCGGCGGGTTGGCGGATGGGTCGTTGCGGTCGGGGTCACCCCTCCCGATGGTGTTGCCCTGTCGCCGATCGCCAAGGTTCGGGGTCACGGGCCATCTGAAGAAGTGATTGAATTGGCGCACTGGGCGGCTAAGCGGTGGGCCGGACCGGTAGCCCGGTTCCTTACCACGGCGTCGCCGGCGCGAGCGGTGGTTTCGCTGCAGAAACACTCCGCCGATGGCTCAAGCGTCGGCGAAACGGTATCTCCGTTCGATACCGCCGGCACCCGGCTGGTGCGCCTAGCGCCCGGTTCCGATCGCTGGCCTCTGATCCAACAGGCGGTCTCCGCAGCAGAGGCGAAGGGAGGCAATGCGCTGGTCCTGGCTCCCGACTACACCACCGCCAACGCCCTCGTCCGCCGGCTGCGTGACTCGGGGACCTCGGTTGCGGCGATGCCTGACCAGTGGGCGCGGGCCGCGGCTGGAGCCACGGTGGTGGGAACCCGCTCCGCCGCCTGGGCGCCCGTGGCCAACCTGGCTGCTGTGGTGGTTCTCGATGAGCACGACGAGGCCTATCAGGAGGAGAGTGCCCCAACCTGGCATGCGCGTGAGGTCGCCATCGAACGGGCCCGCCGGGCCGTTGCCCCGTGTGTGTTGGTCTCACCCACCCCATCGCTGGAGGCACTCGACGCCGCGGGATCGTCCGGTCTTCACGTCAGCTCCCGCAGCGCCGAGGCCGCTGGTTGGCCCAAGGTGACGATCGTCGATCAGCGGCAACAGGACACCGTCCGTTCGGGCCTGTACTCGCCGCCGATGCTGCGGGCGATCGACGGTGACGGTGATGGCCACCAGCCCACGACCATCTGTGTGCTGAACCGAAAAGGTAGGGCCCGCCTGATGGTGTGTGTTGGCTGCGACACCGTGCTCACCTGTGAAGCCTGCGATGGTGGCGTGCGGATGGTCGACGCCGACAAGTCAAGTGCCACCGCGCTGGGCTGCGGCCGCTGCGACACTCGGCGTCCGGCCATCTGTAACCACTGCGGCAAAACCCAGCTCAAGGCTCTACGGGTCGGTGTGGCAAAGATCGCCGAGGAGTTGGAGACGCTCCTGCGGACCCAGATCGTGGAGGTCACTGGGGAATCGGCCGGTCAACCGTTGCCCCGGGCTCGGGTCTATGTGGGCACCGAGGCCGCGCTGCACCAGGTGCCGGCCGCCGATCTGGTGGTGTTTCTCGATATTGATCAGGAACTGTTGGCCCCCCGCTATCGGGCCGCCGAGCAGGCCATGGCGCTGGTGAGTCGGGCGGCTCGTTTGGTCGGCGGTCGGGGCGGCGCCACCCGGGGTCGTCCGGGTCACATCGTCTTCCAGACCCGCCTTCCCAACCATGAGGTGCTTCAGGCCGCGCTAAGAGGGGCGCCGGAACTGGTGGCCGACGCCGAGTTGGCCCGCCGTCAGGTGTTGCAATTTCCGCCGGTAACGGCCATGGCGGCGATCAGTGGCGCCAGCGCCGAACGCTTTGTTGAGGCGTTGCCGAACCCGTTGCCGGACGGAGTGGTAGCGATGGGTCCCAACGACGGGATGTGGCTGTTGCGGGCCCCGAATCATGAGGTGCTGGCTGCGGTCCTGGCCGATACGCCACGGCCGGGCGGTCGTCTACGGGTCGCCGTCGATCCGTTGCGGGTATAGCGATGGCCGATCATGAGTCACTCTATGAGCCGGTTCACGAAGAGGCTCAGCGCCGCACGCTTCGGGTGCTGTTTGCCAGCGCCATCTTCGCTCGTGCCGGGTTCACCCTGATGTTTGCCGTTGCCGTGCTGTTGATCGAGGACATGTTGGGGTCGAGCCGCTGGGCGGGGTTGTCGACGGTGGCCATCACCGTTGGCACGGTGATCAGCGCCAGCCTGCTCAGCAGCTACATGAATCGTCACGGTCGTCGGCCCGGGTTAACGCTTGGCTATGTGCTCGCCTTTGGTGGCGGCATTGTGGCCACGGTTGGGGCTCAGGTCTCGAGCATCGTGTTGTTCCTGACTGGTCTGGTGCTGGTGGGAGTTGGGGCCGGGGCCACGAACCTGGCCCGGTACGCCGCTGCGGATTTGGCTGCGCCCGAAGCCAAGGGCAAGGCCATCAGCCTTATCGTTTTTGCTTCCACGGTCGGCGCCGTCGGTGGTCCGACGATCGTCGGCTTTGCCGACGATGTTGGGCGTGAGGCCGGTCTGGCCGAGAACGTGGGGCCCAACGTGGCCTGCGCGTTGCTGCTTGCGGTCGCCGGTGTGGTGGTCGTGGTGTGGTTGCGGCCCGACCCGTTGGTGCTCATCGATGGGTTGCAGGACGAGGGTTCGTTACGCCGGCGAGATCGCGGGAGTTTGGTGACTTCCGTGGCACTGATGTGGTCGCATCCCATGGCCCGGCTGGCCCTGGTGGCGTTGGTGATTGCCCAGGCGGTCATGATCGGCGTCATGGCGATGACGCCGTTGCATATGCGGGCTCACGACCATGACGTGTCGGTGATCGGTCTGGTTATCAGCGCTCACACCGCGGGGATGTTCGCCTTTGCTCCGGTGGCTGGCTGGGCGTCGGACCGCTTTGGGCGGGTGCCAGCCATCACCTTCGGCGGCGCGGTGCTGGTGCTGGCCACGGTGGTAACCGCCCTCGCCGGCGAAGCCCCCAAGGTGCTGATGTTTCCGGGCCTGTATCTGCTGGGTTTAGGTTGGAGCTTTGCCATGGTTGCCGGCTCGGCGCTGTTGACCGAATCGATGCCCGCATCCGAGCGAGTCTCAGTGCAGGGTGCCGCCGACCTGCTCGCTGGTGCCGTCTCGGGGGTCGCCGCGCTGGGCTCGGGCCTCGTCCTCGATATGGCCGGGTTTCACATTCTGTCCATGATCGGCACCCTGGCCTCGGGAGGGCTGCTCGTCGCCTCTTTCGCCAAAGGTCGATCGCTCTCGTTTGGCACCTAGCAGACGTCTGATACGGAGATAGTGCTGACTGTGGATCGAGTCAGTCCGGCGACAGGGCGGCGACAGGACGTCGGCTAGATCGGTTCGCCGAAGGCGGCGCAGTCGGGGTTTTCGCACATGGAGCTGGTGCCGAGGTGCGGTTCCGGGGGAAGAGCGCTAACGCCACACCAGCCACAGATGGGCGAGCTTGCGGATGAGGTTGAGCCGTCGAAGTCGTCGGTCTCGTGAGGATCCTGGGGATCGTAGGGGTCGTCGAAGTCGGACATGGCCGCTATCGGTCTGTGTCCTCGGCGGCGCCGGTGCCGGTCCAGCTCTGGCGGCGGGCTTCGTAGATGGCGAGTGCGGCGGCGGTGCCAACGTTTAGTGATCCCACCTTGCCGAGTAGTGGGAGGTACACCACGTGGTCGCAGAGGCCCAGCAGGGTGGGGGACAGGCCATGGTCCTCATTGCCCAGCGCCAGGCAAACCGAGCCGCCGAAGGTGAGTTCGTGGGCCGGGACGGCATCATCAGCCAGCTCGACCCCGGAGAGCGACGCGCCTGTCGCCTTGATCGCAGCCACCGCATCTTCAACCGACTCGGACCGGGTGGCGGTGAGGTAGCGGTCGCAGCCGAGCGCGGTCTTGGCCACCTTTGACGAGTTGAGGTCGGGGGTGGTGCCGACCAACCACACCCGGTCGACCCGGTAGGCGGCGGCGGTACGCACGATGGCGCCCACGTTGTAGGGGCCCTGCACATTCTCCAGCAACAGCGATACTGAACCGGTGGTCTTGCGCCGCCAGTCCCGATGCAGACGTTTGAGGTCGGTCGATCCCAGTGACTTCACGGCTGGGGCTCCTCGGTTGGTTGGCTCACCGGCGTCGGTTGATCATCGTCAAGCCGGTCGGTCGTCGCCGGGATGGTTGTGGCCGGGCCGCTCGCACTCGCCGGGCCGGTCGCACCCGCTGGCTCGGTCGGACGCGCTGGGTCGGTCGGAGGCTCGAGGTCGGTCACCCGCGCTGGAGCGAGGTTGACCTGGGCTGCGCCTGGTTGGATCTCCAACACCCGGTAGGCCCGACGGGAGCTGATCCGGGTCACCGAGAATCCAAGATCCGAAAGTCGGCGAGCCAACGAGTCGGCCCCGAGATGTTTCTGGACCACCAGGTACGCCGCTCCATCGGGGGCGAGGCGGGCCAGCCATCCGTCAAGCAGCTTGTGGAGTTCAGCCTTGCCGATCCGGATCGGTGGGTTGCTGTAGATGCGATCGATGGCCAGGTCATCGGGGAAGTCGGTCGGCGCACAGACCATCACGTTCTGGAGCCCCAGAGCCGCAGCGTTCTCCTGGCATAAGGCGCGGGCCCGCTCGTTCACATCGATACCCCACACCTGGGCGCCGGGGGCCCGCTGGGCCATCGTCACCGCGATCGGTCCGTAGCCGCAGCCGACATCGACGATCGTGGCTGCATCGGACGGCGGGTGGGGGGACTCGGTAAGCAGCACCTTGGTGCCGACATCGATCGCCGATGCCGAGAACACGCCACGATCGGTGATGAGGTCGGCGCTGAAGTCGGGGAGTTGGAGCGGAACCGTTTGTCGCACGGAGTCCACCTCCGGGCTGGGGGTGAAGTACTGCCCGCTGGACCCAGGCTCAGAGTTCGAGTCGTTCATCGAAGGAGAACGCTATCCGGGACCGGTCGCCTCAGGCGATGATCGCAAAAACGATTGTGCGAAGGTCGCCACCGCTTCCGAAGGTCATCCGCCCCGTCCAAACCCCGATCCTGCGGGTAGGGGCGGGTAGGGGCGGGTAGGGGGGAGAGGTGTCGGTCGGCCGGATGAATCGGGTTCTTGGCGCCGGCAGATATTGCTCAGCAGTCGCCTCAGCGCGAAACCGGGCTCCGGCCGCTTTCGGGAGACCACCAGGCGGTAACCTGGAAGGGTGGCGAAGAAGATGAAGATCCGCATATACGGCGATCCCGTGCTCAAAGAGGTGAGCGAGGAAGTCGCCAACATCGACGGTGCGCTGGTGAAAACCTGCAATCGCATGCTGGACGCCATGTACAACGAGCCCGGTCTGGGCCTGGCCGCCCCCCAGGTCGGGATCGGTCAGCGCTTCTTTGTGTACGACCTGGCCGAGCAGGGTTACGGCGAGGGCCCCGCGGTGCTGATCAACCCGGAGGTGGTCGAGTCCCGCGGCGAGTGGGCCTACGACGAGGGTTGTCTGTCGGTACCGGAGCTTTCGTGGGAGATCATCCGGCCCCGCGAGATCCACATCAAGGGCTACGACATCGATGGCAACGAGGTGTCGATCGAAGCCGATGATCTTCTGGCCCGGCTCTTCCTCCATGAGCTCGATCATCTCGATGGTGTGTTGCTGTTGGATCATCTCGACGACGACCAGCGCCGCGAGGCCAAAAAGATTCTTCGTGATCGAACCTTGAGCGGTATCACGGGTCGCCGCAAGCGCGGGCCGGACTTGGGCGACGATTTGGCGCCAGGAACATCTTCGGGCGGCCTCGCCCTCCCATGACCGGACGCCGTCACGGTTGTACCCGCTGATGCGCTTTGTGTTTTTCGGTACTCCGGAAGCAGCGGTGCCCCCGTTGCGAGCTTTTGTCGATGCTGGCCACGAACCGGTGCTTGTGGTGTCGCGGGCCGATCGCCGTCGCCGTCGACGGGGCGACCCCGAGCCGAGTCCGGTGAAGGCCGCCGCCCTCGAGTTGGGCATTCCGGTTACCGACAACATCGACGACATCTTTGCTGTTGAGGCCGATCTGGCCGTGGTGGTTGCCTTCGGTCAGATTCTCAAAGACCCGGTTCTGGAAACCATGCCGATGGTCAACCTCCATTTCTCGTTGCTGCCCCGATGGCGCGGCGCGGCCCCGGTCGAGCGGGCCATTCTGGCTGGTGACACCACAACCGGTGTCTGTGTGATGGAGATGGTTACCGAGCTTGATGCCGGTGCGGTGTACGCCCAGGCCGAGGTGCCGATCGGCGCTGAACAAACCGCGGCGGAACTGCGGGTCGAACTAGTCCGCGTGGGCTCGAAGCTGTTGGTCGATACTTTCGAGGCTGGTCTAGAGGAGGCCTTGGCCGACCCTAAGCCTCAGGCCGGCGAGGTCGTCTATGCCCACAAGATCCACTCTGATGACCTCCACCTGGACTGGTCGCGTCCGGCTCTCGAGCTCCATCGCATCGTGCGGGTGGGTGGCGCTTGGACCAAGTGGAAGGGCGACCGGTTCAAGATTCATCAGGTCCACCACGTGGATCGCGACGAGGTGACCGCCGACACCGCACCCGGCGAACTTCACGACTTGGTAGTGACCTGTGGCGATGGCGCGGGGTTGAGGTTGGTCTCGGTGCAACCGGCCGGCAAGCCAAAAATGGATGCCGACGCCTGGAGCAACGGCGCCCAGCCCGCTCCCGGCGCCACGCTGGGCCCGGCGGAATGAGCAGCGACCCGGCGGGTCCCTCCGAAGGAGCATCGACCTCAAACCAGAGCCAGAGCCAGGGCCAACCGAAGAGCAGCGGGGAGGCCGGTCCATCCGGCCCGGCATCGGGAGCGACGGCCGGTTCAGCAAAGAAGCACCGAGCCAAGCGTGGCGGCAAGGGTGGGAAACGGAAAAAGGGCTCTGGTGGCGTTGGTGGCGCAGCTGGCAACTCCGGTTCGAAATCCGCTGCGCCTGAGCCGGGAGTCCAGGCCCGACGCCTGGCCCTCGCCGCACTGGCCCGAATCGAAGAGGGCGCCTACGCCAACCTGCTGCTGGGGCCGATGCTCGACGACTCCGAACTCGACCGCCGGGACAAGGCGTTGGTAGCCGAGCTGGTCTACGGCACCACCCGAATGCGGGCCGCGCTCGACTTTCTGATCGACCGTCACGTGCTCGAGCCACCGGATGCCAGCGGTCGGGCTGCGTTGCGTCTCGGCGCCTATCAACTCCACTTCATGCGCGTTCCCTCCCACGCCGCGGTTTCAGCGACGGTCGCCGCTTCTCCAAAGCGGTTGCGGGGTTTTGTGAACGCCGTGCTCCGCAAGCTCTCGGCGGAGGAGGCGCCGCCGTGGCCCAACCTGGCCACCGAGCTCAGCTATCCAGGCTGGATCGTCGATCTCCTCACCGAAGAGTTGGGCCCGGCCCACGCTGAGGGTGCTTTGCGATGGATGAACCAGGCGGCGACGGTCGACACCCGAGACGATGGCTACACCCAGAACCGGGCTTCGCAGTGGGTTGCTGCTGAGGTGGGGGCCGAAGCTAGCGACTTGGTTCTCGACCTCTGTGCCGCGCCCGGAGGCAAGGCCACCGCGATCGCTGCATCATCCGGGGCCCGGGTTGTCGCCGCCGACCTAAACCCGTCGCGCGTGGCTCGCATGGTCGACAACATCGAGCATCTTGGAGCAAAGGTGGAGACGGTGGTTGCTGATGCCACCGCCACCCCGTTTGCGGCCGGCTGTGCTGATCGGGTGCTGATCGATGCACCCTGTTCCGGTCTTGGGGTGCTGCAGCGCCGCCCCGACGCCCGCTGGCGCATTGAGCCCGCGGCCCTGGACCGCCTCCCTGAGCTCCAGTACCAGCTGGTCGCCGAGGCCATTCGGCTGTGCCGACCCGGAGGTACGATCATCTACTCGGTGTGCACTCTGAGTCGCCAGGAAACCACAGACGTGGCCCGGCGGGTAAGTGACGCACATCCGGAGCTCATCGAGCTGGCACCGCCGGGAAGCCCTTGGGAACCGGTGGAGGGCGGGGCTCGGCTGTTGCCGCAGGTGGCCGAAGCCGACGGTATGGCCCTGTTCCGTTGGCAGCTCGCCCGCTGAGCAGATCTTCCCGCCATACCTCAACCGCTGAGGTGCTCCTGGCATCATGACGCGGATGGCCATCTTTATCTCCTTTGTCTTCCTCGTGGCCCTGGCCGGCATGAACGTATGGTCGCTGGTGAGCGGGCGTCGGCTTTCGTCACGTCAGATCGCGCCACCGGCTGCGGTACGTTGTCGAAGTGCAGGCGGCCTGCTGCTGATCGTCGTGGTGGCGGCGGTGATCGGTCGCGGCGCCGGTGAAGCCGTTGACCGTTTCGGCCCACTGTTGCTCGTGGCGCTGCTGGTGGGCGCCGCACTGCTGATTGCCGGTGAGGTCATCGAGCGTCGACGCGATGCTGGCACCGAGACGTCGGTTCGGACGCGCGTGGCCCCGTCGAGGGTTGCGGTGGATGAGTCCGACGCCATCGAGTTACCACAGCCAAAGGGGCGGGGCATTGAGCTGCGGGATGGCACCGCTAAGCGGACCCCGCGTGAACCCCGACCTCCGGTTGACGAGACAAAAACGATCCGTCTCCCGCGATCGGACTGATCGAACCATCGGGAGGTCCGAATCGGTCGGTCCCGCAATCGAGGCGAAGCGTTGCTGCGGAACACCAACCCTGCCTCACTCAGCCGACCGCGCACTACAGTTTCGGCCATGGGTGATGAGCTGACTGACGGCCTGCAAGCAAAAGTCCTAACCGTTTCCGATGGCGTGATCCATGGGACCCGGGAGGATCGTTCGGGAGAGGCCCTGGTAGCGCTGCTGACCGATGCCGGCTACGAGGTCGTTGAGCACCGTGCCGTGGAGGATGGGGTCGAGTCGGTCTCGGTAGCTCTGACCGAACTCTGCGATGACTTTTCCGGACTTGTTGTTTCGACCGGGGGAACCGGTTTTGGTCCCCGCGACCTCACCCCCGAAGGGACGGCGGCGGTCCTGGATCGCCATGCTCCGGGGCTGGCTGAGGCGATGCGGCTGGTGAACCCGCTGGGCCGGCTGAGTCGGGGTATCGCCGGCACCAAAGGCCTGGCGCTGGTGGTGAACACACCCGGTTCGACCAAGGGGTGTGTGGAGACACTCAGTGCCGTCATCGACGTCGTTCCCCATGCCATTCGCCTGATGGCGGCAACTCCCACCGATCACTGAACTTGGCGGATGGCGGCGGGTCGGATCCCGACACTAAGATCCGCTGCACAACATCCCGTTTCGCCGGGGTGGCAACGGCAAACAAACCCTTACTTCCCCAAATGAAGGGCCATGATTTTGTTGGACGCGACGTTGGTACACACCCGCGGCAGCGGTTCGGAGAAGCGGGCGGTGCTGAGCCGCGATGCGTCGCCGGTTCGAATCGTCTCCGTGGCCATGGCTCTGATGGCCGCGATCACCTTGGCCGCATCGCTGTTGGTGCCCCGTCCGGTCGCCGCTCAGCCCGGCCAAACGCCCTCTGATCCAGCGGGCCTCTGTGCCCTGGCCGAACTCTTGGCCAGCTTGGGTGTCGACGTTGACTTCACTGCGTTCCTCGAAGCCGGGGTTCCGTGTGGCGGAAACGTTCCACCGCCGCCCGAGCTCGCCCCGACACCTCAGCCTCCGGCTCCGCCCGCTCCAGCACCGGCTCCGCAGCCCCCTGCTCCAGCGCCAACGCCGCCGACACCCCAGCCTCCGGCTCCGCCCGCTCCAGCATCGGCTCCGCAGCCCCCAGCGCCAACGCCGGCGCCGCCAGCTCCAGCCCCCACTCCGGCACCAGTCCCACCGGCGCCCGCGCCCGTTCCGCCGGCCCCCACGCCGGCACCGCCAGCGCCGGCTCCTACCCCAGTGGCGCCGACACCAGCACCACCAATCGTGCCGCCTCCGGCTCCCGCTCCAACGCCCGCGCCGCCTTCGGCGATGCCACGCTGCGGAGGCCAGGTGGCCACCATCGTGGCTACGGGAGCCGAGACGGTCGTGCGAGGTACTTCTGGCGATGATGTGATCGTTGGGTCTTCGGCTGATGACATAATCGATGCCGGTCCTGGTAACGACATCATTTGTGCCGGCGCCGGCAACGACACCATCAATGGCGGCAATGGAAACGATCTGATCTTCGGAGCCTCGGGCAACGACACGATCTACGGGTCGGCCGGGCGGGATCGCATCCGTGGCGGTCGCGGCGCGGATCTGATGCGCGGCGACGGTGGTGCCGACAACATCAAAGGTGGCCCCGGCCGCGACGCCATCTCCGGCGGTGGCGGAAACGACGTGCTGATCGGTGGCACCGGTGCCGACCTGCTTGTGGGTGGTAAGGGAGCCGACCTGCTCCGCGGTGGTCAACAGAATGACCAACTTGCGGGCAACCTCGGCGGGGACCGCATCTTTGGCGAGCGGGGTATCGATCGATGCCGCACCCAGCGGGGCGAGGTTCGCCGGGGCTGCGAACGTCCCGGGCCACTCCGCGGCGTCGCCCAGGCAATGGCCTCCGGACCCCGGCGCGTCGCCGGAACCCTGGTCGCTTCAGCCAAAGCCTGATCCGGGCTCCAAACAAGAAGTGGTCGAAATTCTGACGATGGGTTGAAAAAGCGACCACACTCCCGTACTGTGCGGTTATGGAGGCCGAACCCGCTGCGGGAACACCCCGAAACGCCGATGAGCGGTTCATGGCTCAGGCCGTGGCGGCTGCGGCTGCAGTTCGTCATGCCACCAGCCCGAACCCCTGGGTGGGAGCGGTCGTGGTGGAGGCTGGCGCCGATGTCGGGCACTCTGGCGCCACCCACCCTCCTGGTGGGGCCCATGCGGAAATCGATGCTCTGGCCAAGTGCGCCAGCCCGGCTGGCGCTACCGTCTACACCACCTTGGAACCGTGTTCCCACCACGGCCGCACCGGCCCCTGTGCCGATGCGCTGATCGAAGCCGGGGTGGCTCGGGTGGTGGTCGGGGTGTCCGATCCCGACCCCCAGGTGGCCGGCCAAGGCATCGCCCGCATGGAAGCGGCCGGGATTACCGTCGATGTCGGGGTTGGGGCCGAGGCGGTGACCGACCAACTTGCCCCTTATCTGCATCATCGACGGACCGGCCGTCCCTGGGTGCTGTGCAAGCTGGCCGCCACTCTCGACGGCGCGACTGCGGCCGCTGACGGGACGAGCCAATGGATCACCGGGCCAGCGGCTCGAGCTGATGCCCACCGGCTCCGAGCCGAGAGCGACGCCATACTGGTCGGCGCCGGAACGGTCAGGGCCGATGATCCCTCGCTGACGGTTCGCGACTGGAAGCCGACCGACGGTTCGGTGGTCCGCGATCCCCGACGGGTGGTTCTTGGGGCTGCTCGCGAGCCGGCCCGGGTGCACCCCTGTCTGGAGTGGGACGGCGCCCTGCCCGAGTTGCTCGATCAGCTGGGTCGAGACGACGTGGTCCAGCTGATGGTGGAGGGCGGCGCGTCAGTTGCGGCCGCGTTTCATCAGGCTGGCCTGGTGGATGAGTACGTGGTCTACCTGGCTCCGGCCCTCGCCGGTGGCGATCAGGGCCGGTCACTCTTTCGTGGGCCCGGCCCGGCATCGATCGATGATCTTTGGCGGGGTCGATTCGCCGATACCGCTCTGGTCGGCGACGATATTCGTATACGACTTCGCCGTGATCCATCGAAACCGGCAGACTCCTGATGGGCTCCTTTGACCGAAAGGGCAACCGCTGATGTTCACTGGCATTGTTGAAGAGTTGGGACGGGTTGCGTCCCACGAGGGAAGTCGCCTGCGGATCGACGCCACCCGCGTCCTGGAAGAAGTCGCCATTGGCGACTCGACCGCCGTCAACGGCTGCTGTCTCACTGTTGTTGATGTCGGTCCTGCCGGTTTCGGGCAGGCCGGCAACACCTGGTGGGAGGCCGATGTGAGTGAGGAGTCGCTTAAGCGGACTGCGCTTGGGGCTCTCGAAGCCGGCGACCCGGTCAACCTGGAGCGGCCGGTGCGGCTTGAGGATCGCCTCGGTGGTCATCTGGTCCAGGGCCATGTCGATGCTGTCGGTGAGATCGTCGTCGCTGCCCCCGCCCTTCAGGTTCGAATCGATCCGGCGCTGTGTCGCTACGTGGTCGAAAAGGGGTCGATCACCGTCGACGGCGTTTCCCTCACCGTGGTCGATGCTCTCGATGACGGGTTCACCGTCGCCGTGATTCCCCACACCACCAAGGTCACCACGTTGGGTTCGAAGGTGCCGGGCGATCCGGTCAACATCGAAGTCGATGTGATGGCCAAGTACGCCGAGAAACTGCTGAGCGGATATGGAGCCGCCACATCATGACTGAGGCCGAGAACACCACCAGCAAAAACACTGACGCTGCCGACAGCGAGTCTGAGAGCCCGTTCGATTCGATCGAGGATGGCATTGCCGCCATGGCTCGGGGCGAGATCATCATCGTCTGTGATGATGAGGATCGCGAGAACGAGGGCGACCTGATTATGGCCGCCGAGGCTGCAACTCCGGAGGCCATCACCTTCTTTGTGCGCCACACCTCGGGGGTGATTTGTGCGCCACTCGCGGGAGACCGCTGCGACGCCCTCGACCTTCAGCTGATGGTCGCTCACAACACCGAGTCGATGCGCACCGCGTTCACCCACTCGGTCGATATCCGTCAGGGCACCACCACCGGCATTTCCGCCGAGGATCGTTCCCGAACCATCAAGGCGCTGGTCGACCCGGCGACCCGCCCGGGCGACTTGGCCCGGCCGGGCCACATCTTCCCGCTGCGGGCCCGCGAGGGTGGCGTGCTCAAGCGGGCCGGCCACACCGAGGCCGCGGTCGATCTAGCCCGCCTGGCTGGCCTCTACCCGGCCGGCGTTCTGTGTGAGATCGTCAACGACAACGGCACCATGGCGCGGGTTCCCGATCTGGTGCCCTTTGCCAAAGAGCACGGTCTGGTGATGATCTCGATCGCCGATCTGATCCGCTACCGCCGCCGTACCGAGCGGCTGATCAAACGAATCGCTGAGGCCCGGGTTCCGACCCGGTTCGGCGAGTTCACCTGCTACGTGTACGAGTCGCTCCTCGACGGCACTCAGCACACCGCGTTCGTGCGGGGAGCGGTGCAGGGCAAAACCAACGTGTTGGTGCGGGTGCATTCGGAGTGTCTCACCGGCGACATCTTCGGGTCGCTGCGCTGCGATTGTGGCCCTCAGCTCGATGCCGCGATGGATCGAATCGCCGAGGAGGACCTTGGCGTGGTGGTCTACCTCCGTGGCCATGAGGGCCGCGGTATTGGCCTCGGTCACAAGATTCGCGCCTACTCCCTGCAAGATGAGGGCCATGACACCGTCGATGCCAACCTGGAACTGGGGTTGCCTGTCGACAGCCGGGAGTATGGCATCGGCGCCCAGATTCTGAAGGATTTGGGGCTGACCAGCATGCGGGTGCTCACCAACAACCCGGCCAAGTACGGCGGCCTCGAGGGTTTCGAGCTTGAGATCACCGAGCGGGTGCCGTTGCAGTCGATTCCCAACCCGGAAAACATCGACTACCTCCGCACCAAGCGTGAGCGCATGGGGCATCTGTTGGATGGCCTCGATGGTTCAGATGAGGCCGACGCCGCGGGCTCGGGGGCATCGCCGACCAGCGGTGCGGACGACGAATAGGCCTAGGCCGAGCAGCTGGCCCGCTCAACCGACGGTTTGAGCGTGCGACTCAGCGGCATGGGCTGAGTGGCATGGGTTGAGTGGCATGGCTGAGCGCCATGGTTGAGCGCCATAGTTGAGGTTGGCGGATCGGCGCCGATAGGAAGTGGATCTTTGCGCTGACCGGCGACCGGCGGTCGCCCACTCAGCCGGTACGAGACAGCAATCACAGCATCGACAAATCACAGCATCAACAACAGAGCGAACGAGAGAAACAGAGCTATGGCACAGGCGGAACAGGTGGGAACAACCTACGAAGGCGATCTTTCAGGCAAGGGTCTGAAAGTGGCGATTGTTGCCGGTCGGTTTAACGATTTCATCACCGACTCGCTGATCAAGGGCGCTACCGACGCCCTGCGTCGCCACGGCGTGAAGCCCAGCGATGTCAGCCTGACCTGGGTGCCTGGCGCCTTCGAGGTGCCGATGGCGGCCAAGCTGATGGCCCAATCGGGCACCTGCGATGCCGTGATCACCCTCGGTGCGGTGATCCGTGGGGCCACGACCCACTATGAAGAGGTGGCAGGCCAGTGCGCCGCCGGCGTGCAGCGAGCCCAGATGGACACCGATGTGCCGATCGTCTTCGGGGTGCTGACCACCGAAACCATCGAGCAGGCGATCGAGCGGGCTGGCACCAAAGCGGGCAACAAGGGCGCCGAGGCGGCCATGACCGCCATCGAGATGGCCAACTTGTTGAAGGTGCTGCCGACCAAGACCAGTAAGAAGAGGTAGCCAACCGGAAGAAGTAGCGGCCGAGCCATCTGGCGGCTGCCCCCTCACCACCGCTGGCGTCCAACTACGGTTGGGCTATGGCCACCCAGGACTTCGACGAGATCCCAATCGTTGACCTCGCCGGCTGGCGTGTCGATGGCCGGCCGAATGTGGACTTGGCCTACGAGATCACCCGGGTCTGCCACGAGGTTGGCTTTTTTGTGCTGACCGGCCACGGCATCGAAGCCGGCTTCATGGATCGGGTATTCGCCATGATGGGCCGGCTCTTTGCCCTGCCCGAGGTCGACAAGCGGGGGATCGACAAACTTGCGTCGCCGCACTTTCGGGGTTGGGAGGCGGTGGGGTCGGAGTACACCAACAACCGTCCCGACATCCGTGAACAGGTCGATCTGTGGACCGATCATCCGGCTCGGCCCCGCGATGTTGAGCCGACGTATTTACGCCTGTTGGGGCCGAACCAGTGGTTGAATGATGAGGTTCTGCCGGGGTTCGAATCGCTGCTGCGGGAGTGGTTCGACCGGATGGGCCAGCTGGCCATCGAGCTCACCCGGGTGCTCTCGGTTGGCCTGGGGCTGGAGGCTGGCCACATCGACGACGTCTTTGGCATGGAGCGCATGTCGCTCACCAAGCTGATCAGCTATCCACCTACGCCGGTTGGCCAAGCCGGGGTGAATGCCCATCACGACGCCGGCTTTCTCACCATCCTGGCCGCCGGGGTCACTCCGGGTCTCGAGGTGCAGAGTCCAACCGGCCGGTGGATACCGGTGCCGCTGGTCGAGAACAGCTTTGTGATCAACCTCGGCGAGATGCTCCAGGCCATGACCGGCAACTACCTGCTGGCCACACCCCATCGGGTCATCACCGAGTCGCCGCGTCTCTCCGCCGGCTACTTCCACGGTCCATCACTCGACACGGCACTGGAGCCGTTGCCGCTGTCGCCGGATCTGGTCGACGCGGTGGCCGCCAGTCCCCGGCACCAACAAGCCGGGTGGATGGCGAGGCGCGAAGAGACCGAAGCGGGTGTTGGCGACATGGCCAGCAGTTACAAGCCAGCAGTTTACGGTGAGCAGTTGTGGAACTACTTCGCCCGTAGTTACCCCAACAACATGGCCCGCCATCACGCCGACCTAGTGTCGTGTCAGTGAAGTCCGTTGATGAATTCGGGGAGCTATCGGTGTCCCTCCCAAGACGCAGAACCGCTACAACTCGGTGTTATGGCGCTTTCGAGGACGCCGGGAGGGGCGCCGGGCAACGCTTCGCGTTGCTGGCCGCCGAATTCGTGACATGACTTTGCTGACAGGACACTAGCCACACGACAGGACGCCCGATGAAGCCGTTCCAAAGGATGGTGATTGTAGCCGCCCTCGCCGGATGCGTTTGGCTGGCCGGCTGCGGAGACAGCGCCGACAGCGCCGAGGCTGGCGGTGGCCGCGCCGGCACCCTGGCGGAGGACGACGGCGATGCGGGTGATGGGCCGGTTGCCGATACGGCGTCGGTCTGCGCTGACATCAGCAGCGCTATCGAGAACACCGATGTGTTGTTCGAGGCTGGGGATCTGCCGGATATGGATGCCGCTCTGGCCCAAACCACCGAGGAGCTGCTGGCCTCTGCCGCCGCTGGCCTCGGCGATGGAGCGCCTCAGAGTGCGGTGCAGATGCTGGAGGCATCAGCCGAAATGGCCGGTGCCCTCGGCGATGCCTCAACCGCCGAAGATCCGGTGGGCGCGTTCCGTGGGCAGGCCCAAGGCGCTCAGGATGTGTTCGAAGCGCTGGACTGGGATGAGGTCGAGGACTGGTTCGAAGCCGAGTGTGGAATCGAAGTCATCGGGATCGCCTTGAGGAACCGTTCCGACGACCGTACCGCTGCCGCCACGACGTCGGCTGATGAGTAGCGCTGGGCGGGGCTGGCTTCAGCTGATGACTTCGCCGGCTCGGCCGTCGACGATCACCGGGGCATCGAACCACTCGATGGTGGGAGCGGTGCCGTACTTCTCGGTGACTCCGGCCAGCCAGTCGGCGTTGAACCTGGCCTCGGCGCTGGCTCGGTCGGTCCACCAGTAACAGCCGCCAACAACGAGGCCGTCGTCGCTGCGGAGGTAGGCCTTACACGCCAGCCCGGGGACGTCCAGGTAACTGGCCGCGTTCGAGAGAAAAAGCTCTCTAGCCTCATTCGCGGTGAGCGGTTGCTCCGAGGGGGCGAACCGCACGATGGTGACGATCACGGGTTGAGTTGCCGGGTGATGGCGTTGGCCGCCTGCGGGGCTCGGTCGGCGTTGAGGAAGAAGTCGGGGGACTCGTTGGAGTGGGCCCCGTCGACTTCGATCACCTCGAGGGCCGGGTGGATGCGGCGCCAGCGGTTGATGGTGAAGGCGGGGTCGGTCTCGCGGGCGGCGATGAAGATCACCTGGAGCGCGTCGTCGGCCTCGGCGCTGGCGCCTCCGAGTGGCTGGGGCACGTAGCGGTCGGCCGACACGCTGGCTCGCCGCCAAAAGGCGCGTTGGCGCTGACGGCGGGTGATGGCTTGGACCACGTTGACCTCCGCGTTGCGTTCACGGAAGTCCCGGGCCCGGCCACCGATATCACCGGCGATACCGACAAGGCGACCCAACCGCCTTCCGTCGCTCGGTCGATCGGTTCGGTTCGGGGCCTGCGGGGTCGGTCCACTCACCGTCGCCGGATCGGTGTCGGCTGAACCCATCGGTGGGGACATGATGTCCGCTGTCTGTGACCCGTCGACCGGTCGGGGGTAGGTGTCGATCAGGTAGATCTGTTCCACCACTTGGTTTGCCGCTCGCAGCTGGCGGGCCAACTCCCAGGCGAGCAGCCCGCCGGAGGACCAACCGGCGAGGCGGTAGGGGCCCTGGCGTTGGGTGGTTCGCACCTCTCGGAGGAGAACGGCGGCCTGGGCTTCGAGAGTTGGCAGTGG